>CAZCOO010000080.1:0-12119 GCA_964500395.1 uncultured Verrucomicrobiota bacterium
CCCCGGTAAATATGCCGTACTCGATCTTGATAAAGACCGTGACAAAAAAGGTCAGCACCATCACCCCCATGTCCGGTGTGGAGGTGGCGCAGACCCGGCGCAGACGCGGGATATCCAGGAGCTTGTAGCCGATGAAGAGAAGCAACCCCGCCAGCGAGCTGATGGGGATGATGTTCAGCAGCGACGGGATGAGGAGAAGCGCCAGCGCCGTACAGAGCCCGAAGTAAACGTTGGCAAACCGGGTCAGGCCGCCGGTTTCCTCGATGAGAACGGACCGGCTGAACGACCCCGACCCGGGCAGCCCCTGAAAGAAGGCGCCCACGATATGACTCAGGCCCTGCCCGGCGAATTCCTGGTCGAAGTCGATTCGTTGCCCGTGCTTGAGGGCCAGGGTCTGCCCGATGGAGACCGCCTCGATGAGGCCGATAATCGACACCGCAAGCGCGGCGGGAAACAGGTCGAGCATGATGCCCGCATCCCACAGGGGCATGGAGGGAGCCGGCAGCCCGGTGGGAACAGGGGCGATGTCGCGGACCAGGGGGATGCCGGCCCCCTTCCCCGCCGGCAGGGATACCCCGACCCCCAGCCCGATCGCCAGCAGCGCCACGGGAAAGCGGCGGGAGAACCGGTCGAGCATCAGCATAACGACCAGCGTCCCGATGCCGATCCCCAACGTCCACGGGTTCAGGCCGCCGGCCTGCTGCAGAACCTCCACCATCCGCATGGGAAACCAGGGGTGGTCGGACCGCTCCACGCCCAGGAGATGGTGCAACTGCCCCAGTGCAATCAGAAGGCCGGCCCCCACCGTAAAGCCGAGAAAGGCGGATTCGGGGACGAAGTCGACCAGTTTTCCCATCCGGAACAGGCCCATGGCGAAGCGGATGACGCCGACCAGAAGCGTGAAGCTGAACAGAATGGCCATCGCCCGCTCGTCCTGCGCATAGGGCAGCAGCGCGGCCGCGGTAAGCAGGGCGGCCGAGTTGGTCGGGCCGGTATTGACCCAGGGCGAACTCCCCCAGAGAGCCGCCACAATCGACATCACCATGGCCGCGTAAAGGCCGTTCACCGGGGGAACGCCGGCGAGCATGGCGTAGGCCATGGCCTGGGGAACGGCAAAGATCGCCACCGTCGCCCCCGCCTGCAGGTCGGCCCGGAAAGTCGGCGGAGAGAAGGCCTTCCCGTCGCGGCAAAACGGCAGGAGATCCAGCCGGGCAAAGATGGAGGAGAACGCATTCATGGGTCCCATAGGGGGCCATAACCGGGGTGGGGAATCAATCAAGAAGCGCTACGGGACAAACCGCCGGGTGCGGCCGGGGCCGGATCAGACCTCCCGGCAGTCGATTTCCGCCAGGATCTTGTAGGCCTCCGTGATATGGACCTCTCCCGGAACCCGGGTGAGTGCGTTGGCCGACCCCATGGCCACGCCGAGTTTCACGGCATCCACGAGCGCTTGGCCCTGGACGACCGCATGCGCGATTCCACCCATCACCGCATCCCCGCTGCCGATGGGGTTGATGATCGACATCCGCGGCGGGGGGAGCCGCCACGCCCGGTCCGCCTCGACGAGATAGGCCCCGTCCCGGCCCGCGGTGAGGACGACGTTTTGTGCCCCCCGCTCGATCAGACGCCGGCAGGACTCCAGGCGGTGGGCTGTGTCCGCGCCGATTTCGCTACCCAGGGTTGCGGCCATTTCCTCTTCGTTCAGTTTGGCCATCAGCGGTTTTTCCGCGAGCGCCGCCAGCAGCGGACGCTGCTGGGAATCGATGAGGAGGGGCACCTCGTGGCGGGCGGCCAGCCGTCCGATTTCGAGATACATGGTCTCCGGCGCGCCCGGCGGCAGCGTCCCCGACACCGTGGCCAGGGAACACCGCGGCATCAGCTCATCGATTCGCGCGAGCAGCGCTTCCCAGATGTCCGCGGTGGTCGGCGCCATTTCTTCCACCAGTTCGGTCGCCTGGGATTTCTCCGCGTCGATCAATGTCTGGCAGATCCGGGTGGGCGTTTCGGTCTCGAGAAAGGCCATCTCGATCTCGCGCTCCGCGAGCATGAACCGCACGGTCTCGCCGGACCCGCCTCCCAGAAGCCCCGTGACAATGGGGTGCCCGTTCAGGGCCTTGACGACCAGGGCGGAGTTCACCCCTTTCCCGGCGGGTGTCTGAACCACATCCGCGGTTCGATTGACATGCCCGGCCTCCAGTTTGCGGAAAGTCAGGGTTCGCTGGAGGCAGGGGGCGAGGCCAATGCAGAGTATGGGGGGTGTCGCATCCGAGTCCATGTACAACCATCATTCTGCCGGGTCAGGACAAAAACGCTTCTTTCAGTTCTTCGATCACATCGTCATCCATGGGCGAAATGTCCCCGAGCGGACGGCCGTTGATCAAGGCCTCTGCGGTGTATTCCAGCACCTCCAGGCGGTCAAAGGTCGCCAGGATATCGCCTCCCGTCACCACCATGCCATCGTTTTCCAGGAGGGCAATGGGTTTTTCCTCCGTTATCGATTGCGCCAGTGCCTCCGGGTCCTTGAACTGGACGCCGTAGGGAATGAGCTGCACATCGCGCAGGAAGACATAGCTCTCGGGAATGGTTCGCGTGTTCAGCGCCTGGCGGGTCACGCTGAAGGCATTGGCGTTGACGGTGTAGGCGTTGACAACGGCGCCTACATCGGGATGGCGGTTGTAGATGGCCATATGATTCCGGCTGGCCCGGCTGGGGAATTTGCCCCGCTCCCGCTGCCCGTTGCGGACCAGGACGATGTCATGGAGATCGATCTGGCGCCGGTCCACCTGGTAGGGGGATATCAGAAACGAATGATCGTCGAGACGTACGGAAAAACTCCCCTCCGTGCTGATCATCAACCGCTGTTGATAGCCGCGGCGAATGAAGTCGCGCAACTGCCGGCGAAGTTCCTTTTCCCGGCTGGTGGGTGGGGACGGGTCGAAGTCCGGTAGCGGTCGAAAATGGTCCCGGGGCAGCTCGACCTGTTCATCGGAGAGATACCGGACCTCCCCGATCTGCCGGGCCTTGATGATGGTCTTGGCCGTGAATTCGAGCGTCTCGAATCGCTGGAAGGCATTCTGCAATGTCCCCCCGCCCACGACAACCCCGTGGTTTTCCATAATGACGCAGAACGTTTCGTCCAGGAAGGTGTCAGCAATGGTCCCGGCCAGGCGCCGGCTCCCGGGCAGCTTGTAGGGGGCAAACCCGACGGGCCCGCAGACGTGGCGGGCCTGATGAAAAAGATGCGTATCCGGAACCGCCCCGCTGATGCTGAAGGCGACCAGGGCGACCGGATGGGCGTGGATGATGCCCCGAATGTCCGGGCGTCGATCGTAGATGGCCTTGTGAAAAGGGTATTCCGAAGAGGGCGGGTGACGTCCCTCCACGCTCCCGTCGCGTTTGACGCAGACGATGTCGTCCCGCTGCAGGCTCCCCTTGTCCACCCGGGCGGGCGTGATCCAGACGTCTCCATTCTCTTCCATGATGGAGATGTTGCCGCCGGATGTCGTGGTCATCCGGTAGCTGTAGATCCGCTGCATCGTGTCAAGGATCTCATCGGCGGGATGGGTTAAGTCGCTGATCATAGGGTCTGTATTCCTTTCCTTTGTCCCGGGTGGCGGACGGGTGGCACGTGAGCGTCAGCAGCGTATCGCATGGCTGTTATGCTCGTATTAGGATGCGGTGCCGTCGAGCGAAAAAACATCATGGGCGGCCCTGTTCGGAGGCGGACCGCGCGTCCTCGTGTGCCACGGGAAGAGTGACGGTGAAACAGGTCCCCTCCTCCGGTCCCGGCCCGGCCGGCTCCACGGACAGGGTTCCCCCGAAATGCTCCACGAACTGTCTCACGAGCGGAAGCCCGAATCCGGTGCCGGGCTCTCCATCCGTCCCCTGCCGGCTGGTGTGCTTGCCGGGTTCAAACAGGCCGGGAATCAACGCGTCGGGGATGCCGATTCCTTCATCGCGCACCGCGATGGAGACCTGGCCCTCCCCGTCCCGAGTCGACACGCACACCGAGCGGCCGGCCGGCGTGAATTTAATCGCATTGCTCAACAGGTTGCCCAGAACGGTCTGCTCCAGGGAGACGCGGTCGGCCTGCACTCGATATCCCGGCGGGGGCAACTCGCAGTGCAGGGCCACGCCTTTCTGTTCCGCCCGGGGGCGGAAGGCCTCGAGCGTGTGCTCCAGGGCCGCCCGGAGATCGACCGGCGCCAGCCGCACCAGGAGTTTTCCATCCTCCATGGCCCGCATGGAGCGCACGGTTTCCACCATCTCGATGATCCCCTCGGAGGCCTGTCGAACCGTGCGCAGCACCTCCCCGCAATGCTCCGGCTCCTCCTCCATCTGCGCCGTGCTGAAGCGGATGATGGAGAGATTGTTGGCGATGTCGTGGCAGAGAATGCGCAACAAAGTCTCCTTGGCCTCGCGCTCCCGTCGCTGGCGCTCGGCATACATATCCCGGAGATGCACATAGATCAGCATAACCCCGAGGGTCGCGAGGGAGGTCACCGCGATGGAAAACAGGGTGGAGGTGCTCTGCTGCAGGGCGTCCAGGTACGTGACCCCCCGGGTATGCTGTTCCACGTATACCGCGGTGCCCGAAATGGCCAGCGCGGCCACAAGGGTCACGGCCACGCCGTCCCGGCGGTCGAGGAGCAACATTCCCAGCATGGGAATAAAGGGGATCCAGATGGTAATGGCCGAGTGAAAGGCCCCGTTCAGCAGGATAAAGAGCACCAGGTTGACCACCGCCGATACCAGGTACAACAGCCCCGTCCAGCGCCGCCAGCCCTGCCGGATCACCGACACCAGCACCACCAGGAGAATGGCGACGGTGAGCAGAGATACCCGGAGCCCGGCGCTATTGTTCACCGCCAGCGAGGCAACCGCATACAGCGAGTTGACGAGCAGCGACAGGAGGCCAAAGGCCAGAAGCAGCCGGGAGCGGATCGAGTCCGGCGATTCCACGGGACGCTGCATCCCGGCATCCCACAAGCGGGCAAACAGGGTCTTCCGGCGTTCCGCAGGAATCCCGGCCGCTTTTGCCATATCCCGTTGTCGTTGTTTCTCCATACCCCACCCCCTGCACCCGGTGCACAGGTAAAATCTTGCATCCTCCCCATACCTAGCGATTCAGGCCCGCAACGCAAGCAAATCACGGTCCCGCGGAACCCTCCCGTCCCCCCCCGGATGCGGTCAGGCCGGATCAGGATCCGGCGGCGCACCGCCGGCGCTCTCGCGCTCCCGGTCCGGTCGCCAGCCGGTGTCCTGCAACTGCCGCCCGCACCACCCGGCCTGTTTGGCGATCCCCATCAGGATCTTTACATCATTTTCGCTGAGCGAGCCGCGGGAGAGAATCCGGCGCAGCCCCATCATCATGTGCGCCGCCTTATCCTCCTTCATGAATCCGATGGTCAGGAGGGTGTCGTACCATGCCTGGAACATCCGCTCCCGGAGGTGGGACGGGGCCTCGGGCGAGGCCTCCCCCGCCGGTTCAAACCGGTCGGCGGCGAGGAACATCTCGTAGGCACACAGGAGGACGGCCTGGGCGAGATTCAGCGAGGCATACGCCGGGCTGGTCGGGATCTGGATGATCTGGGTGCAGAGCGCGAGGTCCTCATTCTCCAGCCCCCGGTCCTCGGGTCCGAATACGAGCGCCACCGGGTCGCCGCGCGAGGCCGCCGCCAGGAGGCGGGGCGCCCATTCGCGGGGGGATCGCGCGTGGCTTCGGTAGAGCCCCTCCCGGGCCGTCGTCCCGGCGACGAGGACGCAGTCGGCCACGGCTTCCTGCAGGCAGCCGGCCCGGCGCCGGTTTTCATACAGGTCGAAGGCGTGGAGGGCGTACTTGCGACACTCGCCCTCATCCGCCGTGGCGGCGGGCGCAACCAGCGCGAGATCGGAGAGCCCCATGTTTTTCATGGCCCGGCACACCCGGCCGATATTCCCCCCGTACAGGGGGCGCGTCAGCACGACCCGAACGCGGTCGAGCGGATTGTCTGTATCCGGCCTCATCATGGCCGCATGGTACCCATGCGCCACTCTCTGTCGACGGAAAAGACCGCCGGGTTTGTTCTGGACGATGGGCATGCGCACCGCTATAGATGGCCGACTTGACCCCATACGGAGATCGGTTATGGACGAATTGCTGCAACTGCTGAAAAAGAATGCGCTCGAGAGCCCGGAGAATCTCGCCAGGATGCTCGACCTGTCCAAGGAAGAGGTCGAAAAACGGATCCGGGAGTACGAATCCCAGGGTATCATCCGGGGCTACCAGGCCATCGTGGACGAGGACCAACTCGACCTGGATATGGTCACCGCCGTAGTCGAGGTCAAGGTAACACCCCAGCGCGAAGGCGGATTCGACCAGGTCGCCCGGCGCATTGCCCGGTTCGACTGCGTGCACTCCCTGCACCTCGTCTCGGGGGCGTTTGACCTCCTCCTATTCATCGCGGGCAAAGACCTGCGGGAGCTGGCCGGCTTCGTCAGCGAAAAGCTCTCCACGATCGAGGGGGTCACCGGCACCGCGACCCACTTCATGCTCAAGTCGTACAAGCATCACGGCATTATTATGGAAGAACAGGATGAATACGAACGACTCAAAGTCTCTCCATGACCGCCTGTCGAAGACCGTCCGCGAACTCCCGAAGTCGGGCATTCGCGACTTCTTCGACATCGTCAGCAGCATGAAAGACGTGATCAGCCTGGGTGTGGGCGAACCCGACTTCACCACCCCCTGGCACATCCGCGAGAGCTCCGTCTATGCCCTGGAGCACGGGGCGACCGGCTACACCTCAAACCTCGGGCTTCTGAAGCTCCGCTCCGCAATCGCCCGCTACCTCGACCACACCTTCGGCGTCGCCTACAATCCCGAAAACGAGGTCATGATCACCGTCGGCGTGAGTGAAGGGCTGGACCTCGCCCTGCGCGCCATCATCAATCCCGGCGATGAGGTGATCTATCACGAACCCGCCTTTGTCGCCTATAACCCCATCATTCGGATGGCCGGGGGGACGCCGGTGCCCGTGGAAACGCGCATGGAGGATGATTTCCGCCTCTCCCGGGCCCAGTTGGAAGAGGCCGTCTCGCCCCACAGCAAGGCGCTCTTCCTGAATTACCCCAACAACCCGACCGGCGCCGCCCTCTCCGCCGACGATGTACAGGAAATCGCCGACTTCGTGATCGATCACGATCTGTTGTTGATCACCGACGAGATATACGCCGAACTCACCTACGAAGGCCGGCACACCTCCTTCACCGCCATTCCGGGCATGAAAGAGCGGACCATTCTCCTGCACGGGTTTTCCAAGGCCTGGGCCATGACCGGCTTTCGCGTCGGGTTTGCCTGCGCGCCGCCCCCCCTGCTCGACGCCATGATGAAGATTCACCAGTACACCATGATGTGTGCCCCGATCCTCAGCCAGGAAGCCGCCCTCGAGGCCCTGACGCAACCCGATACGGACATCGGGGAAATGCGGATGGAATACCTCCGGCACCGGAACTTTATCCATTCGTCGCTGAACGACATGGGGCTGCCGGCCCCGAAACCGGCCGGGGCATTCTACATTTTCCCCTCAATCCGCGATACCGGGCTGTCCTCCAAGGACTTTGCCCTGAGCCTGTTGCAGGAAGAAAACGTCGCGGTCGTCCCCGGGACGGCATTCGGATCCTGCGGAGAGGGCTTTATCCGCTGTTCGTTCGCCACCGGCCTGGGCGACATCAAGGTGGCCATGGAGCGGATCGGCCGGTTCCTGAGCCGCCACGCCCAACCCCGCGCCCGGACCGCCTCCACTTCCTCGGCCTGACCCCGGCCCGAACCGCCATTCCGGGGCGCGCGCCCCGCCGGTTTGCCGGAATCACCGAATAGGAAAAAACATGGGCGCCCCACCCACCGCCTCCGGCGGGACCGAAGCGCCCGAAGCCGTCATCAGGCAATCCCCGAAGTCCCCCGCGGTGGGCTGATTCTCCCCCTGCCCCGCGGTTTTTGTGCATAACATTTTTGTCGCCCGATTTATTCACGTATTCGTAAGTTGTTTGAATAAGAATAGTTACAAGATTATTCACAAAAATTTGACCGGTTTTGCCAGGTTATTCACAGGCGGGCGCCCAAACTGTTGATAACTTGTTTAACGTTCCGCTAACACCGTGAGGAAAGGGGTGTTACGGAATGATTCTGTCTCAGAGGAAATGCGGGAATTAGGGAAAAAGGTGGGCAGCGCCCCCACCCCTGTCAAAGCGACGGCCGGCGGCGGCCCAGGGCCAAAAAGACCCCGGGAAGGGCGAGAACGGCGAAAAAGGGGCCGGTCGGAAAGGCCCCGTCCACAAGCAGATGCACCCCGTAGAAGAGCAACAGCGAGGCCAGGCTGATCCCGCCGCCGAGCCCCGGCTTCCACCAGCCGACGATGAAGCCGGCCGCTACCCCCAGGGGGAAGAAGAGAAACAGCCACAGGGTATCCCCCGTCAGCATCTCGGGCGAAAGCGAATCCCCGCCTACAAAAAACAGCGCCATCACAAACAGGCTCATGACTCCGGTCAGCCGACCGGTCCACTCGAGATACGGATGATCCATCATGGGGCTCTTCCTTGGGCACATGGCGGCACCATCGCCGCTTCGCTATCATAGGATGTTCAGTCGCTGCGTCCAGCGTCGTTTCCGCCCCCGGGCAACCGCCGCCCGACCCGCGGAGGGCGGAAAGGTAGAACGCCGCCCTGCGGGTTTACGGCTGCTGGACGCGGAGGTACATCCCGAGCGGGCCCATTTCCCGCGTCAGACGAACCGTAAGCTCGTTGGCGCCGGCCCGGAAGTGCACGGGAATACGATCTTCGTCGCGGAGGGGCGACCGGTATACCCGCTTGTCAAACACCCGCCTTCCGTTGAGCCAGAGGGTCATGGCATCCCCGCTGCCCGCGTACAGGGCGCCGGGTCCGGGCGCTACGTGATCGAGGCGGGCGCGCAGGTAGGCCGTCGTCGGCCCCTCCACCCCGCCCAACAGCGCCCCCACATCGAGGTACCCGCTCCCGTCCACAGCCTCCGGGGGGACCGGCTGCCAATCCAGCGAACGCCCCTTCGCGAGGGGGCCCTCCTGTCTCATCGACAGCCGCACCGGCCCGGCCACCTCCCATCGGGGCGGCACGAAGAGGGAAACCCCCAGCGCCTTGTGCAGACGGCGAGTGCCGGCGCGACCCGACACGGAGACCGGGTAGCTTCCCGGCCGCAGCGCCTCCAGACCCGGCTCCCCCATCCCCGTCGCGGTGATGTAGAAGGCCAGGCGCGCCCGCCCGCCCGGTTCTGCACGGAATGCCTGCCGGCCCGAGGGGACCACGCTCAGGGCCTTGTGCGCGTTCAGGTCAAGATGTCCCGACACGGAATCCGGTCCGGGATTGTGTACGGTGAGAAACAGCTTTTCGTAGGGCCGATCGATCCGGCGCACCCGGGGAACCACGCCCAGCTCGTTCTTCTCCCCCTCCAGGGTCACGTGCAGCCCCTCCGGAACAGGAGCGGGCAAATCCTCGAACACCTCGTTCATCCAGTCCGCGGCCTCCGCCCGCACATAGAGCGGAATCTTATGGAGCGGCGCCTGCACCGTGATGCCGGCCGGTCCCGCCACGCGCATCCCGGTCCAGGCATCGATCCATTCGCCGGGGGGAATCCGCACGCGCCGGGCCTCGCGCGCGGTCAGGACCGGGGCCACCAGCATGTCCGGCCCCAGGAAGAACTGGTCGGCTGCGTCCGCGTAGTCCGCCCGGTCGGGATAGACCCAGTTCATGGGCCGCCACATGGGGATCCCCTCTTCCCGGGCGGTGGCCGCCGCCTCCAGCAGGTAGGGCATCAGGGCCTCTCTCAGGGCAAAACACCAGCGGGCGATTCGCAGGGTCTCTTCATCGTAATGGTAGGGCTCCCGCGGCGGGATCCCGTGAAACTGCATGATGGGCGACAGCGTCCCGAGCTGCATCCAGCGGATATACAGGTCCTTGCGCGCCGTGCCGATGTACCCCCCGATGTCGTGGCTCCAGTAGGGGAAGCCGCTGATGGCGGCGCTCAGTCCGGCCCGGACCACCCGCGGCAGGCTCGCCCACTCCGCGTGCTGGTCCCCGGCCCAGAACGTACTGTGGGCCGCGCAGGACGGATTGGCGGACCGGGCAAACGTCAACCCCGCCCTCTCCGCGCCATCAAAGGCCGCGAGGGCCGACCGCTGATACAGGTAGGGGAAGAGATTATGGGTGTGGGGATCCGGCATGCGCTCGCCGCCGTCCGTCTTAAAGCCGTCCACGCCCATTTCCACCAGCCGGCGATGCATTCCCGTCCACCAGTCGCGCGCCTCCGGCTTCCGGAAGTCGATCAGCCGCCCCTCCTCCAGCCAGTCCACGACCACCTCCGCCCCCGAGGCCTCCTTCACCAGAAAATCCCGCTCCCGGGCCACCGGATACACCGTGGTGTTCGTCCAGATACTGGGGGTCTCCCACAAGACGACCCGGACATCCTGCTGATGCAGCCGGCGGATCCAGGCCCCGGCTTTCGGGTATCGGTTCGTCTCGAACTGAAAGTTCTGCAGGCCCTGCGCCCAGGCCTCCAACACCACGACCCCCGGATGGAGGTCCTCCGCCCGCATCCGCCCCAGGACGGCATCCACTTCGTAGGCGGACAGGTAGGAGTTCCGGGAGATCCACGGGCGAAACGTCCACGCCGGCACCGGCTGCGGACGCCCCGCCAGCCGGGTGTAGGCGCGCGAGATCCCGGCCATCGGGCCGCGGAAAACAAAGAGATCCGCCCCGGGCTCGGCCACCTCGATCACCAGCCGGTCCGGATCCGTCTTTCCGCAGTCAAACCGGATTCGCGTCGGGCTGTTCACAAACAGGCCGTATCCCCCGGAGCTGACGAGGAACGGTACGGCAAAATACGACGAATCCGGCCCGCCCTGGGCCATATCCCGCGTCCAGACGTCGATGGATTGTCCCCGCTGATTCCACTCCCCGAAACGTTCCCCGAACCCGTACAGAGCCTCCGATTCCTCGAGCGGAAGAACCACCCGGAGACCGTCCCCCTGCCGGGTGGCGGATAGAAACCGCACCGTGGCCAGGTCGCCCCCCGCGACGCGGAGTCCGGTCGTCCCCAGGGTCCGCGCAGGGAGATTCGTCACACCCGTCTCTCCACGCAGGGGGTACCGATGCTCGGGCGCGCCCGCCTCCAGTCGAACCGTCTCCGCCGCCGTCCTCCACAGGGACGAATCCGGCCGGGCAGGCTCCTCCGGCGCGGCCCGGGTCGGGGGCGCCGGCTCGCGCTCGGCCTCCGGGGCACAGGCGGCGAGAATCAGGGAGGCAAGAAAGAGACATACGGTTTTCATGGAACGGTCACCACAGACATCCGGGGGTTGTTGGAGACGGCTCGGCCATTCGGATCGGCGATCCACCGGTCGCCGTCGATGACAAACTGGTATCGATAAGACCCGGGCGCCGGGCGAATCGTGCGATGCCAGAGCCCCTCCGCATCCGGCCCCCGCATGGCAAAGCGTGGATCCGTCACCAGACCGTCCCGATTCTCCGCCCACTCGTTGAAGGATCCCGCCAGGTACACCACGTGGGCCTCCGGGGCAAAGACCTGAAACTCAACTCGGCCGTCCCGGACCCGGGGCGCCCATTCCTCATTGAGCGGAGAGCGGGTGTGCACCTCTCCGGCGGCAGTGACGTGAACCATGGCCCCGCGATCCGGATCCGGCGCATAGATCGAGTCCGGGGTGTACCAGGCCCGGCCGTCCCCATTTATATTGAACTTGAAGCGGTACGACCCCATCCCCAGCTCCAGCCGCTTCCTCCAGAGTCCCCGCTCGTCCGGGCCCTGCATGGCAAAGGCCGCGTTGGTCACCACCCCGCCCACGTTGCGGGCCCAGCCGTTAAACGTTCCGGCCAGGTACACCACGCGGGCCTCCGGGGCGTAACACCGAAAGAGAACGCCGGCGCCATCCGCCCGCGGAAGCAGATCCGCCGGCTGGGGCGGAAGACCCGCCGCCGGGCACCCCAGCACCCCGATAAAACAAATCGAGACCGCCAGACCCAGGGGCCTCCGGGGCGCGCCATCTGTCGCTCGTATTCCGTATCGCATGGGCGGGATTCCTTTGTGGGACCGGTTGCAC
>CAZCOO010000081.1:0-11900 GCA_964500395.1 uncultured Verrucomicrobiota bacterium
GGATTGGATCGTGCCCGGCGGCATTCATGCCGACGACAAGACCCGCCAGGTTCCGCGCATCACCGATCCCAACTTCCGCGTCGACGTCACCTTCAATCCCGCCGGCGGCCCGGTCGACTCCGCCATGCTGAAGTGGGGGCGCGGACTGAACAAGTTGACCGCCACCAACTACTACGACTCCGGCCACGGGCTCGTCAGCGGCAAATATGAAAAAATGGACCAGGCCGACAGCACCAACTGGTTCCTGAACCTGGCCACCTCCACCAACATCCCCGAGGGGCTCAACGTCGTAAAGGGTCGCGTTTTCAATCAGCGCTCCGCCGGGCTCCCGGCCCTCTTCAACACGGCAACCAAGGTCGTCTACGTGGACACCGAGGGGCCCCAGGTCGAGGTCAGCTACCCCGCTGAAGGCCAGACCCTCTACGGCGATGCCGTAATGGTGATCTCGAACACCGACTATACCGCCTACGGCATGACGGTCTCCGTCGACGGCAATCCCGCCGAAACGGCGCACGAAATCTACCGCGGCACCTGGAAGTACGCCCTGCGGGGACTCGGCACCGGCGGCCACACCGTCACCGTCACCACGACCGAAGCGGACTGGGGCAGCCCGCGAAAGGTGATCAACACCAGCATCGTAACCCGGACCTTCAACGTGGTCTCGAATGCCCAGCAGATCGCCATCAGCCACACCCACGGAACCGAACTCCAGCTTCCCTTCTTTGAGACCTCCGTGGACGCCCCCGGCGCGACGGACGTTAAGCTCTACTGGAACGGCTTCCGCATACCGTTCAACGGCGGCAACCTCACCAATACCTTCGAGGGAACAGTCATCTATGACCGCGATCCGGCAAACGTCACCACCGACCGGCTCTGGGGGGCGTTCGTCAACGGCCAGCAGTTCTTCGAAGCCGAGCGCGTCGACGGCGGCGTGACCAGCCGCGCCGTGGCCCGGGTGAAGTTCAACCTCTACGGCATCAATGCCATCGATTCCGACGGCGACGCCCTTCCCGACAACGTGGAAATGCCCTTCATCGACTCGGAAGGGGCGCCCGGGGCCGATCAGCCCTGGCCCGGGGACAACAACAAGGACTTCATCCCCAATTACGGCGAGACCTGGACCCGTCTCAACCCCTACAACCACTCCACCTTCTACACCGGGCAGTGGGATGACCAGGGAGACTTCGACGGCGACGGCTATCCGAACGGCGAGGAAGTCATGGCCGGCTATAATGAAGGCGACATTTACAAATACAGCATCTACGATGCGGGCAGTTCCCCCACCGGGGGCACCCCGAACGTATCCTCTTCCGTCCAGTGGACCCCGGCCTTCCCCGAGGGCGGCGACACCCTGACCATTACCTATTCTCCCAACGACGGGCCGCTCAGCAACGCGGCACAGGTCGTGGCCCACATCGGCCACTCCGCGCGGACCGAGCCCGACTGGCAGGATGTCATCGACACCAATATGACCATGGTCAGCACAAACTGGCAGCTCAGCTACCCGGTCCCCACCAATGCCACGTCCGTGGACTTCGTGTTCCATGACGGCAGCGGCACCTGGGACAACAACGGCGGCGCCGACTGGCACGTCAACGTCCAGGGCGACACCAACCGCTACTTCACCATGGACGGAATCGCCGACAGCACCAACTACGTCGTGCATCCGGACGGCATGAAGATCCTGGCCGCCGCCAAGGGCGACAGCCTCTACGTGGCCACCTGGGGTGTCGATGAAAGCCCCGGCGGCAACGACCATTTCCTCTATGTGACCGACGAACTCGGCGACGCGTCCGAGCCGGCGGCCGGCTGGAACAAAGCCGGGCAGGTCTTCTTCGACACCTCCTCCAAGCCGTTTATCACGGCGGAAGGCGAAAACACCTTCGACACCTGGAACAATGTCAGCGGCGACACCGCCAACGGCAGCGAACTCGAGGGTGAAATCAACCTGCTCGATGCCTTCGGCACCGTCCCCGAAGCCGTCTACATCGCCTCGGTGGCCTACGGCACCGGCGACGGCGGCGGGGTCCTGAGCCAGGGCCCCTACGTGTGGAACGATGATGACAACATCGACATCATGGAATTCCTGCGCGTTCCCGTCAGCAGCATCCGCGATGAAGACATGGACGGGTTCTTCGATGCCGGCTCCCCCCAAATGTGGACGGTCGTCGACGGCAACACCAACGACGCCAACTACAACCTGCGGCGATTCTTCATCGACGAGCTGGCCGGCGATACGGCCGAGATCACCGTGATCCTCGAGCCGAACGCGGGCGGCACCAACGTCGTCACCGATGTCGAGCTGTTCTCCAACCTCAACCGGCGCGACTTCGCCACCATCAACGAGGACCCCTCGACCGTCTCGGTGAACAGCCAGTCCACCTACTACCGCGCGTATCCCATGTCGGATATCGGCGGCGGACAGTATGCCAAGACCCTCACCATCGACCGGTGCGGCGCCTACCGGATCAACGCCCGCTACCGCGTTAACGGCGGAGACTACGTCTACTACACCGACAACGGCCTGCGCCGCGACTGCGCCGTCGTGGTCTCCCCCACCAAGGCCCTGGACATCCGCATGTATGAGCTGAACCCCATGATCGGGGAAGCGACGAATGACAACTTCTTCGGGCGAAGCACGTTCGAAGACATGTACATCGCCAACACCGATCGCCCGGATGTCTACAACACGAATCACTTCACCAGCCTCGGGGTCAACATGCTCTGGCTGCAGCCCATCCATCCGATCGGCAGCGACAACCGCCAGATCGACCCGCGGACCGGCCAGCCCTACGATCCGGGCAGCCCCTACGCCGTGCGGAACTACTGGAAGGTCAATTCCGTCCTCGGCGATCCGGCCACGGAATCGCAGGCCATGGGTGAGTTCCAGGACTTCGTGACCGCCTTCGACGACGTCGGCGTGGGCATTATGCTCGACGGCACCTTCAACCACAGCGCCTGGGACTGCGAAGTGGGCAGCGTGGCCGTCGAGAAGTTCGCTTGGGCGACCAACGCCTCCGAGTTCATGCGCCACGTCCGCCCGGAATGGTACTCCAAGCGGGGTGAATACAATCAGCAGGCCTCGTACTACGAGAGCCTGTCGAATTCGGACATCGCCCCCGCGCCGGACCGGATCGACTTCGGCAAATGGAACGATGCCGCGGACTTCTACTTCGGGACCTATGACGCCCTCGTGCAGGAAGCCCCGGCCAATACCAACAATGCGTGGTCCAGCAAGTGGTACAGCCGGTACCTGATGGAGCACGATCTCCTGCAGACCCCGCTGGACCCCTACACCGAGGACCTGTGGGAGTACTTCGCCGAGTATCCGCTCTACTGGCTGGAGAAGTCCGGCCACCCGGAGGGCACGCCCAAAACCGAGTCCTACAAGGGCATCGACGGCCTGCGCTGCGACTTCGCCCAGGGCCTGCCCAACAAGTTCTGGGAGTACACCATCAACAAGACCCGCAGCGTGAAGTGGGACTTCCTCTTCATGGCCGAGTCGCTCGATGGCTTCCGCGAGGTGAACAACAGCAACCGGCACGGGGTCGGGTTCCGGTCCGCGCGCCACTTCGATATTCTCAACGAGAACATCGTGTTCTTCTGGCGCGATACCTACTTCGACTATTTCGGATACGGGGGCGGCCCGAAGCCGGAAACCTTCGAAATGTTCAAGGCGTTCGACGACCGCCGCCAGGCCTTCGACAATTCGCCGATCCTGCTGAACCTCAGCAGCCACGACGAAATCTACCCCACGGATGACACCTACCGCCTCCTCTATGCCTACGCCACCGTGTCGGCGATGGACGGCGCCCCCATGGTGCTCTACGGGCAGGAGGCCGGCGCCCAGAACAATGCGCAGAAATATGCCGGCGTACCCAATGCGGATCACAACTTCGCCGTCTACGAGACAAACTTCTCGAAGGTGATCCCCAACTTCAAGCGGTACAACCACATGCGCAGCATCTGGGACAACCGGGACTGGAACCTCCAGAACCTCTACAGCCGCATCAACAACGCCCGGGAGAGTTCCCCGGCGCTGCAGAGCCAGGGCGTCTACTTCCTCGCGGATACGAATTCCGGCACCTACAACCCGGATATCTTTGCCGTGGCGAAGTTCGAGCAGCCCGGCGTCAGCGCAAGCACCCAGGATGTCGTGTTCGTCTTCGTCAACAATGACTTCCAGGACAGCACCAACCGCCTGGCGACCTTCTCCCTCGATGCCGACTATCAGGGCGACAACTGGTTCGGGATCGACCCCGCCAAGAACTACAACATTGTCGATCTGATCTCGACCAATCCCACGGACTACATCTGGGGAACGGACAAGACCGGATCCGATCTCATCAACAACGGCATTACGGTCTGGCTGCACCAGAATCCGTACGACGGCAAGCAGGCCCAGTACCTGAAGCTCGTCGATACCGCCGTGGGCGTCAATTATCCCGATGCGGATGGCGACGGGGATCCGGACTTCAGCGACCCGGATGACGACAATGACAATCTGCCGGACTGGTGGGAACGTCAGTACGGACTGGATGAAAATGACGCCACCGGCACCAACGGCCCGAACGGCGACGGCGACGGCGACGGCATGAGCAACCTCCAGGAATTCTTCGCCGGCACCGACCCCACGCAGGACGATGCGCTGGCCGTCGACATCGACATGACCGGCGGGAATGCGATGGTCAAGTGGAACAGCAAAGTCGACCGCAATTACCGGCTCGAGCATACGGACAGCCTCACCCCCGCCGGATGGCAACAGATGTTCTTCGGCACCGCCATCTCCACGCAGGAAGTGCAGATGGATATGGGGATCTCCTCCGTCACCTCGCGCTTCTACCGCGTCCGCATCCAGCCCTGAGCATCCATGCGTCCGCCGCCCCGCCGGGGATCGACCCGGCGGGGCGGGCGCCCGCGCCCCTCTGCCGCCGCCCCTTCCGGCCTTCGATTGATTTTCTTGAACGCCGGGGTAGGCTGTCTGTCAAAACTGCTGCATTTCTCAAAGGAGCGTTCGACATGATGTTTCTCGACCCCGGTTATGTGATCATGGTGATGGTGCCCGGCCTGGTCATCGGCGGGCTGGCCTCCTGGATCACCAAGTCCACCTTTACCAAATATGCCAAAGTCGGCGTCCGCAGCGGCCTGACCGGCGCTGAAGCGGCCCGCCGCATGCTGGACCGCGAAGGGTTGCAGAATGTAACCATCGAACCTGTACGCGGGTTCCTCAGCGATCACTACGACCCCCGCAAGCGGACCCTTCGGCTCAGCCCCAAAGTCTACAACGGGCAGTCGCTCTCCTCCGTCGGCGTCGCCTGCCATGAAGCCGGCCACGCCCTCCAGCACGCCGAGCAATACACCCCGCTCCAGCTTCGCAGCGCCATGGTCCCCGCCACCCAGTTCGGAACAAACGCGGCGTACTTCCTCCTGATTGGCGGGATGCTGCTCGGCCTCGGCGGGCTGATCGAGCTGGGCGCGATCCTCTTCGGCATCGCCGTGGTCTTCTCAATCGTGACGCTCCCTGTGGAATGGGACGCCAGTGCCCGCGCGAAAGCCCTCATGGTGCGAAACGGCGTGGTCACCGAGCAGGAACTGCCCCACGCAGGCCGGGTCCTCAACGCCGCCTTTCTCACGTACGTCGCGGCCGTGGTGACCTCCCTGCTGACCCTCGCCTACTTCCTGATGCGGGCCGGCCTTCTGGGGGGGGACGAGTAAGACCGGTCTTGCCTCTACATCCCCCGGCTGGTTCCCCCCGGCCCGGGCGATTCGGGGCCCCGACCCGCAACGGTCGCATCTGACTCACATTTCTTCATCGGAGATCGCGTTGGTGGTTTCCGAGGAAATCCAGTCGAGAAAGGGCGGATGCCCGCCAATGATCGGCAGCACCACCACACAGGGGCACTCGTAGGAGTGGTGTTCCTGGATGCACCGCCGGGCCGCCTCGGCCAGGTCCGGCCGGGTCTTGGCCAACACCACGATCTCCCGGTCCGATTCGACGGTCCCTTTCCAGTGGTAAAAAGACTCCATTCCCGGCAACAGATTGACGCATGCGGCCAGGCGCTCACCGATGAGCGCCCGGGCGATCCCGCGGGCTTCGTCTTCGCTGCCCGCCGTCGAATACAACAACACTGCCTGGGGTGCGTACATGATCCACCTCCTGTCCGATTGACTGGTATGGCCCCGTATCCCAACCAGGGTGACGGGCTTTTGCCGCGAGTGTGATCGGGATTACCGGTCCCTTCTTTCGACCCCCACTGTAACGCGAATCCCCGCCGTTGTAGAGGCCCCTCTCTGATCACCTCCCCGGTCCGCGGCACCGGTGCTGCTGGGCATCCGTGCAGGCCCAACGCCTTGCCCCTCCCGGCCGGTTGCGATAGAGTTCGGCAAATCTGTGTGATCGTTCAATCCGAAATCGAACTACCCTCATGTCCCGACCCTCTCTTCACGGTTCAGGCGCGCTGGTTCGGCAAACCGCGCTGGAAGTGCTCCGGCAACCATTCACTTTGCTGGTCCTGCTCACCGTGTACGCCCTGATGGCGCTCCTCCCCTTCCTCATCAACCACACCCTGGGCGAGGGGCAGAAGCTCATCCGGGACAGCGGTCTGTCCCTGATTTTTGTCAGCGGCATTCTGCTCGGCGCCTACGGATCGTGCTCGACCCTGACGCGTGAAATCCACCGCGGCACGGCGGCCGCCGTGTTGAGCAAACCGATCGGCCGCACGCGCTTTTTCCTGGCCAAGTTCGGCGGCATTGCCGTGGCCATGGGGGTGTACACGTTAGCCCTGGTTCCCGCCCTCCTTCTCAGCGTCCTGGCCGCCGCCCCCGCCTACCACATCAACTGGTCGGCCGAAGTCCCGCTCCTGCTCATCCTGCCGGGCTCTCTTCTGCTCGCCGCCCTCATCAACTTCCGGTGGCAGCGACCGTATTCTTCACACGCCATCGGGCTCCTCCTGCTGCTCGGGGCCCTCGCCCTGGCCTTCGGCGGGCGAACCGATCTTACGGGTCGTGCAATTCCCCTGGCGGCGCGGCTCGACCCGGGGATCCTGCAGGCGGTGTTCGCCCTTCTCCTGGCCATTCTCATCTGCTCCGCGATCTCGGTCAGCCTGGCCACGCGGTTCGATGTGGTCCCCACGCTCAGCATCACCACCGTGGTGTTCATGGCGGGGTTGGCCTCCGAGTACCTGTTCGGCCGCCTCACCGGGGACCACCTCCCGGCCTGGATCCCCTTTGCCCTCTTTCCCAACTGGCAGCACTTCTGGCTGGCGGATGCCCTCAGCCGGCCCCCCGGCATTCCGGGCGGATACCTTGTCACGCTGTCCGGGTATGCCCTCCTGTACGCGGCGGCGGTCCTGAGCCTGGGCGTCGCCGCCTTTCACCAGATGGATGTGAGAACATGACGACACCAGACGCCGCTCCGATAGCCGAAGCCAGGGATCTCCACAAGACCTTCCGCGATTTCTGGCGGCGCCCCCGGGTCCGCGCCGTCAACGGGGTCGGCTTTTCCCTGCACCCCGGCGAGGTGTTCGGGCTCCTCGGCCCCAATGGGTCCGGCAAGAGCACCATCATCAAAATGATGCTCGGGCTGCTCTACCCCACGGAGGGCGCCCTCGAAGTCCTCGGCGCCTCGCCTCGCGATGTAACGGCCAAGAGCCGCATCGGCTACCTGCCCGAGGAATCCTGGCTCTACCCGTCGCTCACCGCCCGCGAGTCCCTGGATTTTTACGGCCGCCTCTTCTCCCTGCCCCGCGAGGAGCGCAGGCGGCGCGTGGACCAACTGCTGGAAATGGTCGGCCTCTCGCATGCGGCAAACCGCCTGGTCGGGGAGTTCTCCAAAGGGATGGCCCGGCGGATCGGCCTCGCCCAGGCCCTGATCAACAAACCCGATCTCATCATCCTGGATGAACCCACCTCCGGGCTCGACCCCATCGGCTGCCGGCAGGTCAAAGACCTGGTCCTGGATCTGGCCCGGCACGGGGCGACCGTCCTGCTTTCGTCCCACCTGCTCGGGGATGTCGAGGACATCTGCGACCGGATCGCAATCCTCTACAATGGCCGCATCCGCGCCATGGGCGCCATGGGCGACCTGCTCGAGGACCGGGAGCACCTCCGCCTCACGCTCCCCAACCTCTCCGCCGAGGACCGCAAGCAGATCCTCGCCCTGCTCAGCGAACGCCTCGATGCCGATGTGCGCGCCGACCACCCCCGCCGCAACCTCGAGGAATATTTCCTCGAAGTCGTGGCCCGGGCCCGCTCCTCGGAGCAGGATCGATCCGGGGCCGATACCGGCTCGGCCGCGGCCGCCTTTCTCTCGGAATCGGCTGAACGGGAGGGCCGCTGAGCGTGGAACAGACCCTCGCCATCGCCCGTCTGGCCATCCGGCAGGCCTTCCGCTCGCGGGTGGTCCTGTCGCTCTCCGCCCTCCTCCTGCTGGCCGTGTTTCTGTTGCCGGTCACCATCGAGGGCGACGGCACCCTCGAGGGCGACCTGCATGTGCGGCTCTTTTACCCGCTCACCGCCATTCGCCTCATCCTGGCCGTGGCCATCTTGTGGGCGTCCGCCTCGGCCATTTCCTCGGAAATCGAGGATCGGCGCCTCCTGCTCGTGGTCTGCAAACCGGTCCGCCGGGTGCAAATCTGGCTGGGGAAATGGCTCGGGCTGCTGACCATCAACGCCCTGCTGCTGGCGGTGTCCGGGGGCATCATGATCGCGATGATGCTGTTTCAGTTTCATCGCGCCCCCCTTTCGGACAATCAGCGCAACCGGCTGACCCATGAATATCTCGCGGCCCGCGAGCCGATTCCGCCCGAGACCGCGGACCTCGACCGGCAGGTTCGGGAGCAGGTCGACCAGCGCCTGGAGCAGGGTGGACTCCCCCCCGAGGTAACCCGCGACCAGCTCGAGGAAGCCGCCCGGCGCACGCTCTCTCTGGAGCGGCGCACCGTGCCGCCCGGGAAATCCCGCACCTGGACCTTCCGTGTCGATGTCCGGGCGCCCGGCCAACCCCTCGTAATCCGGTACAAACTTGCCTCCTCGGCGCTGGGCCCGGCCCCCCTTCCCGGCTCCTGGCACCTCTCCTGGGGCGGCAAAGAGCGATACACGGGCAGCTCCACCAATGTGCCCGGACGCCGGGCGAGTTTCATGACAGACGCCCCGGCGGAAAGCGGCCCGCATACGCTGCAGCTCACCTACTACAACCGGTCCGCCGATGACACCAAGGCCATCTTTCCCCGCGATGACGGGCCGTTTGTGATGAATTACCGCAGCGGCTTCCTGCTCAACGCAGCCAAGGGGCTGTCTCTGGTCTTCTTCCAGCTCGCCTTCCTCGCCGCCATCGGGCTCACCGCAGGCACGCTGTTCTCACTGCCGGTGGCCGTCCTGGTCGCCGCCTATGGCCTCGTAATGCTCCGAATGCGCAGCTACATCGCCCGGATGGCGGAAACCGGCATCGATCTCGCCGGGATGCAGCACCATCACGGCCCCGGCGCCCCCGAAGGCAGCGCCCTGGAGGCGATTCTGAGTGCAGGCTTAACCGCCCTCTTCCGGGCTCTCCACCTCTTCCTCGCCCCTCTCGACAGCCCGGCCCTCGCCGACGCCCTGGCGCGCGGGGAGTGGCTCAGCGCCCGGGCGGTGGCCCAGAGCGGCTCGGTGCGTCTGATCCTCTATGCCGGGATCCTGGCCGCCCTGGGCGCCTGGCTCTTCAATCGGCGCGAACTCGGCACCGCGGGGGAGACCTCATGAGCCGGCGCGCCCTCATCGCAACGGCGGCCGCCGTGGTGCTCTTCGTGCTCTCAGCCGCCCTGCATCAGCCGCTGCAGTCCCGGCGCCCCCAGCCCCCCCGCCCCGCCGGCGAAGAACTGCAGGATACCCCGCCCATCGTCTCCTTCACCACCATCGCCCTCGGCGGCTTCCGCGGCATTCTGGCCGATATCCTCTGGCTTCGGGTCTCGCACCTGCAGCGCGAGGGGCAGTATTTCGAACTCGTGCAGCTCTCCGAATGGATCACCACCCTGGAGCCCAAATTTACGCCCGCCTGGTCGTTCCATGCCTGGAACCTCGCCTATAACATCAGCGTCATGATGAACGATCCGGAGGACCGGTGGCGCTGGGTGCGCCACGGGATTGAGCTACTCCGCGACCGGGGCATCGTCTACAACCCCTCCTCGGACACCCTCTACCGCGATCTGGGCTGGCTGTTTCAGCACAAACTCGGGGCCACCTATGACTCCGCGCACCTGTATTACAAACGCCAGTGGGCGCGGGAAATGGATCTGCTCATGCCCGGCGGACGCCCCGCCTTCGACAGGTGGGCCCGCCTGCCGGATTCGCGCCCCGCGCTCCTGGAGGATGCGGCGATGCGCCGTCACGTGGAATCCCTGCGCGATGCCGGCATCGACCCCTTCCGCCTCACCGGCGAGAAGGGCCTGCTCGGCTCGCAGGTCCCGGACGAGCTTCGATCCTCCGCCGCCCGGTCAACCCTGCTCGCGTTTGTCAGGCGGGACGTGCTGCGGCGCGACTACCGGCTCATGCCCGACGCCATGCGCAATCTCGAGGCCGAGCTGGGCCCCCTCGACTGGCGGCTGCCCCAGACCCACGCCGCATACTGGGCCACCCGGGGGCTTGAGGTCGCCGAAGGGTTCGGCTCCGTCGCCCTGCACCGCATGCGCTATCAGAGCCTCGCGGACGCGTATCTAAACGGACAGCGCATCGCCCTGCCCGGCGGGGGCGTACTGCTCGCGCCCGACCTGTCCCTGTATCAACCTGCCGAGACGGCCTTTGCCCGGGCCGTTCAGGCTCACCCGGACCAGGAGACCTTCCACGATGCGCGCGCCGGCTTCCTGCAAACCGCCGTGACAGAGTGGCTGAAAGCAGACAATCCCCGGCAGGCCCGGGTCGTATACCGGCAGTTGCTCGACCTGTACCCCGAGAAGGTGGGCGCCCCGTCGTTCCGCGACGTGGTGCTGACCCGCCTGCTCCGCGGGAACGCGCCCACCCCCGAGGCCATTCGCAACCTGCTCTCGGACCTGCGCCGGCAGCGCGACCTCTGGCAACAGCTCGGCCATGCCGAACGCGCCGACGGGTTTTCCGGCCTGATCAATCTCGTCCAATCCGCCGGTCGGCCTTCCGCTCCGTCCCCCGTCGATCAGTAGTAGAAGCGCAGCCCCAGCAGCATGCGGAAATCGACATCGTTGATGTCGTTCTCATCGAAGAATACATCCCCCGTCGCCTGTCGAAGCTCCGCCATGCCGGTGAGGGCCACCTGTTCGGTGATGAAGTACTTGATGCCCGTACGCAAGCCGAGAACCAGCGCGGTATCCCCTTCGTCCGCAAAATCGGAATTGGCGTCCACCAGGTCGAGCGACCCGCCGACAAACGGGTACAGATCCGTGTCGATGTTCATGTGGTACTCGGCAAATCCGCCGAGACCGTAGGATTCGAGCAAATCGTCGCGCTCCACCAGGAGGCGAACCCCGCCCTCGATTCCGTACAGGAACATGAACCCGTAGGTGGCCTCCAGCTCGACCCGGGTATCGTGGGCGGTATCCAAATCGACCAGCCCGCTGATCCCGATTTCCTGGGTTCCGTAGGAAAGGGGTTCGCCTTGGCTCGTCCCTGCGGCCAGGATCCCGGTAAGCAGAAGACAGGTGAGTATGCGGGCAGGATTCATAAAGATGCTCCTTAACTGGTGTAAACGTACAGTTTCAGTCCTGTGGCGATCCTATTTGTCGCCTGCCCGGACAGGCCTGTCAAGCCCGGCGAGGAACGCTGGGAATGAACTCCGGCTTCCGCCCGGTCGAGCGGGCCCGTTCGGCCTGGCGCCCCCGGAGAATCCTAATCGCACTCTCTTTGCCGCCGGATCGATGGAGAGAGCCCGACCTCGGCGGGTATGTCAGGCATTCCTG
>CAZCOO010000082.1:0-11871 GCA_964500395.1 uncultured Verrucomicrobiota bacterium
ATGGTGCTCATCGGTCGCGACGACATCGCCGTCCGCCTCTGGCAGCTCGCCGACAGCGAGGGCCACGGCCCGGCCGCCGCCCAACACGCGCTCGGCCCGCTCTTCCGCGCCCGCCAATACGAGCCGTTCATGGATGCCTGGCGGCAAGTGCGCACAAAGGACGACCACGCTCGCGACATGCTCTGGCATCTCTTCACCGCCCGACTCAACCGCATCGACGACCGCGGCACCCTCATGCAGCTCCAGGCGTCGCTGCGCCCCGCGATGGCGCACCGCGATCTCGCCCGCCTCGCGCCGCGGCTCAACGCGGTCTTCGGCCGCGAGCACCTCGTCCGCGTCATCGACCGCGCCATCGACCAGGCCACCAACACAACCGTCCGCGAAGAACTCAACGACCTCGCCGACCGCCACCGCCAGTCACCCTGACACGTGACACTTGACGCTTGACTCTCAACGCACAACTCTGAAGTCCGAAATCTCGTAGCTCAAATCTCAGATCACAGATCTCAGATCTCAGAATTCAGATTTCAGAATTAGGATTTCAGATCTCGGATTTGAGATTTGAGATTCCGGAACGGGACGGGGAGACGGGAAGGAAGGGATGATGAAAGCGACGGACCATCTGAAACTCGGTGTGAATGTGGACCATGTAGCCACGCTGCGCCAGGCTCGGGGCACGAGCTATCCCAGCCCCCGGGAGGCGGCGGAACGATGTGTGGCCGCGGGCGCGGAGGGCATTACCCTCCACCTGCGCGAGGATCGCCGCCATATTCAGGACGCCGATCTGCGGGAGATCCGGGAGGCCGTCACGGACGTCCCGCTGAACCTGGAGATGGCGAACGTCCCCGAGATTGTGGCCATCGCACTCGACATCCAGCCGGATGAAGTCTGCCTGGTACCCGAGCGGCGGGCCGAATTGACGACGGAGGGCGGGCTGGATGCAGACGGGCAGGCAGACGCGCTGGGGGAGAGCATTGAGAGGCTCTCGGAGGCCGGGATCACCGTCAGTCTGTTCATCGAAGCGGATGCGCGGCAGATTGACGCCGCGGTCTCCCTCGGTGCGCCGTGCATCGAACTTCACACGGGAACCTTTTGTGATCGCGCGGGGGATGAGAGGAGGCAGGAGCTGGAACGGCTTCGCCGCGGGGCCGAATCCGCCCATGCCGCGGGTCTGCAGGTCAATGCGGGGCACGGTCTGACTGTGACGAATGTGCCAGAGTTGTTTTCCGTGCCGCACCTCGATACGCTGAACATCGGGCACAGCATTATCGCCCGGGCCGTAATGGTGGGCCTGGACCGGGCGGTGAGGGAGATGATCGAGGTGATGGCCGAGTACCCGTCCGGGGGAGAGCGCGGGCCGTGAACCCGGGAGGGCCAGGGGGCGCCGGGCCGGGCCGCGGGGTGCTGGGCGTGGGGATCGACGTGGTCGAGCACGATCGAATTTCCGAAGCGCTGGCGAAATTCGGCGACCGTTTTCGCAAGCGGGTGTTTTGCCCCTCGGAAATTGAATACTGTGAACCCATGGCGCGCTCCGAGCAGCATTATTCGGGTCGATTTGCCGTGAAAGAGGCCGTGAGCAAGGCCTTCGGAACCGGCATTGGCCGCGTCATGGGATGGAAGGATATTGAGGTGTGCCGGTACGAACCGAGCGGGGCCCCCTACGCGGTTCTGCACGGCGGGGCGAAAGACCTGGCGGAGCGCCGCGGCGTGGACCGGGTGTGGGTGAGCCTGGCGCACGGCCGGGATGTGAGTGTGGCCCAGGCCGTCCTCGAGGGGACGCCGCCGGACGAATCGGAGAAGGAGACACCATGATTGCAGTAACCGTCGACCAGATGCGGGAGCTCGACCGGGCGACCATTGAAGATCACGGAATTGCCGGGGCCACGCTGATGGAGCGGGCGGGCCGGGGGGTGGCGGATGCCGCGGAGCGGCTGCACGGCCGGGCAACCCCGTCCCGGCCGCGTGCCTTTCTCGCCGCCGGCAAAGGGAACAACGGGGGAGATGCCTTCGTGGCCGCTCGACATCTGGCTCAGCGGGGCTGGTCGGTGGATGTCTGCCTGACTTGCCGCATGGACGAAGTGGGCGGCGATGCGCGCACGCATCTGGACCGCTTCCTGGAGGAGACGGGGATCCCGGTTCGGGAGTGGACGGAGGACGGCGACTGGGAGCGCGGGGCCGAGGAGGCGGAGCGCGGATTTGAAGGAGTTCCCGACGTCGTCATCGACGGCTTGCTGGGAACCGGAATCAAGGGAGCGCCGCGGGGAGTGGCGGCGGCGGCCATCCGCTGCGTGAACCGGATGGGGCGGCGCGGACGCGTGTTGGCGATTGATATTCCCTCCGGACTGAACGGGGATACGGGGGCCCGCGACGGGGAATGTGTGTGTGCGGATATGACTGTGACGATGGCGATGCCGACCAAAGGGCTGCTCGCGCCGGAGGCCGTCGGCGCCGTAGGAACCCTGGAGGCGGTCGATATCGGCTTCCCCCCCGCCCTGACCGATGCGCTGCCGGCGGACGGGCCCGAGTGGATCGCGGACGCGGATGTGCGGGGATGGCTGCCCCGGCGCGCGCTCGACGCCCACAAAGGACAGTTTGGGCGGGTGCTCTGCATGGGGGGGGCGGTTGGGTACACCGGGGCGATCCGCCTGGCCGGCCGGGCCGCGGTGCGGAGCGGTGCGGGCCTGGTGACGGTCCTTGCCCCCGCCCCGATTCTCGATCTCGTCAGCCTGGCCGGTCCGGAACTCATGGTGGAGCCCGCCCCCGCCACCGACATGGGGTCGCTGGCCGCCGGGCTATGGCAGGACTGGCGCAAGCGGGTGGACGACTTTGACGCCTTGCTGGTGGGGCCGGGGATGACCCGGCACAACGATACGATGGTGCTGGTGCGCCAGTTGCTGCGCGATGCGCAAACGCCGATGGTGCTGGACGCGGATGCGATCAGTGTGTTTGCCGGCCAGCCGCACTGGTTCGAACGGGCCGATTGCCCGCTGGTCCTGACCCCGCACCCCGGCGAGCTGGGGCGGCTCTTCGGCCAGAGCGCCTCGGAAATCCGGGAGGACCGGGTCGGGATGGCGCTGGCAGCCGCGAAGTTTACCGGCGCGACGGTTGTCCTCAAGGGCGCCGGCACCGTGGTGGCGCAGCCGGACGGGGCGTCGGCGATCAATCTGACCGGCAATCCCGGCATGGCGACCGGCGGGACGGGCGATGTATTGGCGGGGCTCATTGCCGGTCTGGTGGCCCAGGGGTTGAGTGCATGGGAGGCCGCCTGTGCCGGGGTATATCTGCACGGCTTGGCCGGAGACCTGGAGGCCCGTCTCCACGCCCAGGCCGGCTTGATTGCCGGGGACGTGGCGGACCGGCTTCCCGATGCCTTTGCCCGTGTGTCCGGGCGCTGAAAAACCGGCTTTCCTTTTCCGGGCGGCGGCGTACACTATAGCCAGAAACCGGTCGTCCTTGAGAACCGGAGAGGGGGGAATACGTCATGGCCGCTGCTTTACAAATGAGTCGACGGCACGCCCTGTGGGCCTGCCTGCTCGTGGGTGGGTTGACGCTGGTGGTCCCCATTGCCCTGGCGGTCTTTCTCCACTCGCGCGTCTGGGCGATCGTGGCCGTGCTCGGCACGCTGGCCGTCGGCGGCATCCTGCTGGGGCTGCTGGCGGGCCGGGTTCCGACCGACGATCCCGGGCAGGACTAGTCGCTCTCTTCGAGCAATCCCCACTCCGTGCGCAGTCGTTCCGCCAGATCCGGGTTGAGATTCCGCGCCTGGCGGAAGGCGCGTTCCGCCGCATTGCGGTCGTCCATCAGGGTGTAGGTGCGGCTCAACCAGAGCCATCCCAGCGCGTTGCGCTCCAGCAGCTCCGCGGACTGCCGGAAGGCCCGAGCCGCGTTCTCCAATTGTTCCCGATGAAAATACGCGAGGCCGAGGTTGTACCAGGCCGACGCGAGATTGGGGAGGAGCCGGACGACGGGGCGGTAGGCATCGAGCGCCTGGTCGTATCGCTGCAGGGTGGTGAAGAGGGCGCCGGCGCCGATGAGACGCACCGGTACGGGCGGGCGGCGGCCGGATTCCACGGCCTGCGCATAGAACGCGCGGCTTTGTTCAATCGCCTGCAGGCCTGCATTCTGGAGACCGGCATCCTCAAAGATGGGGTCATACACGGGGGCGTTGGGCAGGAGGATGATGGTAACGCCGTCGAAATAGGCCATGCGCCACTCACCGGTTTCCAGGAGTTGCCGGGTGGTCATGGGCGCATTGCGGGCGTTGGCGTTGAGTATGAGCGCCTGGGGATTGTATGTGTCCAGCAAGCCGGTCCATTCCTCGCTTGCGATGTCGATCATCCCGGCTCGCCACTGGCGGTAGAGGTCCCGGCCGTACACGGGGAGACGGGGATCGATAAAGACTTGGCGGTCGGGGTAGCGCCAGGCGAGGTATCCCCCGTCCATCACGGTGTTCAACGCGCGCGGGGGGAAGGCGGGGTGCTCGATTACCGGAGCGGCCTCGGCCGGGAAGATGTCCTCCACGGCGCCGAGGCCGAATCCCGCGGCGTGGCCCGTGCGGAGGTAATAGCTGTTGGAGGTAAACAGTATGCCGGTGACGAGGCAGAGGCCGAGGACGACAGCGGCGGACAATCCGGCTCGACCCGAAGACCCCAGCGGGGTGAGCACGGGCGCGGCGACCGGGGTGAGGGCGCGGCCGATGGCGGCCAGACTGAGCGAGAAAAACGGGAAGGCGAGGATCGCGTAGAGCTCCATGGCCTGGTTGGTGATCACGGCCAGAAAGGCCGTAATCACGGTCAGGGCGGTGACCGCCGGCGGGAGCCGCTTCTTGAATGCGATCAGGCCGCCGGCCGCGAGCACCAGCGACAGGTAAAAGACAAAATTGCCCAGGCCGCCCGCAAACTGCTGGGAGAAGGCTGACAACCCCTGGTAGGAGAGGTTGACGAAGGTCTGTGTAAATCCGCCGATCAGGGCAAGGTGAAGGCCGAGAAAATACGGATTGATCAGGGTGACGCCGAGACAGGCGGCCGGGAGGGCCAGTTTCTGCGGGAGGGGCGCTCCTTCGGCATCGTCATCAAAGGCAAAAAGCGCCGCGATGAGCGGCCCAAACAAAAACGAAGCGTGCATGTTGGTCCACACCACCTGGAGAACCAGGAGGCCGGTCCACAGCACCCGGCGGTCCGGGCGGCGCTCGAGCAGGAAGATAAAGAGCGCGGGGAACAGGAGGGCAAAGCGGGTGGAGCCGACTTCGAAATCCGGGGCCAGGAGCCAGCTGCTGAGCAACAGGGCGAGGGGGGCGGACCAGGGGCCGCCGAGCCGCCGGGCGGTCGGCAAAAGAAGCAGAAAGGCCGCGAGCACTGCGAGCATGTGGAGGCAGGAAACGGCGCCGTGGCCGAAGGCCCCCTGCACCCCGTACACGATGACGTCGTACAACCAGGCGGAGGCCACCCAGGATTCCCCCTCAGCGGAAAAGGAGAACGTATCCGCTCGCGGGATTCCCTCGGAGATGACCTCGCGGCCGGTCGCCAGGTGCAGCCAGTAATCGGGCTGGGTGATCGTGCGCCACCCGATGACCAGCAGGACGAGGAGGGCGACTCCCGTCAAGAGAAGGGACACCGGCGAACGCATCGGGCTGGAATCTTGTACATCGGACTGTTGCATACCTGGAAAACCTCCGTGGTCGTGGACGTGCAAGCCAGGTATTTATCGCAGAAAGGATTGTGCCGATTCAAGCGGCAATCGTCATGGGTCACGGCGCCTATCGCAGGGCGCGGTGGAGCTCGGATTGGAGCCGCAGGGGGGCGTAATACCGGCCCTGCGGTGTGGAGTCCGCGTTCGCACCCGCCCCGTGGCTCAGCAGGGGGCTGCTGGACCGGAACTGTTGCAGCGACAGCGACACGTCGAAAAAGACGGGCGGCGGCTCTTGCGGGGCGGTGGCCGTCGCCTCCGCTTCGGTATACTCTTCCAGAAGACGGCGATACGTCTTGAAATGGCGCAGGCGCTCCATATCCCGGCCCTGGACAAAGAGGCGGCGGCGGTCGAGCTCCGGCTCCTGTTCAAAGGCTTTTCGGAGCCATCCGATCGCTTCCTCGTAGTCGCTGTCGTAGAGGGTGACGCGGGCCAGAAGAAGGCGCAGTTCCGCCGAGGCCCCGGGGGCCCGGGCGGGGCGGATGAGGATGCGCCAGGCCTTGGAATAGTCCCGCTCCATCCAGGCGAGGGCGCCGGCCAGAAATGCGGCCGCCGGGGAGGGCGTCGCGGCGGCCGGCACCAACGCGCGCGCGGTGTCGATCCGGCCGAGCCGGAGGGCGGCCGCGGCGGCGCGCACCATGGCGGTCGGGGCGACGTATGCGGAGAGGGCGGCCTCCGGCCAGGCGGCGAGCGCATCCTCCCATCGCCCGGTGTGCTCTGCCAGACCGGCCCGCACCGCCGCCACGTCGGCCGGGTTTGCGGCGGATGCCCGGGGGCTCGTCTCCAGGGCTGTTGCGAGCGCCGGCAGGTTTGTCGAAGACCAGGCGCGCAGGGCCCGGGCCATCCATGTCGTGTTGGACGTGGAGAGGTCGGCCCTCTCCGGCGCCAGGGCCTGCGCGGGTTGGAGGGCGGGAGGAAAGAGAAGGTCGGATGGCGGGGAATGCTCACCCCCGGTTTGCCCGGGCGCGGAGACGGGGCCGGCTACGCAGCAGGTCGCTGCGATCCATGCGGCTATCCGGGGGCCGTGTACGCCACTCCTCATGTTCGCCAGAGTACGGGGTCTTTGCGCCGGGTGCAATAGTCCGGCGCGGGAGGCCGCGAACGGCCGCGCGCGCCGGGGCGGGGGGGGTGCCCCGGGAGGGTTATGCCGGGTCCGCCCTCCGCCGCCTGCACGGACGGATAGGGTTGTCTTCCGGCCCCGGCGTGGGTATGGTGCCCACGTTTCGCATCCGCTCAGCCAAGGAGAACGAAGGACAATCCGACATGAAGATTCACGAATACCAAGCCAAGGAATTGTTTCGCAATGCGGGGATTCCCGTGCCGGACAGCCGAATCGTGGACAATCCGGAGGCCGCCCGCCGGGCCGCGGAGGACCTGGGGACGCCGGTCGCCGTAAAGGCCCAGGTGCATGCCGGGGGGCGGGGAAAAGCGGGGGGAATCAAGCTCGCCCATTCGCCCGAGGAAGCGGAACAACGGGCGACCGACATCCTCGGCATGGAGATCAAGGGCAGTACGGTGCGCAAGGTCCTGGTGGAAAAGGGCGCGGATATCGCCAAGGAGGCCTATCTGGGCCTGATCGTGGACCGCAGCCGGCGCTGCCTCACCTTTATCACCAGCGCGGAAGGCGGGGTTGAGATCGAGGAAGTCGCCGCCACGAACCCCGAGGCCATCATCAAGTTCTCGACGGTGCTGCGCCAATTCCCGGAAGAGGCCGCGGCGCCCCACGCGGGGACGCTATTCGGCGATGAATCCACGTCCGCGGGCGTCCTGGATGTCATGCGCAAGCTTTTCACCCTGTTCATCGAAAAGGACTGTTCGCTGGCCGAGATCAATCCGCTCGTGCTCACGGGGGACGGCGAGGTGATCGCCCTGGACGGGAAGTTGAACTTTGATGACAACGCCCTCTACCGGCAGGAGGCCATTGTCGGTCTCCGCGACATGGCGGAGGAAAACGAGAAGGAACTCGATGCGAAGGAAAAGGGCCTGAGCTTTGTGGAACTGGAGGGCAACATCGGCTGCATGGTCAACGGCGCCGGCCTGGCCATGGCGACCATGGATGCGATTCAGATATACGGGGGAAAACCCGCCAACTTCCTCGATGTGGGCGGCAGCTCCAGCCCGGAAAAGGTGATCAACGCCTTCCGGCTGATTCTGAACAATCCCGATGTGAAGGCCATCCTGGTGAACATTTTCGGCGGCATCACGCGGTGCGATGACATCGCGAAAGGGATCCTGGAATCCTACCGCCAAATTGACATCGGCGTGCCGGTGGTGGTGCGCCTGGTGGGCACGAATATGAAGGAAGGTCTTGCCCTGCTTGACGGCACGGACCTGATTCCGGCGGATACGCTCTCCGCCGGGGTGAAGAAGGCTATTGAACTCGCGGAAGGGAGCAAGGCATGAGCATCCTCGTCGATACCAACACCCGACTTCTGGTCCAGGGCATCACCGGCCGGGACGGGTCGTTTCACGCCGAACAGATGATGGAGTATGGGACCCGGGTCGTCGGAGGCGTGACCCCCGGGAAGGGCGGGCAGGAGGTCCTCGGAGTCCCCGTCTTCGATTCCATGAAAGAGGCGGTCGACAAGACGGGCGCGAACGCCTCCGTCATTTACGTGCCCGCGCGGTTTGCCGCCCAGGCTGTGATGGAAGCGGAGAATTCCGGGGTCGAGCTTATCGTGTGCATCACGGAGGGGATTCCCGTGATCGATATGGTCGAAGTGGTGGAGGCTGTGCGGCGCGCCGGGATCACGCTGATCGGGCCGAATTGCCCGGGCGTCATCAGTCCCGGGAAAGGCAAGGTCGGCATCATGCCGGGTGAGATCCACACGCCCGGGCGGGTGGGCGTGATCTCCCGCAGCGGCACCCTGACCTACGAGATCGTGCACGCCTTGACGCAGATGGGCATCGGCCAGTCGACCTGCATCGGCATCGGGGGGGATCCCATTATCGGCAGCACGTTCCGGGATCTGCTTCCCCGATTCGAGGAGGATCCGGACACCGACGCCGTGGTGCTCGTGGGGGAAATCGGCGGCGATGAAGAGGAGCGCACGGCGGAGTTTATCAAGGACCACATCCGCAAACCGGTGTTTTCCTTTATCGTGGGTCACACGGCTCCGGAAGGAAAGCGGATGGGCCATGCGGGCGCGATCATCTCGGGCAGCAGTGGGACCGCCGCCTCCAAGACGGAAGCCTTCGAGAGCGCCGGGGTCCCCGTGGCCAAGACCCTGGACGAGCTGGCCGAAACCGTGCGCGGGCACTTTGCCTGAAGCGGGTACAAGGCACAGACAAGTCGGGACGTCGGCCGCGTTCACCGGAGCCGGCGGGCCCCGCCGGGGCTTGACCCGGTCCGGGCGGCTCCGTACACTGCGCCCTTTATCTGCAACCGATGAATGGATCACGAGTGAGAATCCCCAGGAGAAGGAACGCCCATGGCTGACGAAGAATCTGTACAGGAACCCGTGGAAGAGGCCGAACCCACCGCGCCGGAATGCCCCATCGCTGTCTTGTTTGAGTTGGAGGGCGTCGCCGTCCAATTCAGAAAGAAGCAGTATGAAGCCCTCGAAGGCATCCTCTCCAATCACGGGGGAACACTGACGCCCATTCTGTTTTCGCGCTATGCCCTGCACCCCAGCCCGACCCGGTTTTTGCCGGCCCTGCTCGATGCGCTGGGACTCGACGCATCCGCCGCCGACAGCATTGCCGGTGAGTATGCGGCCGCGGTCGAGCAGGTGGCGTCCGCCGGGGAGGTAGAGATCTCCGACCGGTTTGCCGGCCTGCAGAAAGAGCTGGCAAAACGGGATATCCCGATGGCCGCGATTTCCGGCCTTCCGCAGAAGGTGGCGGACACCCTCATGGAGCGGATGGGATTTGCCGAACACGATATCCGGATGAAGGCCTTCGAGCCGAATCATCAGGAATTTCCCGGAGCCGATACCTGGCTGACCCTGGCCAAGGAGATCGAACGTCCGGCTCGCCGCTGCCTCGTGCTGGCCAGTACGCAATCATCCTGCAAGGCCTCGCTGTCCGCCGGCATGCGGTGCGTGGCCCTGCCGGATGAATATACCGGGTATCAGGATTTCGGCGGCGCGCTGCTGATTCTGGAGCTCGATACGGACATGCCCCCCGCGGAGGTCCTGGATCTCTCTCTCCCGTCCGCGGAACCCGCCGCGGTTTCCTGATCGCGATGATGCGGCAGGGACGTCCCGCCCCGTCTCTCTCCATGGACTCGCTTCCCGCAGACGCTGCGCCGATTGACCGCCTGCTGGCGATCATGGCCCGTTTGCGCGGGCCGGACGGGTGCCCCTGGGACCGGGAGCAAACACCGGCCACGCTCAAGCCCTACATCCTGGAAGAGGCCTGCGAAGTCCTCGATGCCCTCGACGAAGGCGACCCGGACAAACTCGCGGATGAACTCGGGGATTTGCTGTTGCAGGTCGTCTTTCAGGCGCAGCTCGCCTCGGAAGCGGAGCAGTTCGACTTTCATGACGTGGCCCGGGCGATCGCGGACAAACTCGTGCGACGGCATCCGCACGTATTCGGAGATGTGCGGGTGGAGTCCAGCGGAGAGGTCATCCGCAATTGGAACAGCATCAAGGAGGCGGAGTCCGACGCGCCTGCCCAATCGGTGCTGGACGGGGTGCCGCAATCGCTGCCGAGCCTGCAACGGGCCCGCGAGCTTCAGAAAAAGGCCGCCCGGGTCGGATTCGACTGGCCCTCGCCGGACCCCGTCCACGAGAAGATCCGCGAAGAACTGGACGAGTTTTTTGATGCGCTGGAGGGGGGCGACAGCGAGGCCTCGGAAGAGGAATTCGGCGATCTCCTGTTTTCCCTGGTGAATCTGGGGCGGAAGCTGCATCTGCACCCGGAACTGGCGCTGCGGCGGGCCGCGACAAAGTTCGAAAATCGTTTTCGCGCCCTGGAACGGCGGGTCGAGGCGTCGGGCCGGACGCTGGAGGGCTGTTCCCTCGAAGAGCTGGATGCGGAGTGGAATGCGGTGAAGCAGCAGGCCGCACGCCGTGAAGAGGGCCGCCGGGATGAGTCCTGATCCCTCCCCGCCGCGCCGCGCATCCGTGCGCCGCCCGCTGTTCTGGATCTTGTTGATCCTGTTTGCCGCGGGTTGTGTGAGCTGGCTGTTTTACGTGCCGGGGGATGAGGGCCGCCTGTGGCGTACGATCCCATCCGGCGCGACGGTGGTCACCCGCCACCAGGCGCTCGAACAGTCATGGACGGCCGCCACCCGCAACCCTGCCCTGCGCGCCTGCCTGGCCGCAGCCGGGGTGGACGTCGATTTGATCGAGCGCGATCTCGCCGATCCCGATACGGAATGGTTGCGGGACGCCATCGGGTCCAGCCCCGTGCTGACGGCCTATCACCCGGCCCTGGGGCACAGCCGCCGGCCCGCCTGGATCGTCAGCGGGTGGCTGGGCGGCAAGAGTCACGTGTTCCGCTGGTTGCTCCTGCTCGGTCGACTCGAGGCGATTCCGGATGGGGAATTCCGGGGGCGGCCCATCTGGCGGATCCCGACGGACGCGCGGGCAGACGCGGTGTGGCGCATGGCCGTGGTCGACGGGGGCCTGGTGGGCGCGTATTCGGCCGATCCGGCGGCGATTCGCCATGCCCTCGATGCATGGGACGGGCTCCGGCCGCGCACAGTCCGCCCCCCAGAGGACGCCGGGGCGGGACCCGCTCCGGGCGACCGGGCATGGGTTCGGGTCCCCGGGGCGGGCAGAGACGACATGGTCAGCCTGGATATGCAGGCGGTTTCGCCGGATGCGCTGCGGGCGCGCGTCACCCTGCCGGCCCGCTGGTCCGTGAGTGAAGGCAACGCCCATGCCGGCGTGCCGGTCTGGAACGATCCCGCCGTCGACCCCGATCCGACCAAGTACGACTGGTCGGCCACCCGGGGCGAGGCCGGGTCGTACGTGATCCAGTCCTACGCCAATGCCCTGGCCGCGGGCGTGGAGCGGTACTTCCACTTCCGCGTCAACGACGATGCTGGCGGGATGTCTGAGTATTTCGGTATGATGCGCGATGACCAATCACTCCGCTCCGCCTACGTCGCCTACCAGGTGGCGAACACCTACCTCATCTCGCCCACCTTCACCACCCGCGTCGCTCGGGATGGCTTCACCCGCGTCACCCTGTGGGGCACGCCCCAGGGGAAGGTGAGCGTCATCTGGAACA
>CAZCOO010000083.1:0-11854 GCA_964500395.1 uncultured Verrucomicrobiota bacterium
GCCGCGCCGAACAGCACTTCCCCCGCCGCGCCGTCCACGGTGACAATGTCGCCCTGTTTCACCTCACGCCCGCCGACGCGGAAGCGTCCCGCGTCGCCGTCGAGCTGCCGCTTGTAGTCGCGGGCGGGGACAAAAACCTGGTAGTCGCCGTCCGCCACGGCGCAGATGACCGAGAGTTCCTTGCCGGTGAGGCACTCCTCGACGACGACCTCGCCCTTTCCGAACTGCCGCTGCTCGAAGACGCGGTCGATGAAGATTTCCACCTCTTCGGCATCGCGGCAGATGCTGACCCCCTTGCCCGCGGCGAGTCCGTTGAACTTGAGGACGACCGGGTGGTTGTGCACGGCGCGGCGCAGGTCGGCGGGGTCGTCCACGACCCGGTAGCCCGCGGTGGGGATTTCGTGGCGGCGCATGAAGTCTTTGGCAAAACTCTTGCTGCTCTCGAGGCGGGCGGAGGCCCGGCAGGGGCCGAAGGTGGGGATGCCCGCATCCCGGGCGATGTCGGCGAGGCCGTCGGCGAGCATTTGCTCTTCGCCGGCCACACAGAGGTCGATCTCCCGCTGCTTCATGGTGTCGACGAGGCCGGGAATGCCCTCGGCGTCGACCCGGGTGGCGAGTTCGCTGATGGCGTCGCTGCCGGGGTGGGCAAACAGGGTGGGGGCGGTTGAGGATTCGCTCAGGGCCCGGGCCAGGGCGTGTTCGCGTCCGCCCTTACCGGTGATCAGGATGTTCATGCTGGCTCCTTTCGCGTTTCATGATGCGGGTGCGGGATGCCGGTGTTGCGATCGCGGCGCTGTCACTGTGCATTCCGGTCCTCCTGCAGTGTCTCAGCATAGGCGGCGATCGCTTCGGGGAACAGCTTGTGTTCCTGTTCGAGGATCCGGGCGGCGAGGGAGTCCTCGGTGTCGTCGTCGTAGACCGCCACGGCCCGCTGCCCCACGATGGGGCCGGCGTCCATGTCCTCGGTCACGACGTGAACGGTGCAGCCGGAGATCTTGACCCCCGCTTCGAGGGCCTGGCGCTGGGCATCGAGCCCCTTGAAGGAGGGGAGGAGGGCGGGGTGGATGTTGAGGATCCGCCCCTCGAACCGGTTCACCAGGTAGGGTGTGAGCAACCGCATGAAGCCCGCGAGGATGATCAGCTCACACCCGTGCTCCTCCATGAGGTCCGCCGCCCGCTGTTCGAACTGTTTGCGGTCTTGCCGGTCGTAGGGGAGGTAGTGCTGCTCGATCCCGTGTTCGGCGGCGATCTGGAGGGCCGGGGCCTCCCGGCGGTCGCTGAGGAGGACCGCGATGCGCGCGTCCAGCCGTCCGGTTTCGATCGCCTCCTGGATGGCCAGGAAATTCGATCCGCGGCCCGATGCGAGAACGCCGAGAACGATGCTCATGACGGCACCTCGATGTCGATGGTTCCGGAGTCCGTCACGGCGCCGAGGACGCGGGCCTCGGGGAGCGCGTCCCGGCAGGCGTCGGCCTCCTCGGGGCGGGTGATGATCATCCAGCCGATGCCCATGTTGAAGGCGTGGACGGCTTCGGCGGGATCGACCGCCTGCAGCACCTTCTCCACGGCGGGGGCCTCCCAGCGCGGAAGGGAGAGGGAGGCGCCGCAGGATCCGAGAACCCGCTGCAGGTTTTCCCGGATGCCGCCGCCGGTGATGTGGGCCATGGCGCGGGGGCGCAGCCCGGCCTTGCGGAGGGCCGCGACCTCGGGGTAGTAGATGCGGGTGGGGGCGAGGAGGGCGCGCCGGTCTTCCTCGGAAAAGGTGTCGGGGAACCGGTCCCAGATTTTGCGGATGAGGCTCCAGCCGTTGGCGTGGAACCCGGCGGAGGGAATGCCCAGGACGGTATCGCCGGGGCGGACGGTGGAGGGATCGAGCAACTCCGCGCGCTCGGCGGCGCCCACGCAGAACCCGGCGAGTTCCACCTGCCCGTCGGGGACGAGGTCGGGCATCTCGGCGGTTTCGCCGCCGGCGAGGATGCAGTCGCAGCCCTCGAGGGCGTCCGCCATGCCGGTGATGAGCCGGTTGAGCCGTTTCCGGTCGATGCGCCCGAGCCCCACGTAATCGAGAAACAGCAGCGGCATGGCGTTGGCCGTCAGGATGTCATTGACGTTCATGGCCACCAGGTCAATGCCCGCGACCTCCGGCATGTCGTGGTCCAGGAGGGGCATGATCTTGGTGCCGACACCGTCGCAGGCGGTGAGGATCATGGGATGCCGGTACCCGGAGAGATCAAAACTGGCGGCAAAGAGCCCGAAGGCCTGGTGCAGCCGGCGGGATGTCTCCGTGCGGCTGCGCAGCGCGGCGATATCGTCCACGCTTTCCCGCGCGGCTTCGGTGTCGACGCCGGCGTTTTTATATGTAAGCGAATTGTCCATGCTGGGCATCCTTGCGCTTGGAAATGACGGCCCCGTTGGGTTCGACCCGGACCGGGTAATCGCCGGTGAAGCAGGCGCTGCAGGTGTCCCGGCCGGTGACGCTCCGCAGGGCCTCGGCGGAGAGAAAGCCGAGGGAGTCCACCCCGAGGAAGGTGTTGAGCACGTCGGTGGGCACTTTGTTGACCAGGAACTCTTCGCGCTGCGGCATGTCGATGCCGAAGTAACAGGGATTGGCCACCATGGGCGAGGCGATGCGGAAGTGGATTTCCTTCGCCCCGTGTTCCCGGAAGAGCTGGATGATCTTCCGGCAGGTGGTGCCGCGCACGATGGAGTCGTCCACGACCACGATGCGTTTGTCTTTGACCGCGTCCCGCACCACGTTGAACTTTTGCCGGACCTTGCTGTCGCGCACGGACTGGTGGGGGGCGATGAAGGTGCGGCCGGTGTAGTGGCTGCGGATGAGGCCGATGTCGAGAGGGATGCCCGAGGCCGCGGAATAGCCGAGGGCGGCGCTGTTCGAGGAATCGGGCACCGCGGTGACGATATCGGCCTCGGCGGGGTGTTCCTCCCAGAGGGCCCGTCCCATTTCCAGGCGGTAATTGTGAATGGACCGGTCCTTGTGGCGGCTGTCCGGCCGGGAGAAGTAGACCAGCTCGAAGGAGCAGAAGTGGGGGCGGGGTTCGGCCTCGAGTTGAAAGCGCTCCAGCCCGTTGAGCGATGCGAAATAGCCTTCGCCCGGCTTGATTTCGCAGACGTACTCCGCGCCGATCACGTCGAAGGCGCAGGTCTCGGAGGCGAAGTACCAGGCCTCGTCCCGCTTGCCGAGGTGGAGGGGGCGGAACCCGAACGGATCGCGGACGGCCGCCACCCCGTTGTCGAACTTCAACACCAGGGAATAGGCCCCCTGCACATCCTTGAGCCCTTCGCGAATCTTGTCGATGGGGTTGTCCTTGTGCACGCGGACGATTTTGTGCAGCAGGACTTCGGTATCGCTGCTGGTGGTGAAGAGGGACCCGTTGGCTTCCATCTCGCGCTTGATCTGGCCCGCGTTGGTGATGTTGCCGTTGTGGGCGATGGTGACGACCCGGTCCTGATGCGTGACGACGAGCGGTTGGATATCCTTCTTGCTGAGGGAGCCCGCGGTCGAATAGCGCACGTGGCCGATGCCGTAGTGGCCGGGGAGTTTTTCCAGGATCTCGTCGGTAAAGACCTGCGAGACGATGCCGTGGTCCTTGTGCAGAAAGCATTTGCCGGGCCCGGAGCTGACCATGATGCCGGCGCTCTCCTGCCCGCGGTGCTGCTGGGCGTACAGCCCCAGGTAGATCTCCTTGGCCGCATGCATGCTGTTGAAGACCCCGAAGACCCCGCATTTCTCGCGCAGGTCGGGATGGGGACCGGAGGGGGAGGGGGTGTGGTTCATAAGGCGGGTGCGGGTTGGGTGCTGCAGTGGTCGTGGATGGATTTGAAGAAGGTGTATCCCCAGCCCCACGGCCCGTCGCCGGAGCCGGCCGCGGCCGGGTCGGGGTGATGCGCGGCGTAGAGATAGCGCTCGGGGTGGGGCATGAGGCCGAAGACGCGCCCCGATTCATCCTGCAGGCCGGCGATGTCGGCCTGGGAGCCGTTCGGGTTGTCTGCGTACGTGAGCGGGGCGAGGCCGTCCCGGCGATACTGGTCCGCCTTTCCCTCCCGGGCGGCAAAGCGGCCCTCCGCATGGGCAATGGGGAGGGGAAACCGGTCGGGCAGGCCGTGCAGGAACGGATTGTCCGGCCGGTGATTGGCGAGCTCCACCCACTCGCAGATAAAGCGGCCGCTGGTGTTGGCGATGAGGCTGCCGGCGGGCAGCAGGCCGAGCTGCATCAGGATCTGAAAGCCGTTGCAGATGCCCAGGATGTACCCCCCCGCGCGGGTGAAGCCCGACAGCGAATCGGCCAGGCGCCGCTCGGTCTCCAGGTCGGCGATGCGGCCGGCCATGATGTAGTCACCGTAGCTGAAGCCGCCCGGCAGCACCACCAGCGCCGCCCCCCGGAGGGTCTCCGGCGACACGAGGGCGATGGGCACGACCCGGGGGGAGAACCCCGCCGCCTCCAGGGCGCGGGCGGTTTCCCGGTCGCAGTTGGTGCCGGGGTACTTTAATAGTAGGGCGTCAGGCCGGTTTTCCATGCGTGTTTCAACTCCTCGAGAGAACGGCGGATCAGGGGGGCCTCGCCGCGGCGGATGACCAGGTCGCGGTGGCCGGCGGATGATGCGCCGAGGACGGCAAAGGGCAGGCCGGTGAATTCCTCCTCCACGGCGGCGAGGGCCTCGGGATCGAGTTCCAGCAGAATGCGGCCGGTCGATTCGGAAAAGAGGCGGGCGGTGTCGTCGAGTTCGGGGTCGGCGGGCAATGCCTCCAGGTCGACCTCGATGCCGCCGGTTCCGGAAAAGCCCATTTCCGCGAGGGCCACGGCGAGGCCCCCTTCGGAGAGGTCGTGGGCGGCGCGCACCGCGCCGCGCTGAATCAGCCGGTGGAGGGTGCGGTACGAGGCCATGGCCTCGTCCGGGTTCAGGTCCGGCACGGCGGACCCGTCCTCGCCCAGCATCCGGGCGTACGCGCTGCCGCCCAGCTCGGGCTCGGTTCGCCCGGCGAGGGCCAGAATCGAATCCGCCCGGGTGAGCGATGCGCCGGTGCGGTCGGACGCCCGGTCCAGCAGCCCGATAGAACTGATGAGCAGGCTGAGCGGGATGGACTCGGGACCGGCCTCGGTTTCAAAATAGTTGTAGAAGGAATCCTTCCCCGAGATAAAGGGGGCGCCGTAGGCCTCCGCGGCTTCGGCCATGCCGCGGGCGCAGGCCACCAGCCGGCCGAGCTCGGCGGGGTCGTCCGGGTTGCCTACGCAGTAGTTGTCCAGCAGGGCGATCTGGTCGGGGTCGGCGCCGGTCACCACGAGTTGCCGGATCGCCTCGTCGACGGTGGCCCGGGCCATTCGCTCGGGATCGCGATGGTAAAAGGGGAGGAGGGCGACGCCCAGGGCCATGAGCCGCTCGCATTCGTCCAGCCGGATGACCGAGCCGTCCTGCGGGTTGTCTCCGCCGGGGCCCGCCAGGGGCTTGAGTACGGTGTTGCCCTGCACCTCGTGGTCGTATTCGCGGATGACCGGCTCGCGGGAGCACAGATCGGTGGAGGCCAGCATGCGCAGCAGGTCCTTCCCGGGGTCGTGCGACGGGGATACGGCCGCGGGGGTGGGCCGGGGGTCGATCCGCGCGGTGAGGGCCTTTCGGGGCGCTTCGTGCAGGAAGCGGCAGTCGAGATCGCATACCCGGGTGTCATGATGAAAGACCTTCAGCCGGCCGCTGCCGTCGGCCGAGCCGATGATGGTGGCCTCGGTCTCGAAGGTCTCCGCCAGCTCGTGAAGCCGCGCCCAGTCCTCCGGGGCAACGGCCAGCACCATGCGCTCCTGGCTCTCGGAGAGGAACACCTCCCAGCTCGCCAGGCCCGGTTCCTTGAGGGGGACGCGGTCGAGGTGGATTTCGCCGCCGACGTCTTCCACCATTTCGCCGGCCGCGCTGGAGAGCCCGCCCGCCCCGCAGTCGGTGATGAAATGAATGAGGCCTTCCTCCCGGGCCTGCAGCACGCAGTCGGTGACTTTCTTTTCCTCGATGGGGTTGCCGATCTGCACGGCTCCCTGGTCTTCCTCGTGGCTGTCGGTGCCGAGGGAGGCGGAGGAAAAGGTGGCGCCGTGCAGGCCGTCCCGCCCGGTGCGCCCGCCCAGCACGACGATGTGGTCGCCCGGTTCGACCTTCTTCTCGATGTCGCGGATATCGATGACGCCGGCGGTGCCGCAGTAGACCAGCGGGTTGTAGAGGTAGCCGTCGTCAAAGAGGATGCTGCCGGTCACGGTGGGGATGCCCATGCGGTTGCCGTAATCGCGCACGCCCCGGACGACGCCCCGCAGGATGCCGATGGGGTGGATCACATCGCGGCCGCGGATGGCTTCGGGCGGGGTGTCGGGCCGCCCAAAGCAGAATACATCCAGGGATGCGATGGGGCGGGCCCCTTTCCCCGCCCCGAGGATATCGCGGATCACCCCGCCCAGTCCGGTGTTGGCCCCGGCATAGGGCTCGATGGCGGAGGGGTGGTTGTGGGTCTCCACCTTGTAGCAGAGGGCGCGGTCTTCGTTGAGCTTGATGAACCCGGCGTTGTCGTGGAAGGCGCTCAGGACAAAGCCGGGCTTGCGCCGGCAGATGGCCTCGGTGGGGTCTTTGATAAACGTCTTGAACAATCCGTCGACAACGGTTTCGCGGTCCTGTTCGCGGCAGGTGATGTGCGCATTGAAGATGCGGTGCTTGCAGTGTTCGCTCCAGGTCTGGGCGAGGACCTCGAGTTCCACGTCGGTCGGCTCGCGGCCGAGCTCGGCAAAGGCCGCGCGGATGACCCGCATGTCTTCGGTGGAGAGCGAGAGCTTCATATCCCGGCTGAGGGCGCCGAGCGCGTTATCGTCCAGGTCCCGGAGGGCGATGTCCCGGTGGGTCTGCGGGGGCGGCTTTGCCGCCGCGGCCGCCGCCGCGCGCGGTCCGCCCTCGGCGGGCGCCGGTCCGGCCTCCCGGGGGTCCGTCACCGTCCACTGGTGGATGGCGGGGTTCACGAGGTCCCGCACCAGCCGGTCGGGCGAGAAGGTCCCCCCGGTGTCGAAGATGTACATGCGCTGGTGGATGCGGAGATCCTGCACCTCGACCCCGTCCGGGGCGGCATGGTCGGCGTACTCCAGGACGGCCTCCCGCTCGTGGTCGAGGAGACCGGGCTTGAGGGTCATGTCCAGAACGGCCCCGGCATCCCCGAAGAGGGGCGCCTCGCCCGCGTGGAGATCTTCGCTGACCTCATCCACCAGGACGCGCCGGGCGAAGCGGTCCAGGGCCGCCGGGTCTCCCTCATAGGTAAAGAGGTACCGCCGCGTCCGCTTGATGCGGGGCGGGTCCTGCACCGGCACGTAGAGCAGATCGTTGGCCGTCAGGGCCGGCGCGAGGGCATTGTGCAGTTCAATTGTGTAAAGCATGGTCCACGCGTTGGAGTACGTCCCGATAGCCGTCCAGCAGGTTGCCCAGGTCGCGGCGGAAGACATCCTTGTCCAGTTTCTTGCCGCTCTCGGCGTCCCACAGCCGGCAGGTATCGGGGGTGATTTCGTCGGCCAGCAGCAGAAACCCTTCCGGGTCGCGGCCGAATTCGATTTTGAAGTCCACCAGGGTGATCCCGGCCTTGGCAAAGAACGGCCGGAGGATGTCGTTGATCTTCAAGGCTTCGGTGCGGAGGGCTTCGAGTTCGTCCGGGGCGGCGAGATCGAGCACGGCGATATGATCCTCCGTGAGCAGGGGGTCGCCCAGCTCATCGCTCTTGTAATAGTATTCCACGATGGGGTGGGCGAGGGGGGTGCCCTCCGCCAGGCCGGTCCGGCGCGCCAGGCTGCCCGCCGCGATATTCCGCACGACGACCTCCAGGGGGACGATCTTCACCGCGCGAACGATCATGGTGATCTCGTCTTCGTCGCGCACAAAATGGGTGGCGACCCCCTGTTTCCGCAGGAGCCCGTAGAGCAGGAGGGTGAGCTGCTTGTTCAACTTGCCCTTGCCCGGGAACTGCTCGAGTTTTTCGCCGTTGAAGGCGGTCGCGTCATCCTTGAACTCCATGCGCAGCTCGTTCGGGGATTCCGTCTCGTAGAGTTTCTTGGCTTTGCCTTCGTACAGAAGTTTCATCGGACCCTTCCTCGACCGGGGACACCCCCTTGGGCGGCAGGGATTCCAGCCGAGTGCGGGGGCTGGAATCCGGGGGGCAATACCCCGGAACCGGCCCGCAGGGCTGACTGAATCGATGCCTGTGCGTTGTCGTGTGTACGTTAGGATCCCGCACTCCGCAACGGGCGGGCTCCGTCGGCACTTCATCACGGCTGTCCGCCCCATGCAACCCCAAAACGGGCTTGGAAAACAAAATCCCAACCCGTTTCTAACCGAGGGCTGATGCCCGGGGTCACTCGGGGCTTGACTCCGTACCTGTCTACCTATATACAGGGCATCGTTATGAGGCAACTACCAAATATGGTGGAGCACGCCTTTCGCGAGACCTCACGCTCCCGCGTACGCAGCCCTCTCGCCACCCCTTTGCGGCGCCCCGCCGCACACCCGCCTGCGCCCCTCTTTTCCCCGGCGGGCGACGGGGCGCATAAGCGTGACAGAATGACACTTTCGGGCAGGACACAAACGCCGGGCGAATCCTCGAGGAGTGATTCGTATGATCGCGACAGGCGAAGGCACCGTCATCGCGTCCGGCAAATTGGAACAGGTCGAGACCTATACCGTTCGCAAGCGGGACGGTCGGCTTGTCTCCTTTGACACCGCGCGGATTTTTCGCGCCATAGAACATGCGTTCCGGGCCGAACTCGGCCTGGCGCCCTCCCTGTCTCTGGACCGGCAGACGGTCTGGGATATCGGCGGGGTGACCGAACGCGTGGTGGAGGATCTGCTGCGCCGCGCCCGCGAGGGCGAGCAGCTCGAGATCGAGTTGATCCAGGACGCCGTCGAGCAGCAGCTTATGGCGGACGGCCACGTGGCGGTGGCCTGCCGGTACATCGTGTACCGCGAGCAGCGGCGAAAAGCGCGCCTCCAGGGCTTGCAGAAGGATCCCGATTCACGGCTGCAGGACGCCCTGTACTGCAAGGATGCCCGGGGGCGGCGCGAACCGATCGAAGAGGCCACCCTGCGGCGTGCCTGTGTCGAGGCCTGTCGCGGCCTCGAGCCTGTATGCGACCGGCAGGAGCTGACCGAGGCGGTCCTGTCAAACGTGCGCAGCGGCATGACCGGCGCCCAGATGGCCCGGCTCATGACCCGGCTGGCCCGCGATCGGGCGTCCGTCCACCCCGCCTACGAGCACGTTGCCGCCCGCCTCCTCCTCCGCGAGGTCGACCTCAAGGTCTGGGGCGAAAACCCCATCGGGCCGGACCGCGATTTCCGGTGCCGGGAGCAGTTTGTGGTCTACATCCGCCGGGGGGTCTCCCTGGGGCTGCTGGACCGGCGGCTGGCCGGGTTTGACCTGGACCGGCTGGCCAACGGACTGGCCCCCGACCGCGATGGGGAATGGACGTATGCCGGCCTTCGGCGCCTGGTCAAGCGGTGTTGTCTCAAGCATGAGGGCCGCCTGCTCGAGTCCCCCCAATACCTCTGGATGCGGGTGGCCATGGGGCTCGCCCTGTGCGAACCGGAAGGGGACCGCACCGATCGGGCCCTGGACTTTTACCGCTGCCTTGCGGACCGGGCCTTTCTCCCGTCCGAAACGATTCTGCGCCAGGCCGGGACGCCCCACGCCCAGCTCGGAAGCGTCTATGCCGGGTCCCTGCCCCCGGACATGGCGGACATGTTTCGCGCCTTTGGCGATGCGGTCGCGCTCTGCGGGCGCGATGCGGCCGTCACCCACGACTGGACGTCGATCCGCGCCGCGGGCAGTGCGCTGGCCGACGGCAGCGGAGGCAGCCGGGGGCTCCTCCCCCTGCCCGGCCTCGCCGGCAATGCCGCCGCCGCGGCCGGCGGGCGATCCGGCCTCGCCGCCTCGCTGGACGCCTGGCATGCGGACGTCGCGGACCTGCTCGCCTCGCTGATCGACCGCGGGAATACGCCCCCGCCCCTGCAGCTTGTGATCAACGTGCCGGACCTTTTCGTCCGGCGGGTGCGGGAGGATGCCCAGTGGACGCTGTTCTGCCCCAGTGAAGCCGCGGACCTCCGCGATCTCGCGGGGGAGGATTTTGACGAACGCTACACCCGCCTGGAGGCCGCCGCCGTCGCCGGGGGGATCCGCCGCGTATCCGCCATGCGGGCGCGCACCCTGTGGGATCTCCTGGTGCGCGCGGTCCATTCGGGACGGGCGGCCCTGGTATTCCGGGATGCGGTCCGCCTGCGCGCGATGCAGGACCACACCGGTCCGGCCTGCGTGCTGGATAGCCGGGGCGCCCTCACCGGGACCCGCAGCCACGACGAGATGGCCGGAGCCGTCAGCGGAGCGCTCAATTTGCCGGCCCATCGCGGGGAGCGGGGGCTCGACGGGTCGGAGTTTGCCCGCACCGCCCGCACCTCAGTTCGGATGCTGGACAACGCCCTGACGAACTCCTTGCATCCCCTGGCGGAAACCCGGCAGGGGCTGCTGCGCCAACGCCCCATGGCCGTCGGGCTGTGCGGTCTGGCCGAGACCCTGGAGGCCCTCGGGGTCGATCCGGAAAGCAGCGAGGCCGACGACCTCGCGGATTCGGCCGCGGAGATGGTGAGCTACCACGTCATCCGCTCCTCCGCCGAACTCGCCGCGGAACGCGGGCCCTATCCCGGGTACCCGGGCTCGGCCTGGGGACGCGGCCGCATGCCGGTCGACACGCGGACGGATCTGGCCGAGTATCGCGGCCGCCGCGCCGCCGACAGAACCTGTGCCATGGATTGGGATTCGGTGCGGGCGCTCGTAGCCGAGCAGGGGATGCGCCACAGCCGGTGTCTCGCCTTCGGGATGGAGGGGGAAACCGCCGTCCTGGCCGGGGTGTCCGGCTCCGATGCGGGGGTTTCGCCCTTCGGCGCCGCGCGGCAGCAGGCCTGGGTGGACCAGGGCGTGGTGCTCCGGCTTCCGCCCGCCGACGATCTGGAGGCCCTGTACGAACGGATTATGGAAGCCTGGCAGCTCGGACTAAAATCCGTGGTGGGGATTCCCGGCCGCGAAGGCGGCTGATCCCGCCCCGGCGGGAGGGCGAGCCCGGGTCGAGAGCATGATTGCAGGAGAAGATGGCCTGTTGTAGTCTCTATCCGGAACCACCGGATGACACGGGATCGGGATGACTCCATCCGGGGGGAATCCGTTCAGGAGAGGAGAGAATCAATGGACCAGGTACCTACTGCACGTGATTTAATGGCAACGTCTCTCGTGACGCTGCGGCCGGACATGCCGCTGCACGAGGCGATCGACCTGTTGCTCAAAAACAAAATTTCCGGCGCGCCCGTCGTCGATGAGGAGGGCCGCCTGGTGGGGGTGCTGTCCGAAAAGGACTGTCTGCGGATGTTTGCCTCCCGGGCCTTCGAGCGGGGCCCCGGCTCCACCGTTTCGCAGTACATGTCCAAGGATCTCTACAGCATCGATCCGGATTCCGACCTGTTTCGCATTGCCGACATCTTCCTGCAGAATCCGTTCCGCCGCCTGCCGGTGCTGGAAAACGGAAAATTGATTGGCCAGATCAGCCGCCGCGACATCCTGATGGGCAGCAAGGAGATCTGGGGCGAATCCCCGGTGAAGAAGCCCTGGACCGACTCCACCTATCTGACGGACCAGATCAAGGCCGCCCTCAAGACCCCGACCCCCGACAAGCCGGACACCTCGGGGTAAAGCACGCCGTGCAACGGCGTGGCTACAGGGAGGTGCACCTCATCAGGGGTCGCCCCCGGCCGGTTTGCCCGGCAGCCTTTGTAGGACAGGCTTCCCCGGTTCTCCGGG
>CAZCOO010000084.1:0-11841 GCA_964500395.1 uncultured Verrucomicrobiota bacterium
GGCCAGGATTTCCAGGATCGGTTTTGACGCGTTGCGCACGGCAAAGGGCGCGTACTCGGTCATGTAGATGGCGGAGAACAGGCCGATGGGCACCGCTACCAGCATGGCGATGGCGGTGATCATAAACGTGCCGGCGAAGATGGGGACGGAGCCGAATGTGGATTCCCGGGTCGCCTCTGCCCCCCGGCCGGCGCCCTCCAGGAACGAATCGCCCGGGTTCCACTCGGTTCCGGTCAGAAACTCGATGATGCTGACCTGGTCAAAAAAGCGGAGCGCCTCGAACAGAATCGAGACGACAATCCCGAGGGTGGTCAGGATGGAGATCAGGGAGGCCGCGAGCAGGAACCCGATGATCACCCGTTCCACGGCGATGCGCGCGCCGAGGGCGGGCTGGATTTTGTGCATGCCCAGCCAGAGCCCCCCGGCGGCGAGAAGAAACGCAATCACAAGAACCGCCTGGGGCTGAACGGTCAGGACCCCCGTGATGTGAAGCAACCCCGCCAGAAGAGTGCAGCCGATAGCAGGCAGCGCGAGCCAGATGGTGGCGAACCAGCCGTAATGGCCGATGCCGGAATGAAGGCGGGCGCCTTCGTCCTTGAGCTGAACGGCTTTGCGCTTGCCGATGAAATAGGCCATCGCGCCCAGCGGAAGCAGGCCGCCGATCAGGTATAGAAGTAGGGTGGAAACACTCAAGGACGGTTCCAAAGGATCATGGGTTGGGGTATCGGCAGAGCCGGCCGGGGTTTGGCCGCCGGCCGGCTCTGCGATCTTTAGCTATACCGATTGATGTGCGACTACTTCAAGTCCTGAAGGGTCAGGATCTCGCGATCGTCCCAGCGGGCGCGGATGTCCTTGCGCTCTTCATTGGGGAGCGGAATGAGGCCGATGCGCTTGAGGTACCCGCGGGGGCCGATCATCTTTTCGGAGAGGAACAGGTCCACGTACTCGTCCAGTCCGGGGATCACACCGACATGAGCCTTCTTCACATAGAAGAACAGGCTGCGGCTGACCGGATACTCGCCGGAGGAGATCTTTTCCGGGACGGGGGCCACCCCGTCGACGTTGGCGCCCTGGATGCGGTCCGTGTTCTCGGCGAGGAAGCTGTAGCCGAAAATCCCGAAGGCGTCGGAATTGCGGGCCAGCTTCTGCACGATCAGGTTGTCGTTCTCGCCCGAATCGATGTAGGCGCCGTCCTGGCGAACCTCGGAGTACTCTCCTCCGTAGGCGTCGATCTCTTCGGAGGCGGCTTCCATCACCAGCTCTTCAAAGGCATCGCGGGTGCCGGAGGTGGTGGGGGGGCCGTAGATGATGATCTCCTTGTCGGGGAGTTCGGGGTTGATCTGATTCCAGTTGGTGTAGGGATTGTCGACCAGTTCGCCGTCCTGGGGGACCTTGGCGGCTACGGCCAGCAGAATGTCGCGGCGGGTGAGGTTGATGGGATCATTGTCCACGTTATGGGCGATGGCGATGCCGTCGTACCCGATCATGATTTCAATGATCTCTTCCACGCCGTTTTCCAGGTCGCGCTTGAATTCACTTTTCTTGATGCGACGGCTGGAGTTGCTGATGTCCGGGGTCTGGGGGCCCACGCCTTCGCCGAAGAGCTTGTGCCCTCCGCCGGAGCCGGTGGACTCGACCACAGGGGTCTGATAATCCGTGGTCGCGCCGAATTCTTCCGCCACGTAGCTGGAAAACGGGTAGACCGTGCTGGACCCGACAATGCGGATCTGATCACGTGCCTGCCCCGTGGCCGCGGTGACGGCAAAGGCCATTGCGATTGCGAGCAGTTGGGCTGTCTTCTTCATCCTTGGGGATCCTCCCTGTTGGTGGATGGTCTGTGACTTTGGTTCCGGTTCCTGTTTCCGACGGAGGTCGGGGCGGGCCCCTCTGCCGATGTCTTCCGCTTCACACAGAAAACCCCGATCCGCACGCCTGTCCCGCTGCGGGACCACAACCCCTGTGTCGGCTCGGGCGAGGGAAGTAAACGGCAGTCCTGTTATCGGGTCACGAGAGAAATGTTAAGATTGTGTTAGCGGGCGGATGCCGGTACCAGGCTCCACAACTCGCTCAGCAGCATGAGGATAAAATGCCGTTTTTCCGTACACTCAGGGTTGACAGGTCGAAGTATAAACATATCATGAATATTAGATGTATTGACGGGGCGGTATGGATGCCGGAACGGGATCCGGGTCAGCCCCGATCGCTCCGCAGGGGCGAGCCGAGTTCCCCTCAGAGGAAAGGAAGTGCGACATGAAACCGGGTGCCTGGATTGCCGGGCTGGCCACTCGCCATCCGAAGCGGGTGACGGCCGTGATGTTGAAACTGACTGTGCTGCTTGCCGTGTTGGCGCTCCTGCCCACGATCTGGCCGCAGGCCTTCTCCGGTCTGCACGGCTTGAAGGTGGATACGGATCCGGAAAACATGTTGCCGCACGACGAGCCGGTGCGGGTCTTCCACGATGCGATGAAGGAGAAGATGTCTCTCTACGACATGGTCGTGGTGGGGGTGGTCAACGAAGAAGACCCGGACGGGGTATTCAATCCGGACTCGCTGAAGCGGATCTACGAGCTGACCGAGTACGCGAAAGGGTTGCAGTGGCCGCACCCCGAAAAGACGAATGAGACCGTCGGGGTTATCACCATCGACATCATCGCCCCGTCGACGGTGGACAATATCGAGCAGGGGAATCAGCCGGGGGTGGTCAACTTTGAATGGCTCATGAAGAGCCCCCCGGACACGCGGGAGGAGGCCCGGGCGATTCGCGACCGGGCGGAGCGGATCCCGTTCCTGGATGGAACCCTGCTTTCCGAAGATGGCCGGGCCCTGGCGATCTATCTGCCGCTCACCTCCAAGGACTTGAGCAGCCGGGTGTACGGCGCCCTCCAGGACAAGATCGCGACCTTTGAGGGCGACGACGAGTTCCATATCACGGGACTGCCGGTGGCGGAGGATGTGTTCGGCGTAGAGATGTTCAAGCAGATGGCCATCTCCGCGCCCCTGGCCATGCTGGTGATCTTCCTCCTGATGCTCGTGTTTTTCCGGAAATTCACCCTGGTGCTCTCGCCCATGATCGTGGCCCTGGTGTGTGTGATTATGACCATGGGGTTGTTGGTGGTGACCGGCCAGACGGTCCACATCATGAGTTCGATGATCCCGGTCTTCATCATGCCCATCGCCGTGCTGGATGCGGTGCATATCCTGTCGGAATTCTTTGACCGGTACCAGGACACCCGGGACCGGAAAGAGACCCTCCGGCAGGTGATGGAGGCCCTCTTCGTGCCCATGCTCTACACGTCCATCACCACGGCGGTGGGATTCGGGTCGCTGGCGCTGGTGCCCATTCCGCCGGTGCAGGTGTTCGGCATCTTTGTCTCGTTCGGGGTGATCATGGCGTGGCTGTGGACCATCCTGTTCATTCCGGCCTACATCATGTTTCTCAAGCCCGAGGCGCTGGAAAACTTCGGCCTTCGGGAGGCGGAGCACGAGGCGGGCGCCTCCGGCCTGGCCGGTGTCCTGGAGCGAACCGGGCGCTTCACGTTCCGCTATGCAAAGTTGATCCTGGCCGGCGTGGTCGTGCTCACCGTCATCGCCGTGTACGGGATCACACAAATTCAGATCAATGACAACCCGACGAAATGGTTCACCCGCTCCCATCCGATCCGGGTGGCGGATCGCGTGCTGAACGATCATTTCGGCGGAACGTACATGGCGTATCTGGCGCTGAAGCAGGACCGCCCGGTCACCAATGCCGCGACCTGGGCGAGCGGGTTTGCGGAGCGGCTGGCGGACTGGTCGGACGGTCAGGGCGGCGGCGAGCCCGTGCGGGCCGTGGCGGAGGCGCTGCGGCAGAAGGCCACCGCGATCGCGGAGACGGCGGACTCCCCGTCGGCCGTGATCCGGCAACTGGAGAGGTTTGCCGACGAAAAGCTGTTTGCGGCGCCGGACGACCGCTACCCGGTGTGGGATGAGGCGCTCACCTTTCTGTCTGCCGAAAGCGCTCGCGACCAGACGTTCAAACAACCGGAGGTGTTGCGGTTCCTCGACCGGCTCGAAGAACACCTGTTGGAGACCGGCATCGTGGGCAAGGTGAATACGCTCTCGGATATTGTGAAGACCGTCCGCCGCGAACTGATCTCGGGGAAGCCGGAGGATTTCGCCATTCCCGATTCGCCGAACGCCGTGGCGCAGACCCTGCTGCAGTACCAGAACAGCCACCGCCCGCAGGACCTGTGGCACTTCGTGACGCCGGACTACAAACAATCCGTCCTCTGGCTGCAGCTCCGCAGCGGTGACAACAAGGATATGGAGAAAGTGGTCGCGGCCGTCGATGCGTTCATGCAGGAGGCGGACATGCCCGCGGACCAGGAACTGAGCCATGACTGGTTCGGGCTGACCTACATCAACGTCATCTGGCAGGACAAGATGGTCTCCGGAATGCTGCAGGCCTTCCTGGGCAGCTTCCTCATCGTATTCCTCATGATGACCGTTCTCTACCGGTCGGCTCTGTGGGGGATGCTCTCCATGGTGCCGCTGACGGTGACCATTGCCCTCATCTACGGCGGCATCGGCCTGGTCGGCAAGGATTACGACATGCCGGTGGCGGTGCTTTCGGCGCTCAGCCTGGGGCTGGCCATCGACTATGCCATTCACTTCCTGTCCCGCAGCCGGGCCATGTACCGTGAGCACGGGTCGTGGGCGAAGACGTCCGGCCCGGTGTTTGGAGAGCCGGCACGGGCCATCACACGCAATGCGATTGTGATCGGGGTCGGCTTCCTGCCCCTCCTGGCGGCGCCTCTGGTTCCCTACAAGACCGTCGGGATATTCATCGCGGCCATCCTGCTGCTCGCGGGGCTGGCTTCGCTCCAGATCCTGCCTGCCCTCATCACCCTGCTGGAGCGGCTTCTCTTCCCCCGCACCAGGAAGTGTTGCCTGGTCTGCAATTGCGGCACCTGCATTCTGAGCGCAGCCGCCATCGTGGCGATTGTGGCGGTGAACGTGGGGCATTTCCTGCACGTCGGCTGGACAAGCCTCTCCTGGGGGAGTCTGGTGATTGTGCTGGTGCTGGCGCAGGCCTGTCTCTTGATCGGCCGGACGAAGCGCTGCCGTATGGAGCTGCCCATACAGGATGACGAATCATTGAACAATGCTGAAGCGAAGGACAACGAAGGAGGAACATCATGAAGCCCGTCAATCAATGGAAGCTCGTGGTGATTGCCGGCCTGCTCCTGGCAGGGGCCGGAGCCGGCCGCGCCGCGGAGCCCGAGGTCGAGACCATCGTGGACAAGGCGCTGCGGTCGAGTTACTACCAGGGGGCGGACGGCCGGGCCCAGGTCTCCATGACCATCGTGGACAAGCAGGGGCGGGAGCGCAGCCGCGAGCTGATCATCCTGCGCCGCGACCAGGTGGAGGGCGAAGATCCCGAGGACACGTTTCTCGGCGACCAGAAGTACTACGCGTACTTCCGCCGGCCGGCGGATGTCCGCAAGACCGTGTTTCTGGTCTGGAAACATGTGGCCCTCGACCGCGAAGACGACCGGTGGCTGTACCTCCCGGACCTGGACCTGGTCAAGCGGATCGCCTCCTCGGAGGAGCGCACCAGTTTCGTAGGGACGCACTTCTACTACGAGGATGTGTCCGGCCGGACCAAGGCGGAGGATACGCATGAGCTGGTGGAAACAACGGACAACTACTACGTCCTGAAACACGTGCCCAAGTCCCCCGGGGATGTCGAGTTTGCCTATTATAAGACGTGGATTCACAAGGATACCTTCCTCGTGACCCAGACGAAGTACTACGATGACGAGGATCAGAATTATCGCACCTACACCGTGGAAGAAGTGGACACCATCCAGGGCTATCCAACGGTGGTACAGGCGCGCATGGCGGATGACCGGATCGGCGGTCACACCACGGCTGTCTACAGCGATGTGAAATACGACATCGGCTTGCCCGATGATATTTTCACTGAGCGGTATCTGCGACGCGCACCGATACAGTATCTGCGATGAGACCCGCGGCCGGCCTCGTCCTGCGGGTCCGCCGGGGCGATCAACGCCGGAGGGGCGAAACAAGGAGACCGGGTATGAAATGGACATGGATGCTGGGAATCCTGATCGGGACGGCGCCGGCCCTGCCGGCCGAAGAGCCCGCGCTTCCCTCGGGCCTGGGCGGCTCCGAATCCGTTGAGGAGTCGGGCTCGGAGCCCGCCCTGCCGGCCGGGCTGGGCGGAGGCGGCGAGACGGATGAGGCCGGGGCGGGGGAGGGAGACCGCCGCCCGCTGCACGAGCGGCTCCCCGTCACGATCACCGGCTTTGCCGAGGCGCGGGCCGGTGTCCGGACGCAGAGCGATCCCTACCAGGAGGACCGCTCCTTGAGTGAGGGGCGGCTCCAGCTCGGGATTGACCGCCGCTGGCCGTCCGCCGGCTTCAAGGTTGTGGGCGATGTGTTGTACGACGACCTGGCGGATACACACCAGGTTGATCTGAACCGGGGGGAAGGGTGGCTCGACCTGCGCCAGGCCAACGTCTTCCTTTCTCCGCTTCCTTTCGCCGATGTAAAGGCCGGGCGCCAGATCCTCACCTGGGGTACGGGCGATCTGCTGTTCATCAACGACAATTTTCCCAAGGACTGGCAGTCGTTCCTGTCCGGCCGGGATGAGGAATACCTCAAGGCGCCTTCAGACGCCCTCAAGGTGTCCCTGTTCAGCGACGCGGCCAACCTGGACGTGGTCTACACCCCGCAGTTCGACCCCGACCGGTTTATCCGCGGAGAGCGCCTCTCCTACTACAACAGCGGATTGGGCCGCATCGCCGGCGAGGATGCCCTCGTGCAGGGAGCGATTCCGGATGACTGGTTTGCAGACGACGAGTGGGCGCTTCGGCTCTATCGGAACCTCGGGGCCACGGAGCTGGCCCTCTACGGGTACGACGGATTCTGGAAGAGCCCGGGCGGCCAAACGCCGGGGGGGCTGGCCGCATTTCCTCGGCTGACGGTCTACGGCGCCAGTGTTCGCGGCAGCAGCCTCGGCGGCATCGCCAATGCCGAGGTCGGCTACTACGACTCGCGCGACGACCGGGACGGGGACGATCCCCGGGTGCGGAACAGCGAATGGCGCGCCCTGCTGGGATACGAGCGCGACCTGAAGGCCATCGCCGGCGATCTCACCCTCGGGCTCCAGGCCTACGTCGAGGTTATGGACCAGTACGGCGAGTACCGCGATACCCTGCCGGCGGGGATCCCTGCGCGCGACGAGGTGCGCAACGTGCTCACCGCGCGGTTGACCAAACTCCTGATGCAACAGACATTGACCCTGTCCGCCTTTGCCTACTATTCCCCCACGGATCAGGACGCCTATCTCCGGCCGCTCGTGAGCTACGATGTGACCGATGAATGGAAGGTCGAGGCCGGGGGCAACTTCTTTCTCGGCGAGGATCCCCATACCTTCTTCGGACAGTTCGACCACAACGACAGCGTCTACGCCGCCACCCGCTACAGCTTCTGATCGCCCCCCGCACAAGCGAGGGGGAAGAAACACACGGGTCCCGCGTTGCAGAGTCGGCTCCGGCACAAGCCCCCGGAGGGGGTAGGGACGGCTCCCCCTGTAACCGGGCGGCCCCGGGCTCGGGTCGTTGGTCCCTCCGGCGCGGCTGACGGCGGGGCGCGGTTCAATCCGCATTCGCCTCCAGGGCCTCGGCCTTTTCCAGCCAGCGGGACTCGAGATCGGTGATGCGGCGGTTGATTTCGGCCAGCTCGCGGTTGAGGGCGGCGTAGTCGTACTCGGGATTGGCTTCGGCAAAGAGGCCGTGGATGCGTTCCCGCTCGGCGTTGAAGGCCTCCATCTTTTTCTCCATGTCCCGGAGACCCTGTTGGGCCTTGCGCCGGCGGGCGCGCGCGACCCGGCCCTCCTTGCCGCGGGCGGTCGTGTCCCGGGCTGAAGGGGAAGGGGGAGAGGGTGTGGCGGCCTTTTCCGTTTTGGCCCGGGGGGCGGACGCGTCGGGCTGGTTCCCCGCGGCCTCGGCCTGTTTTTCGAGGAAGTAGTCGTAGCCGCCGCTGTAGCCGGTGATGCCGTCTTCATCGATGGCGAGAATGCGGTCGGCGGTGTTGCGCACGAAGGTGACGTCGTGGCTGACCAGGCAGACGGTGCCCTTGTACTCCCGGATGGCCTTCTCCAGGGCCTGCCGGCCGTACACGTCGAGGTGGGTGGTGGGTTCGTCGAGCAGGAGAAAATTCGGGGGGCGGGCGAATATGCGGGCAAAGGCCAGCCGGATCTTTTCGCCGCCGCTGAGCACGCGGCAGGGTTTGTCCGCGGCGTCCCCGCTGAAGCCGAAGGAGCCGCAGAGGGTCCGCACCTCCCGGTCGGAGACGGCCGGATTGGCCTCTTTGACAATGCGGAGCACGCTCTGATCGGGCGGCATGGTGTCGGCGAATTCCTGAGACTGGTACCCGATCACCACGTGGTAGCCGAGGGTGCGCTTTCCCTCCGTGAGGTGCATGAGGCCGGCGAAGGTGCGCAGGAGAGTGGTCTTGCCCATGCCGTTGTACCCGACGAGGGCCACCTTGTCGCCGCGATGGATGGTGAGGTCTTCGCCCCGGAAGATCCAGCGGTTGCCGTCGTAGGTAAAGCCGGCGTTTTCGAAGGTGAGGATCTGGGCGCCGGCCCGCGGCGGATCGGCGATCCGGAGGTAGGAGAGGTCGGGCGGGGAGGGGGGCTGTTTAATCTCCTCCATCTTCTCCAGCATTTTAATGCGCGACTGAACCTGCGCGGCCTTGGTGGCCTTGGCCCGGAATCGGCGGATGAAGCTCTCGAGCTGTTCTTTCCGTTCGATGTAGTTGCGGTAGGCCGCGGCCTGTTGTTCGCGGCGCTGTTCGCGTTCCCGGATGTAGTAGGAAAACCCGCCGGCATACTTCACGGTCTGCCCGCCGCTGATCTCGAGGGTCTGGTCGGTGAGGGACTCGAGGAGGTAGCGGTCGTGGGAGATGAGCAGCATGGTGCCGGCGAATTCCTTGAGAAAGCGCTGAAGCCATTCCACCGCGGGGAGATCGAGGTAGTTGGACGGCTCATCGAGGAGAAGGATATCGGGCCGGGCGATGAGGGTGCGCACCAGCTCCGCCCGCATCTGCCAGCCTCCGCTGAAACTTGAGAAGGGGCGGGAAAAATCGTCTTCGTGGAACCCCAGCCCGCTGAGGGCGGCCTCGGCGCGGGATTCGAGGTCGTAGCCGCCGAGGTCTTCGAACCGGTGCTGCAACCGGCCCAGACGGCCCAGAAGGGCCTCGCGCTCGCTCCCCCCGGCCTGCGGAAGCTGATGTTCGACTTCCACAATCTGCTCGTGCAAATGGGGGAGCTCGGGGAGGGCGCGGCAGGCGTACTCCAGCAGCGAGCCATCTTCTTCGCTGCCGAAGAGCTGTTGGCGAAGATGCCCCAGGCGGGCATCGGAGGGGATGACCACGTCGCCGGCGTCCGGCTCGGCCTCGCCGGTGATGAGCTTGAAGATCGTGCTCTTGCCCGCTCCGTTCGGCCCCACGACGCCGACGTGCTCGCCGGGGTTGATGCGGAAGGAGCTCCCGTCCAGCACGGCTTCGCCGCTGTAGTGTTTTTTAACTTCGGTGAAATCGATCATCGCGCGGAACTGTAGCGCAGGATCGAGGGTGGGCCAAGGCTGCGGCGGCCCTGGATCTGATTTCGCTCGAGCCGTGCGGTTGTATGCGGATGGGAGGCTCGCGAGGCCGTGCCCGCGAGGGTGTAAGGCCTCGGCCGGCTCATTCGTCATACCCCGTATGAATCGCTTTGTACGAGTTCGCATTGAATCGAACCCCTTTTCCCGGTACAGAAGGTGTCGATGGCCTCATCCCTGAAAATCGATCTGCACAAATTGTCCCGGTTTGTGAATGTAACCATCCCGGTTATGGCGGTGTTGTTTTTCGCCGCCGGGTATTTCCTGTCCTTCTATTTTCACTTCCTGACCGTCGCCTTCTTGTTCCTGGCGGTCCTGAACGTCGTGTACCAGCACGTGCAGACGCGGCACACGATTTTGCGAAACTTCGGGGTGCTGGGACAGGTGCGCTACCTGGTGGAGAGCATCGGGCCGGAATTGAGGCAGTACCTGTACTCCAGCGATACCGAGGAGCGCCCGTTTAACCGGGTTGAGCGCAGTGAGGTGTATCGGAAAGCCAAGGGCATCGACTCGGCCTCCTCGTTTGGCTCGCTGGACCAATTTGACGCCACGGAGATCAAGATCCGCCACTCGATGTTTCCGGTTGCTCCCGACGCCATGGCCCCATTCCGCTTGACCTTCGGGGACGAGCGCGGGCTGGAGACGGCCTACACGATCACGAAGCCCCCCATCATCAGCGCCATGAGCTACGGCGCCCTGGGCGCCAACGCCGTGCAGGCCCTGGCCCGGGGGGCGAAGGCCGCGGGGATCCCCATGAACACCGGGGAGGGCGGGTTCCCCAAGTATCATCTCATGGAGGGATGCGACCTGATCTTCCAGATGGGGACGGCCAAGTTCGGCGTGCGACACGAAGACGGCTCGCTGGATGATGAGGCCCTGCACGCGCTCGCGGCCCGCGACGAAGTCAAGATGGTGGAGGTCAAGCTCTCCCAGGGGGCGAAACCCGGGAAGGGCGGGCTGCTGCCGAAAGAGAAAATCACCGAGGAGATCGCCGATTTGCGGCGGGTGCCGATGGGGGAGGATATCGTCTCGCCCCCCTCGCACAAGGAGTGCACGGATATTCCGGGCACGGTGGGCTTCATCCGGCATGTGCAGGAGGTCTGTGGCCTGCCGGTGGGCATCAAGTTCTGTGTGGGGGACTTTGACGAGACGCGGGCTTTCATCCGGGCGATGCGCGAGCAGGATGTGTTTCCGGATTACATCTCCATCGACGGGGCGGAAGGCGGGACCGGGGCGGCGCCCAAGGCGTTTCTGGACAAAGTCGGCGTGCCGCTGTTCCCCGCGCTCCAGGGGGTGGATTTGATTCTGCGCGAAGAGGGCGTGCGCGATCGACTTAAGCTGCTGGCCGCGGGGAAGCTGATCAACCCCGGACGTTGGCTTGTGGCCCTGAGCCTGGGGGCGGATGCGGTGTACACCGCGAGGGGGTTCATGCTGTCGCTGGGCTGCATCCAGGCCCTCCAATGCGGCAACAATACCTGTCCGGTGGGGATCACCACGCACGACCCCTCGCTGACCAAGGGGCTGGTGATCGAAGACAAGGCGGAACGGGTGCAGAACTACGTGGAGAACTGTGTCAAAGAGTTTTATCAGCTTCTGGGGGCGGCCGGGTGCCGGTCGGAGCACGAGCTGGGCTTTTCCCATCTCTACGTGCCTTCGGGAACCAGCCTGGCCCCGTATGCGCAGGAACGGGACCTGAGTGCATTGCCCACCGCGGCGAAGGTTTGAGGCATGGAGGACGGTGCGATGACAAAACTCGAATCCTGGTTGTGTAGAGTGGTGGCCTCCGGCATCCTGCTCGTTGCCGTGTACCAGAAATTTGTCGCGGCCGAAGAAACAGTGGCCTTGTTCCGGGAGTTGGGGATGGAGCCTCACGGCCGGATCTTGATCGGGGTGCTCGAATTGCTGGCGGTGATTCTGCTGCTGAATCCGCACAGCATTCCCTACGGCGCGATTCTCGGGCTCGGGGTGATGACCGGCGCCCTGCTGGGACATCTCACCCAACTCGGCGTGACGGGGGCCATGCTGCCGCAGACGGGGTTGGCCGTAATCGTGTGGGTGTGTTGCCTGGGGCTCCTCATTCTGCACCGCCGCCAGGCGCCGTTTTTGAAGAACCTGTGCGAGGAGTGACGCGACCCGGGCTCAACCCGTCCCGCCGTGCGGGAGCCGGTCG
>CAZCOO010000085.1:0-8629 GCA_964500395.1 uncultured Verrucomicrobiota bacterium
ATTCAGAGCCGGATACCCCTCCTCCCCTCCCCCTTCATAAACAAAGAAAACGGCCCCTTCCGCGCGGAAGGGGCCGTTTTCTAGAATCGCCGAATAAGGCGTATGGGCGAGATTATTCGCCTTGCGGAATCCAGCTCATGATAACGTCCTCGTTATCATTCATCCACTGGCGCGCCACGGTCTCGACATCTTCGTCGGACTGCTCGACCTGAAGCATGAGATCGGAGAGTTGGGCATCCGTGAAGAACATGTTTTTCAGGAACTGGGCCAGCTCGGGCTTGTCCTGCTCGATGTCCTTGCGTCCCATGATGTGGATGTTGCCTTCTTCCCAGATCATCTTATCCGGGGACTGCTCCAGGATCTTCAGATCGAAGCGCCCGAACATCCAGTGCGGCTTCCAGGAGGTCACCACAATCCACTCTTCATCGTCGATGGCGTCCTTCAACGCGGCCGTCATCGCCGGTCCGGAGGAGGCCAGCAGCTCGATGTCGAGGTCGTACTGCGGGATCAACTCGTCTTCGGTGGTTTTCATGATTCCCGCGCCGGCGTCAATCCCGGTGATCTTGCCGTCGAACTTGTCTTCGTTCCCCTTCAACTCCGCCACTTTGTCGATCGTGACATAGGTGGGAACGGCAAGGCCGAGTTTGGTGCCTTCATAGACGGTGCCGAGATCCACGAGCTTCCCTTCGAACTGGTCGAGGTAGTCTTTGTGGATGCCCGGCCAGCATTCCATGTAGGCATCTTTGTCGCCCTGGGCCGCCGCCGTGTAGGCGGGCCCCACATCGGCCGCCGTGATGTCGACTTCGTAGCCCATCTTCTCTTCGAGAACCACCTTGGCCAGGTGCGTGTAGGCCACGCCTTCGGCCCAGTTCACATATACGAGTTCGGCCTTCGGGGCGTCGCTTCCGCCGCCGAAGAGCTTGCTGAAGAAGCCTTCAGCATGTCCCTGCGTCGCTGCGCCGATCCCGATCAGGGCGGCCAGCGCCATGGTTGTCAGTTTGTTATGCATGGATTGTCCATCCTTTCATTTCGTCTCTTTTTTCGCAGCGGGCGAATGCGCCCGCCTTTCTACTGGGGTATGGCCCCGGGGCAGCCGCGGACGACGCCCCGGGTCAAAACCGTTCAGGGCAGCCACTGCTGGACGAGTTCCTCGTTCTCGTTCATCCACCGGCGGGCGACCGTCTCGACGTCCTCGTCGGACTCTTCCACCTGAAGCATCAGGTCGGAGAGCTGGGCGTCCGTGAACTTGAAGTTCCGGAGGAACGTGGTGAGTTCCGGCTTATCCTGGGGCAGGGTCTTGCGCCCCATGATGTGGATGTTGCCTTCTTCCCAGATCATCTTGTCCGGGGACTGTTCCAGCATTTTCAAGTCGAACCGGCCGAACATCCAGTGCGGCTTCCAGGCGGTCACCACAATCCACTCTTCGTTGTCGATCGCATCCTTCAACGCGGCCGTCATGGCCGGCCCGGAGGACGCCATCAGCTTCATGTCCAGGTCGTACTGCGGAATCAACTCGTTTTCGGTCGTCTTCATGATTCCGGCGCCGGCATCAATCCCGGTGATGGTACCGTCGAATTTGTCTGCGTGCTCCTTCAGCTCCGCCACGTTGTCAATCGTGACGTAGGTGGGAACCGCCAGTCCGAGTTTGGTGCCTTCGTACACCGTACCGAGATCGACGAGCTGACCCTCGAACTTTTCGAGGTAGTCCTTGTGGATACCCGGCCAGCATTCCATGTAGGCATCCTTATCGCCCTGGGCCGCCGCCGTATAGGCGGGTCCCACATCGGCCGCCGTGATGTTGACTTCGTAGCCCATCTTCTCTTCGAGGACTACTTTGGCCAGGTGCGTGTAGGCGACGCCTTCGGCCCAATTCACGTAGACCAAGTCGGCGCTTTTGCTTTCCTCGGCCTGCGGCTGTCCGCAACCCGCGAGGCTCAGCGCGACACACCCCATCAGGGCGCCTTTGAGCATGTTTGTCCATAGTTTCATAATCGTCTTCCTCCTCCGTGAGGTCTGGTGTCTTCTCTCTCTATCCTTCCTGCGAGGCCACCCCGAGCGCCTGCGTGACGCGATCGAGAATGATGGCCAGAATTACAATCGAGATGCCGCCTTCAAACCCGAGGTCGATCTTGAGCTGCGTGATGCCTTTGAGCACCACGTTGCCCAGTCCCCCGGCCCCGATCATCCCGGCGATCACCACCATGGACAGCGCGAGCATAATGGTCTGGTTGACGCCGGCCATGATGGTCGGCAGCGCCACGGGCAGCTCCGCTTTGAAGAGCATTTGCCGCTGGGTGCTTCCGAAGGACATGGACGCCTCCTTGATCTCCTTGGGGACCTGGCGGATGCCCAGGTTGGTCAGGCGAACCGCGGGCGGCAGCGAGAAGATCAGCGTCGCCACCACGCCGGGCACTTCGCCGAGCTTGAAGAAGAGCACTGCGGGGATGAGGTATACAAAGGCCGGCAGGGTCTGCATGAAGTCCAGGATGGGCCGCACGATCTGTTCGACCACGTCATTCTTGGAGGCCCAGATCCCGATGGGAATCCCGATGACCAAGGCAATCAACACCGAGGTGATGACGAGCGCCAGGGTCTCCATGGTCGGCTCCCAGTATCCCATATTCAGGACCAGCAGGAGGCCGAGCAGGGTGAAGATCCCGATGCCGCGCTTGGCCACATACCAGGCCACGGCGGCGAGAATCACGATAATGATCAACGGGTGCGGCGCCAGCAAAATGCCTTTGAAGGCGGCCAGCACGCCCGTCACGGTCGCGCTGATCGCGTCAAAGAATCCGCCGAGATTTTCCGTCAACCAGTTGATAATGCTTTCAAAGATCGCCCCGATGGGGATTTTCGGTATGTCACTCATCCCTGTTTCTCCTCGCTAATGCTTTCCGCTTCCGCGGCTGTGTCTGCCGGCGATTCCTCAGAGGCAGCCGGGGCGTTTGATTCGGTGTCGGCGCCGTTGCCGGGCTGGGTGTCCGACAGGTGGGTCGTGGCCTCCTCGCTGGACTGGGGTTCCACCACTTCGGCCATGATCGTCGACCGGTCGATGATCCCGCGCAACTTGCCGTCTTCGTCCACCACCGAGAGCGGGTACCTGGCCGAGAGGGCTTTCCCCAGAAGATCGGCAATCGGCGTATCCAGGTTGGTGATGTAGAGATCGTCCACGAGCTTGCCGGTGACATCGCTCACGCCCTGCTTTTCCAGATCGATCGCATCGTCAATGCTCAGCAACCCCTGCAGTTCCCGTTCGCTGTTGACACAGAAGATGGAGGAGGAGTGCATGCGCTCCATGGCGCGCACGGCGACGCGGGGGCCGTCCTTGGGCACGGTGATCGTCTCCGCGTTCCGCATGATGCTTTCCGCCGTGATGACCTTGGTGCGGTCCACGTTCTGAACAAAATCCGCCACGTAGTCGTCGGCCGGCTGGGTCAGGATCTCTTCGGGGGTGCCGATCTGAACGACCGCCCCGTCTTTCATAATGGCAATGCGGTCGCCGATCTTGAGGGCTTCATCGAGGTCGTGGGTGATAAACACGATCGTCTTGTGCATCTTGGCCTGCAGGGTGAGCAATTCGTCCTGCATCTGGGCCCGGATCAGCGGATCGAGGGCGCTGAAGGCCTCATCCATGAGGAGCACTTCGGGATTGTTGGCCAGGGCGCGAGCCAGGCCGACACGCTGCTGCATGCCGCCGCTGAGCTCGTCCGGCATGGCATGTTCATACCCCTTTAACCCGACCAGCTCGATGGCATCCATGGCCGCTTTGCGGCGTTTCTCTTTCTCGATCTTGGAAATTTCCAGCCCGTACTCGACGTTGCTGACCACGCTGCGGTGCGGCAGGAGGCCAAAGTGCTGAAAGACCATGGACATCTTGGTGCGCCGGGTCTGGAGAAGCTTTTCATGGTCCATGTCCATGATGTTCTCGCCGTCGATGACCACTTCCCCGCGTGTGGGGTCGATCAATCGGTTCAGGCAGCGGATGACAGTGGATTTCCCACTGCCGGACAGGCCCATCACGACGAAGGTTTCCTGTTCGTGAACCGTGAAGGTCGCGTCGTTGATGCCGACCGTACAGCCCGTTTTGTCCAGGATGTGTTCCTTGGTTTCCCCCTTGTCGAGCAGGGGGAAGGCCCGTTCGGGTTCGTGCCCGAAAACTTTGTACAGATTCTTTACTTCAATTGTCGCCATAGGACCAGTCTCAGAAATAGTTCGACCGGGGCAGGGTGATCCCTGCCCCGGTCGATCCGTAGTTCGTCTTTAGAAGTAGTAGCCGAAGTTGATGTTGAATCGGCCGTTCCATTCGTCGTTCAGGTTGGCGCCGAAGTCGCCCACGCTGCTCTCGGCGTAGGTGTCGCCGTAGACATCGCCTTCGTTACCGACAAAGTAATTGCCGTTGGCATAGGCGTAATCCACGTAGATGTACCAGCCGTCATTGGCAATGGCCATCCCGGTGACGTTCATGGCGCTGTCGTTGAACTCGGTTCCGTCCGGCGTCTCACCATCCTTCAGGATGATGCTGTAGTCATTGTAGAAGGTGACGGAATCGATCCAGTCCACGCCGGGCTGCCAGGTGTAGGCGAGGGTGGCCGACGGGATGGTGCCCATGCTGGCCACCGGCCAGGCGAAGTCGTAGGCGCCCATGGTGATGAGGTCATCGGTCAGGGGAACGCCGTCGGCGTCGGTCGCCGTGTCCTTGTAGTCGGCATCGAAGTCGTACTGCGTGAGCTGAAGCATGACCGCCCAGCTGCCGAGCGTACTCTTGGAGTGCACGGAGGCGGCGATCGCGTCGCTGTCCTCGGCGAAGGTGTCGTCCGCCTCGAGCTGCCCCCACTGGCCGGACACGCCCACATCGGTCGGCAGCGAGTCCTGCAGGATGGAGTAGATCGCCCGGACGTTGACCTGGTTGCGCTCTTCGTAGTGCGAGTACGGGGACCCGTTGTCCACGATGTCGTAGGAGTAGCGGGCACTCTCTTCGGAGGCTCCCTGGAAGCTGTTTTCCGCGGAGTAGTAGTACGCCACGTCCAGCGAGAGGTCGCCGACCTGGGTCAGGTACTTGATCCCGTAGTCCATATCATCGGACAGGCCGAGATAGTAGTGCTGGTCAAAGAACCAGTTGTTGGCCGGCCCGTAGGCGCCCACGCCGAACGGGACCCGGTTCAAGCCGACCTGAACCTGGCTCACCTCATCGAAGTTGTAGCCGATCCAGCCGGTGTGCAGGAAGTTGTAGCCGTCGTACCAGCGGTACTCACCTTTGGCCACAACCGGACCCTCTTCGTAATCGAGATTGATACGGAAGGTGTCCAGCTCGAAGTTCCCTCCGTTGTCGCCACGCTGGGGGGCGTCCGTGCCGTCGGGCGCGTAATCCCCGTTCACGTAGTTCGCGCGGATGGCGCCGCCGATGGTCAGCGGGCCGACTTCGAATGCCTGCACAGGCGTCACGGCGGCCATAGCCCCCGCCAGCGCCAATGAGGCGGCGAATACCTTCCACCGTGTGAGATGGATCTTCTTCATCGTTTGTCTCCCTTCTGGTTTCTGTTCCTTGTCCCGCAGGTTCAGAACCTGCGGATTCCCTTACAATGCACCCCGACCTCCTGAAACAAACGGGGGGAGCGCGTTCGGGAAAGTGTGTGGCTTGGGCGGGCAGAGAGTGGACACCCGGCAGGGTACGGTGTTGTCGGCAACCCGAACCCGGTTTCCGGGATACAGGGGGGGCACTGCGATCCGCTCTGGGGGGGATTCCAGAGGCCGCAACGTTCGGGTCCGGCGGATGCCGGGGTCCCGCACATGCTGAGATGAGCCCCATCTCTGCCTGCGTGTCTTTGAATGGATCTCCGTACGACGCATTGCTACTGTACCTAGCAGATATCTTCGGAGTTGCAACCCTTGAATGGCATTATAAACCCGCCTGCCCCCCGATTCCGCGGCTTCGGAAAAAGAGCAGGGCCGGACCGGAATTCTCCCTAGGCACCCGTCTTATGCCCTTTATTGAAGGGGCTATTTCCGGATCCGCCCCTGTATGACGCGGTGTCGGCCGGGGAGGGTTCGGGGGGCTTTTTCCCTCTGTGCGCTTTTTTGTTATTTTTTCCGCTTTTTCCCGGGAAGTCCGCTCATCCCCCCCTCGACCGGTTGCATTCGCGCGGGATCTGCCTATAGTCACGGCAGATTGATTGTTCACCGCATTTCCGGGGAGGGTTTGCCATGTCCACCATTCAGGAGCGGGGGTATCAGCACCCCGAGGTTCTCGTATCTACAGACTGGGTCGCGGAGCATCTGGAGGATCCGGCCATTCGACTGATCGAATCCAATGAGGACACGCTGCTCTACAATGCCGGCCATATCCCGGGCGCCGCCCACGTCGACTGGACGATGGACCTCAACGACGACACCGTGCGCGATTATGTAACCCGGGAGGGGTTCAGCGATCTGCTGTCGCGTCTCGGGATGACGCCGGACACAACCGCTGTTTTTTACGGAGACAAGAACAACTGGTGGGCCTGCTACGCGTTCTGGGTCTTTCAGCTCTTCGGGCATACCCGGGCCGCCGTCATGGATGGCGGGCGGGTGAAGTGGGAGAACGAGCAGCGCCCCATGACCCGGGAGATCCCGTCCTGGTCTCCCACGCAGTACGAGGCGCCCGAGCGGGACGACGCTGCCATCCGCGCCTTTCGGGACGAGGTCCTGGAGCACCTGACACAGCGCCGCCCCCTGGTGGACGTCCGCAGCCCGGAGGAGTTCCGCGGAGAACGCCTGCACATGCCCGGGTATCCCAACGAAGGGGCGCAGCGAGGAGGCCACATCCCCGGCGCCCGGAACGTTCCCTGGGCCGAGGCGATCCACCCCGAAGACGGAACGTTCAAATCCGCCGACGAGCTTCGGGACATTTACGAAAAACGAGAGGGCCTGCAACCGGATGACGATGTGATTGCCTACTGCCGCATCGGCGAGCGCAGCAGCCACACCTGGTTTGTTCTGACATACCTGCTCGGATATCCCCGGGTTCGCAATTACGACGGGTCGTGGACCGAATACGGCAATCTCGTCGGCGTCCCGGTCGAAAAAGGGGGCGCCCGCGAGGCATGACCGACGACCGTCAGACCCTGGAGGATGTCCTGGCCGCGATCGACCTTGTCGAGGACCGGAACGAGCGGGCCGATCTGCTGATCCAGTTTGCGGATGACTACCGGGAGGTGCCGGCCGAGGTCGCCGAGCGGCCCTTCCCGGAGAACCACCGGATCCCCTACTGCGAAAGCGAGGCCTACGTCTGGGTCGTCCCGAATGCCGGCGGCGCCGTGGACCTGCATTTTGCCGTGGAAAACCCCTCCGGCATCTCCGCCAAGGCCCTGGCCGGGATCCTGCAGCAGACGGTCTCCGGCGGACCGGCCGACGACGTCGCCGCCATCCCCGACGACCTCGTGGAACGCATCTTCCGGCAGAATATCTCCATGAGCAAGGGAATGGGGCTCAACGCCATGATTCAGGTCATCCGCGCCATGGCCCGGAATGTCGCCGAAGGCCGGAACGCGATGGATACGACCCCCGGGAAGGGGTGACCGGAAGAGCGGGGGGCGCACGCGCCTGTCGCGGATGCCGTCGCCCGCCGGGGCAATGTCTCAATGCATCCTCACCGTGCGGGCCGGGTGAGGCCGGCCACCCACACCAGGATCCCGGCGCCCACGATCATCAGGGCCGAGAGCCACTGCCCCTTGGTGATCCATCCGAAGAGGACGGCGCTGTCCGGCTCCCGCACAAACTCCACGGAGATGCGAACCACTGCGTACACCACCAGAAACGCGGCGCTGAGACGCCCCTGGCGCTGGGACCACGGCCTGTGCCGAAGCCACCACAACAGGACAAACAGCAGCAGGCCCTCGCCCAGCGCCTCGTAGAGCTGCGAGGGGTGGCGGGGATGCAGCACCCCCTGCTCCACGAGCGCCGCCACCTGGGCCCGCGACAGCTCCGGCACGGGAACCCGCCCCAGTTCCTGGGGGAAGATCACCGCCCACGGGACATCGGTCACCCGCCCCCATAATTCGCCGTTGATAAAATTGGCCAGGCGCCCCAGCCCAAGCCCCACCGGCACCACGCAGGCCGCGTTGTCCGTGAGGTTGAGAAACGAGTAGCCGCGGCGCCTCGCGTACCAGGCCATGAACAGGATGGTTCCGATGATTCCCCCGTGGCTGGCCATTCCGCCTTCCCAGACGCGGAAAACGGCCAGGGGATCGGCCGGCCAGGAATCCAGCCGGTAGAACAGCATGTAGCCGACCCGCCCCCCCAGAAACACCCCGAAGAAGGCCATCAGCACCAGGTAGTTCTGCAGGTCGGCTTCCGGCACCTGGAACAGCCCTTTGCGCGAAAGATTCTTCCACAGCAGGTAGGCTGCGACAAATCCCGTCAGATACGCCAGGCCGTACCAGCGAATCGCCAGGGGCCCCACCAGGTGGATCAGCACCGGATCGAGATTGTGAATGTAGTAGTCCATGGGGCGCGCCAGTGTTCTGCAAAAGACCGCCCCCTGCAAGTCGATTTCACCGGCGGGCACACGCGCCGCGTCAGGATCCGGCGCCCGGCGCGCGGGCCCTCCGAAGCCATGTCCACGCGCGCGGATCCTCCGGGTAGGCCTCGGCCA
>CAZCOO010000085.1:8729-11672 GCA_964500395.1 uncultured Verrucomicrobiota bacterium
CGGGCCCTCCGAAGCCATGTCCACGCGCGCGGATCCTCCGGGTAGGCCTCGGCCAGGGCTTCCAGCCGGGCCCGGGCCTCCTCCCGCCGTCCGGCCCACAGCAGGGCCCCGGCCGCCTGGATCCGGGCCCCGGGCCCCTCGTCCATCTGCATCGCCTCCTCGAAGAGGGCCCGGCATTGCCGCCAGTGCCCCTGCAGGGCCAGAAACAGGGCATACTCCGTGCGCGCCTGCACGGCCTCGGGAAAGTCCTCCAGGACCTGCCGGTAGAGGGCATCGGCGGCGGGGATGCGGTCCTGCCGGGCCGTGGCGCCCGCGGCCCCGAGCCGGGCCTCGAGATGCTGCGCATCCAGTTCCACGGCCGCCCGAAACAGATCCCCGGCCCGTTGCGCGTCTCCCTGCGCCGGCGTCTGCTGCGCGGCGTGCACCAGCAGCGTCGCCGCGGCCGGCCGCGCCCGGCGCGGGACGGATCGGAAGGGCCGGAGGGCGCGCTCCCCGCCCCCGGTCACCGCCAGGCGGTCGGCCCGCCAGTCCAGGCGGTGCGGGTAACGGGCCAGCAATGCGTCCCACGCCGCTTGGGAGGCCTCGCGCCGCTTGAACACCGACAGGCCACGGGCGAGGGCCTCGCGCAAACGCGGATCCTCGGGCCGCCGGCGGATCGCCGCCTGCCAGTCCGCAATCCAGTCTGCAGCGGGCCGTTCCCGCACATCCGCCTGCGCCGCCGCCCGCATGGCGCGCGCATCCCGCCACGCGGCGAGGTTGCCCGTCTGGCGGGTGAACGGAGGACGCTCGCGCCGGGCCAGCAGGGCCTCGGCCAGATCCAGGCGGGTCCACGCATCGAGACCGAGCCGGCCTCGCAGATCCCCGGCGCCCCCCCCGTCCGCCGCAGAGAAGAGCGCATCCGCGACCCGGCGCGCGGCCCAGCGATTCAGCGCAAAGGTGCCGTGAACATGGTCGACAAACCATTCCCGGCCCGGCGCGCCGCCGGATTGGACGGGCAGACTCGCGGCGAGGTCAACCAGCTCCACGCCCTCCGACAACTCGGCGGCACGGCGTATCACCTCGTTGATTTCGGAATCCGCGCGGAATCGCAGCAGGTCCAGGTCGCGCGCCCGCCAGAAGGCCGCCAGCGCCTCCGCCCGGTGCCCGAGCGCCTCGAGCACCCGGCCCTTGCGCCAGCTCAGTTCCGCGTGGTCGTCAAAGAGCTGGGCCGCCCGCCAGAAATGCCGCTCCGCCTCCGGCGCATTTCCCGATTCCTGCATGCGCACCCCCGCTCGATAGGCCGTCCGCCAGGCCTCTCGCACCCGGTCGGGCGGATCGGCGGAGGCAAACGGGGCACAATCGACCAGGTTGACGGGGACGGTACACAAGGCGACCTGGACCTCCCGCTCCCGGGCCATGGCGAGGATGCGATCGAGATTCTGCCGCAGGGCGGTATAGACCGTGTCCAGCCCGGGGGCCCCCCGCTCGATCCGGGTTTGCCCCAGCGCCTCCATCCCCCGCCAGCCGGCGCCGAGACCCGCCTCTCGATCCCCCGCCCCCGGAGCCCGCAAAAGATGGGCCAGCCGCAGCCGGCTCAGGACCACGCGCATGCGGCTGCGGGCGGGCGGCTCGGGCGCGCGCCTTCCGCCCCATCCCGGGCCGTAGGGCCCGATCACCTCGTTATTGCCCATCCAGATCACCAGCGCATCCGGATCCGCGCGTCGAATCCCGTCCCGCACCACCTCGGCAACCACGTGGGAATTCACCGCCGTCATGGCCGCGTTGATGACCTCCACCGGCCGGTCCACCCGGTCTTCGAGCACCGCCTCCAGCAGCCGGGGCATGCCCTGCGCCGGCACGGGCTCCCCCATGGCGGCCGACCCGCCGACCACCAGGACCCGGTAGGGCCGCGCCTCCCCGCCGACCTCGATGCGGATCGGAGCGGGCAGCCGCACCTGCCGCGCGGGAAAGAACCGCAGCCCGAACCACGGATTGTCCGTGAGCATCCTCGCCCCCGTGTCATCGGTCCGCTTCACGAAAAAGGATGTGTCCACCCCGATATCGGCCGCCCGCAAAAACCCCTCCGCGGCCGCCAGGAACAAAACCGGGGCAAGGACAGCCAGAAACAGGCGCCCCGCCCACCGGCGGAGCCGGGCGCGGAGTTCTCGCGGGGAGGCCTTCACATCGTCGCCCTGAACGCGTGCATGGCAATCCCCGCCGCCACCGACGCATTGAGGGAATTGATCCGGCCGTGCATGTCGATGCGAAGCACGGCATCCGCCTCGTTCAGGATGTACTGCCCCACCGACTTGGCCTCGCCCCCGATCACCAGCAGCCAGCGGTCCCCGCCGGGGTCAAACTCCTCCAGCGCCGCCGTCCCCCCTGCATCGAGCGCCGCGATTTTATAGCCCGCCTCCCGGACGCGCCGGCAATAGCGGTTGGCATTCATCTCCCGGGCGATGGACAGGTGCTCCGTGGCCCCGGCCGACACCTTGACCACGGACGGGTAGATATCCGGCGTGCCCTTCAGCGGAAGCAGGATCGCCCCGAAGCCGAAACAATCCGCGCATCGGATGATCGCCCCGGCATTGTGCGGATCCTCCACGTTGTCCAGCAGCAGCAGGCGGTCGGCGGTGAGGAGCTCTTCAAAGGCAACATAGGGATACGGGCGCACCTTGAGCACCACGCCCTGATGGTCCTTGGTGCCCGCAAGCTGAAATACGCGGTTCTTGTCCACCCGCTCGATCGGCACCCCGTTCCGCTCCAGCAGGCCCGCCAGCTTTTTCATCCGCGGGCTTTCCGCCGACCCTTCATTGATGAAGGCCCCCAGCACCTCCCGGCGCCCCCCCCGCAGCACCTCGAAGGCCGGGTTCAGTCCGTAGATATATTCCCACCGCTTTTTCGCCGTCATGCGCGCAGTCTACCACGCCCGCCGGGACTGGCAAACAGGGGAGATGGAGAGGG
>CAZCOO010000086.1:0-11664 GCA_964500395.1 uncultured Verrucomicrobiota bacterium
GCGTCTCGGCCGGATCGAGGCGGCAACCTACTACGTAAAGACCATTGCGGCCGCCCGGCAGGCCTTTATCGGGCTTGTCGGCATTGCCCTGCTGGTGGGATTGATTCTGGCCGGATTTCTTCTGGTCCACATCGGCGCGTATTTATGGCTGCCCTGGGAAGCGGAGACCAAGGCCGTGGCGCTTCTCCTGTGCGGGGCCGTGTATTTCGCTGTCGGTGTGGGGATCCTTCTTTTCGCCTCGTCCGAAAAGGCCTGGATGAAAGGGTCGAGGGCCAGCGAAGTGGTGGAGCAGGCCATCCATCACCGTTCCTAGCCTCGGCGATGCGAATTCCGGTACCGGCGCCCGCATCGGCGACGGCCTCAATTCATCCGTTTGATCAGGATGAATCCGATGATCTCCGAGGCGATAACCGGGAACCACACGATCAAGTCCGGCCGGAGCTCCGGCCGCTCCACCAGCGACTTGGCCAGAATCATGAAGAAGTAAAAGAGGAAGACCAGTCCGAGACTGATGGCAATCCCCACGGACGATTCTTTCCGCTTGGACTTCATGCCGAGGGGAATCCCGACCAGGCAGAGAGCGAAACAACTGATGGAGAGTGCCAGCCGCTCGTTGGCTTCGAGCACGATGGCCATCCGCTCCCGCAGGCGTTCCTCGCGCGAGAGATGGGGATACACCTCGCCGATATTGCGGATCGCCCCAATCAACTCCGGCAGGGTCATATCGCTCAGGCTCTTGTTCACCCGCCCGCTGCCCAGGATTTCGCGGAAATCGAGCTTTACCGGGTAGTGTTGGGCGCTGATATACCGGGACTTGGACGGATCCAGGGGGCTCTCTTCCGCCGGCCGATCGATGCGCACATCATAGAGATCGATCCAGACCACCTTCTCCTCATCCCCTTCCCTCAGCTCGCCGCGCGCGGCGCGGACATTGAGCTTCACGCCGGAGGGGCCCAGCTCGTAGACCACGACGTCTTCCACCTCCCGCCCCTTTTTCTTTCCCACGTAAATCATCATACCGGGAAAGTCCCGGATGAACCGCCCCTCGTCGAGAAGCTTGATGGGGTCGTCCACCCCCACCTCCACCAACGCCTTCCGCCTGATGTAGTGGCTTTCCGGTCCGAGAAAGCTGTTGATGTAGACACAGGCCAGGGAGAGCAGGATCGTAATGATCACCACCGGACTGATGATCTGCCACAGACTGACCCCGGAGGCCCGCATCGCCGTGATTTCATTTTCCATGGAAAGCCGGCCGAACAGCAGCAGCACCGCCGTCAGCGCGCTCATGGGAATCGTAAACATCAACAGGTACGGGATGTTGAAAAAGAAAACCTGCACGATGCTCCAGAACGATACGCCCCGAGCCACGAGGTCGATCGCCTTGATCATCGCTCCCACGCTCATGACAAAGGTCAGCAGAAACAGGGTCAATCCAAAGATGACCAGGAAGCTGGTGGCGACATATCGGTGCAGGATGCGCATGAGCCGTATCTCTAGATGCCGGACAGGGGTCTCACATCCGGGCCGCAACCCGGGACGCCGACTCGATGGTGTTGTAGAGCAGCATGGTGATGGTCATGGGACCGACCCCGCCGGGAACCGGGGTAATGGCCTGCACCTTGTCTTTCAGGGCCTCAAAGTCGCAATCCCCCACCAGGCGGTAGCCGCGTTTGGCCGAGGCATCCTCTACACGGTTCACACCCACGTCGATCACCACGGCCCCTTCCCCCACCATATCCGCCGTAATCATCTTCGGCAGGCCGGCGGCCGCAATGACAATATCCGCCCGGCGGGTGTGCTCGGCGATATCGGGGGTGCGGGTATGACACACCGTGACCGTCGCATTCCCCAGCTCCGACTTCTGGATCAGCATATTGGCCAGGGGCCGGCCCACGATGTTGCTCCGCCCCACAATGACCACGTGTTTTCCGGCCGGGGCATGTCCCGTGCGGTGCAATATCTGGAGGATGCCGTGCGGGGTGCAGGATAGAAACGCGGGCTGGCCCAGGAGCATCCGGCCGATATTCACGGGATGGAATCCGTCGACGTCTATTTCCGGACGAATGGTATTGATCACCTCATCCTCGATCGATCGATCCGGCAGGGGAAGCTGCACCAGGATCCCGTGAATCCGGTCGTCGGCATTGTAGGCCTCCACGATCTCCAGGATCTGCTCCCGGGTGGCATCCTGCGGCAGGTGCTTCTCCGCGGAGTAGAGGCCAACCTTTTCACAGGCCTTCTCCTTGGCCGTGACATAGGAGCGGGACGCCGGGTCTTCCCCCACCAGCAGCACCCCCAGGCCGGGGGTCACGCCCTGCCCGGTCAACGAGGCGGCTTGTTCCTTTAATTCTTCCCGCATGTCCGCGGCGATGGCCTTGCCGTCGAGTATGGTAGCCGACATCAAAAATCCTTTCGTTCTTTGGTCCGATCGGGACGTTTCGGGCACACGGACTCCGCCCGCGATACGATGGGATCATAGCGCTTTGTCCGGCCGACCACAAGAGGGGGTCAGGTCGGCAGTTCGGGACGCTCTTCCACCCGCTTTTTCAGCCAACTCTTGAGGATGGTGATGATCACGGCGACCACCAGAACGGCCGCCAGCAGCCCCCAGTTCTGCTTGAGCGCCGACTCGCCCAGCAGGATCAACATCCCGCCCGTGACGAAATAGACCGGCCAGGCTACCCAGAAATAGATGCGGAAGGGTACGTTGCTCATGGCCCACACCACGTTCTTGATGGCGTATGGGAGTCCCGGCACGGCAAAAAACACGAACGTCAGAAAGACCATCCGGTCCGGCGGCACATCCGGCAGTTTCGCCTGCCGCTTCGCCAGAAGCATCAGGAGCCACTGACGAAACCAGCTATTGGACACGTAATAGGTAACCAGCAGGTGGAATACAATACCGACGGCGGCGATACTCAGGGATACCACCGCCGAGGGAAAGAGAATCCCCAACCCCAGGAAGAGCGGGGTGATCGGGCAGGATATCACGGGAAGAACGAAAAAGGCGGCAATAAACACCGCCGGGTATTTCCGCCCGGCATCCAGGACATCCTGCAGCGTGATGTCCGTGGCCAGAAGAATGGCCGCCCCCGCAATCAACACGCACACGGCCGCGGCAATTTGAAAGCCCGTTTTTTTGTTCACAACTGGATCCGCCTTCTCTGATAACCTTCGCCGGGGGTCGATGATGCCTCCCGGTCCGTACAACAGCCCCTGACTCCGCGACCCGACTCTCGCCACGTACCCCGAGTTTCCCCTATAGTCAGAGCCAGCACAAGGAAACATCCTGCGGCGCGCAGCGCAAAGCAGAAATGGAAAAATCGATGCAAAGGATCCGCTCCGCATGCAAGTATCAATGGGCCCGGGCCTGCTCGGGTCTGGGCCTGCCCTCGCTCCGGCTCCGCCTGGCCTCCCGACGGCGGCGCGGCCGCGGACCCGTGGCCGTCCTCATGTATCACAGAGTCGTGCCCGACCCGGATGACCCGCGGATCTGCTCCTCTCCCAATATCGTGGTCTCCGCCCGCACGTTTGACCGCCAGATGGCCTGGCTGTCGGCGCGGATGAATCCCCTGCCGCTCGACGAAGCCGTTTCAGCGCTCCGGACCGGAGAGCCCGTGCCGCCGGGCAGTGTCGTGATCACCTTCGATGACGGCTGGGCAGACAACGCGGACGTTGCCGCGCCCGTCCTGCAAAGGCACGGCCTTCCCGCAACCATCTATCTCGCCACGGATTTTATCGGCCGCGACCGGGTCTTTCCATTGGAGCACTGCCTGTTCCTCCTGGAAGAAGCCGTCCGGCGCGGGCACTCCCTGCGGGGGGTTCCGTCCGCGATTCAAAACGCGGCGAGCCACCCGGCGGCGCGGCGGAGGTTGGCTCTTGCCCAGGCCCTGCAGTCGCTCTCCAGGATGGAGCGCCACACCCTGCGGGATTCCCTGCAGGATGAGCTCTCCGCCCCCCCGTTTCCAGGGGATTCCAATCGCTTTCTCACCTGGGCCGATGCCCGGGCGCTCCAGAGACGCGGCATCGGCTTCGGCTCCCATACCGCAACCCACCCCACACTCACCGACCTTGCCCCCCACGCAGTCGAACATGAGTTCCGCCACAGCAAAATCGAACTCGAACGACAGCTCGATTCGCCCGTCCGCCACCTGGCCTACCCCGGCGGAGCCCACAACCAGGCATGCGTCAACGCAGCGCAGAACGCCGGGTACGAATCGGCGGTGACGACCTCTGCCGGTCTGAATGACAGCCGTACCGATCCGTTTCGCCTGCACCGGATCAATATCTGCGAACGCCGGTTCCTGAACCCCGCCGGACAGTACAGCCCGGACCTGTTTGCCTCCACGCTGGCCCGGCTCCTGCCGTAACGCATCCCCCGAGCCCGTCGGCGCCCCCCTGCAGAACCGCCTGGATAAATAAACGGGCTTATCGGGGCAACTTCTGTTTGACACATCAACCGGATAGATGACATATATACGGATATGGAAACGAAGCTCCACTCCGAGACGCCGATGAACCTGGAAGAAATGCCGCAGCGGACGTGTGCGGTGATTGAGCGCATTGAAGCCGAAGACGACGACATGCTGCGATTGATGTCGATGGGCATTTGCCGGGGGCGGACCGTGGAAATCGCACAGCGAGGCGACCCCCTTATTCTCCGCGTGTACGGCAGCCGCATCGGGGTCTCCGCCCGCCTGGCCCGGCGGGTTTACGCGACCCCCTGCCGGCAGCTTCACTGTCCGGTCGGGGCCTGAACCCGGGATCCCAATGATATGACGAATTCTTCCCCCGCTGCTGAACATCATGGAGCCGCTCCCGGCGTGAGCCGGGGGCCGAGCGGATTCAGGCGTGACGACACGCAGACGCGCCGGGTGGCGCTCGTCGGCAACCCCAATACCGGGAAAACCAGCCTCTTCAACGCCCTGACCGGATTGCGGGCCAAGACCGCCAATTTCGCGGGCACCACGGTAGAGCGGCGTTCGGGCCGGATGCTGCTGGGACACGGCGCCGCCGAGCTGCTGGACCTCCCCGGCATCTACAGTCTTCGCGCCACCACGCCGGAGGAACGCATCACCCGCGACATTCTCAAAGGGGATATCCTCGACGGCGGCCCCCCGGATGCCGTCATCATTATCGTGGATGCCACCAACCTGGAGCGAAACCTCTTTATGGCCGGGCAAGTCATCGACCTCCGTATCCCGACCGTCGTGGCGCTCAACATGGTGGACGAGGCGGAGCAGATGGGTATCCACATCGATGCCGAGTCGCTCGGGCGGGAACTGGGCTGCCCGGTCGTTCCCACCGTTGCCCGCAACCGGAAGGGCGTCGATCATCTCCGCCGCGCGCTGGAACGGCAACTCGGCCCGGACCCTCACGTCGCCCGGACCGACGTGCGCACGCAGACGGAGGATTCCTGCCCGTTTCACTCCCGGTTTACGTGGTCCGAAGACGTATGCGAACGGTGTGTACAATCTCCGGGCACCGCGACCAGCAGTACCACGGAACGGCTGGACCGAGTGCTGACGCACCCGCTGGTCGGGGTGCTCGCCTTCCTCTCCGTAATGCTTCTGATGTTTTCGCTGATCTTCCAGGTGGCCACTGTGCCGATGGATATGATCGAAGGCTTTTTCGGAACCGTCGGCGGCTGGCTCCAGAACCATCTCCCCCAGGGCTTGCTGCGCAGTCTTCTGGTGGACGGGATTATCGGCGGCGTGGGCGGCATTCTCGTGTTCCTGCCGCAGATTTGCATTCTATTTTTCTTTCTGGCCCTTCTGGAGGACTCGGGATACCTGTCCCGCGCCGCCTTCGTCATCGATCGCTACATGCGGAAAGTCGGGCTTCCCGGCACGGCCTTTGTCCCCATGCTCTCCGCCCACGCCTGCGCCATCCCCGCGATCATGGCTACGCGCGTCATCGACAACGAGCGGGACCGGCTGGTGACCATCCTGGTCGCCCCGCTCATGAGCTGTTCAGCCCGTATTCCCGTCTATGTCATGCTGACAGCGCTGCTGTTCCCCACCCAACCGGTCAAGGCCGCCCTCCTGTTTACGGGGGCCTACCTTACCGGAATCGTGGCGGCCCTCTTCATGGCCTTCGTCTTCAAGAAGACGATCCTGCGGGGAGAAAGCCGGCCCATTGTGCTGGAGCTGCCCCCCTATCGCCGGCCCAGCATCCGCAAGGCCCTGCGAGAGATGCTCGACCGGGCCATGATTTTCGTAAAGCAGGCCGGCACCATTATCCTGATTATTTCCATCGGCCTGTGGGTCCTGGCAACCTTTCCCCGCTCCGAGCCGCCTCCCCAGGCAGTGGCCCTGCAGGCGGAGGCCGCCGGGCTCGCGGAGTCCGGCCGGGAGGAAGACGCGAGCGAACTCCGGGCCCGGGCCGCGGAACTGACCAACCAGCATGCACTCGAGCAATCATTCGCCGGCACCATGGGCCAACTCATTGAGCCCGTCATCCGGCCGCTGGGCTTTGACTGGCAAATCGGGATCGGCATCATCAGTTCCTTTGCCGCCCGGGAGGTCATCGTCTCCACGCTGGCGATTGTATACGGTGTGGGCGAGGAGGCTGTAGAGGGCGAGTCCACCGCCTTTTACGACACCCTGCGCAACGCCAAGCGGCGCAATGGAGAGCCCGTCTTCACGGCCGCCACCTGCGCGAGCCTTCTGGTTTTCTATATCCTGGCCATGCAGTGTCTGCCGACGCAGGCCATCACCCGGCGGGAGACCAACTCCTGGAAATGGCCCCTGTTCCAGCTCGGGTATATGACGGTTCTCGCTTATGTGGCCTCGCTGGCGGTCTACCAGATTCTGACGCTGGCCGGCATCGGATAACCCGGGCGCCTCGTGATGAGGGGCCTCCGAGGCGCGGATGAACGCCCCCTCCCGCGGGGGCGCGACCGTCCGGTGGGCGGGGGACGGTCCGGGGCGGCGCGACGACTTATATCCGCCCCGTCTCCGGATCCCGGAGGGAAGAATGCTGTTGCAGGTGGCACAGGGCCAGGGCCAATGCATCGCTCTCGTCTTCAGACAAGTCCCCCTGTATCCCGAGAAGGCGGGTCACCATGTGGGCCACCTGCTGCTTGTGGGCGCTCCCCACCCCCACGACCGCCTGCTTCACGCGCCGCGGAGAGTATTCAAACACCGGCACGCCGGCCGCTTCGCAGGCCGCCAGCACCGCGCCCCGCGCCTGACCGAGAACCACGGCCGTGCGCACGTTTTTACAGTAAAAGATCCCCTCCACGGCGACTTCCGACGGGGCGTATTGTTCGATCAAGTCCGCGATGCCGGAATACAGGTGGTGAAGGCAGGCCGTATGGCGGCGGGACGCGGGGTTGCGGATGCACCGGTGGGCCAGCCCCGAAAATCGGTTCCCGTGTGCTTCCACTACACCGGCGCCGGTGGAGCGCAGGGAGGTATCGACGCCCAGAACACGGCGTCCGGCCGCTTTCGCCCGGCCCGAACCGGTCAATCTTCTCCCTCGATCTGCTGCAGGATCTCATCCGTGATATCGAGGTTTGAGTAGACATTCTGCACGTCATCCAGGTCTTCCAGGGCCTCGATAAAGCGAAGCAGGGACGCCGCCTGGTCCTTGTCGTCCACCGGCATGGTGTTGTCCGGCAGCATGGTGAGCTCGCTGTTTTCGATCGGGATTTCCGCCTCGCGGAAAGCCTCCACGACCCGGGCATAATCGGTGGGCTCCGTGATGATTTCGTACGACTCCCCCTCCTGCTTCAAGTCGTCCACGCCGGCTTCGAGGGCGGCTTCCATCATGCGGTCTTCGCCCACCGCATCCGCGGAGACAATGACCAGCCCCTTGCGCTGGAAGGCATGGCTCACACTCCCCTGCCCGGCGAGGCTGCCGTTGTACTTATTAAACACGTGGCGCACTTCGGCGGCCGTCCGATTCCGGTTGTCGGTCAGGCACTCCGCGATGATCCCGACACCCCCCTGGGCGTAGCCTTCGTAGACCACCTCCTCGAGGGAGCCCCCATCCAGTTCGCCCGTTCCCTTTTTGATGGCCCGGTCGATGTTGTCCGCCGGCATATTCGCATCGCGGGCTTTCTGGATGATCGTCCGCAACGTAATGTTGGCAGAGGGATCGCCCCCGCCTTCGCGCGCCGTGACGGTCAGTTCTTTTGCGATGCGACTGAAGACCTTGCCGCGCTTGGCGTCGGCCGCCGCCTTCTTATGCTTGATGTTTGCCCACTTGCTATGACCAGCCATACGCTCCGTTCCGGACTGTCACGCGCCGGCCTCTCCGCGTCTTCCGCGGCGGCCGGACACGGGCGACCTTCCTCGATTACTCGTGTTCGTCTTTCTGCCGGGCCGCATCAATGATGCCTTTGGCGATGTTCTGCGGTACGATCTCGTAGCGCGAAAACTCCATCTCAAAGGATCCGCGTCCCTGCGTCATGCTCCGAAGTTCTGAGGAGAACCGAAACATCTCGGCCTGCGGCACATCGGCTTCCACCACCTGCAGACCGCCTTCGGACCCCATGCCCTGAATGCGCCCCCGCTTGTGATTGATCTCCCCATTGACGTCCCCCATGAACTCATCCGGCACAAAGATTCTCACGTGCATGATCGGTTCGAGCAGGACCGGCGACGCCTTCGTCATGCCGTCGCTCAACGCCCGCGCCGCCGCGATCTTGAAGGCCACTTCCGATGAATCCACATCGTGGTAGGATCCGTCGTAGAGTTCGATCCGGGTATTTACCACGGGGTAGCCGGCGAGCGCACCCCTCTGCAGCCCTTCGACCAGGCCTTTTTGCACCGCCGGGATAAACCCTTTGGGAATGGCCCCGCCCACGATGGAATTGACAAACCACTCTTCCTCCTCGGGCGGTTTGGGCGAGACCCTCAGATAGACCTCACCGAACTGCCCGCGGCCGCCGGATTGCTTTTTGTGGCGGTAGTGCCCTTCCCCATTCGACTGAATGGTCTCCTTGTAGGCCACCTTCGGCGTATGCAGGTCCACCTCTACGTTTCCGCGGCTCTTCATCCGCTCCAGGGCGATATCGATCTGCAGATCCCCCATACCACTGAAGATGAACTCCCCGGTTTCGTCATTGCGTTCAATGGTCAGGGTGGGGTCTTCATCGGTGATCCGGGCGAGGGCCGTTGCCATTTTATCCTCGTCGCCTCGACTCTTCGGCTCAATGGCATACGCCGCCACCGGATTCGGGAATTCGATCGGGGCAAAATGGATATGGTCTGTCGCCGTCGAAAGGGAGTCGTTGATGCCGGTATCTTTCAACTTCGGCAGGGCAATGATATCGCCGGGGTGAGCGGCCTCGATCTCCTGCTGGTCCCGCCCGTTCATGATATAGATATGGCCGACTTTTTCCTTATGATCCCGAGTCACATTGAACACGTCCGTGTCCTTTGTGAGGGTACCGCTGAAAACCCGGACAAAGGAAAGCTGGCCGACGTAGGGATCATTGACCGTCCGCCAGACCAGACCGGAAAAGGGTCCATCCGCCTCGGATTTGATCGGATTGCCCTCGGCATCCTTATGCGGACAGTCTTCGGGAGAGGGATACAACAGACTGATCCCCTCCAGCAGCTCCTCGATACCCACGTGCGCCGCACCGGATACGGCAAAGACCGGGATCAGGCTTCCGTCGCGGACGGCCCCGTGCAGTCCTTCGGATATCTCTTCCGGCGTGAGGTCTTCGCCCTCCAGGTATTTTTCAATCAGGGAATCATCGGTCTCGGCGGCAAATTCAACCAGTTGGCCTTTGAGATCGCGAGCCCGTTCCGCGATGGACTCCGGCGCCTTCTGCGCCTCGAGTACATTGACCACTTCGCTGTTGTCCGGAGCGGGGATCGTGACCGGGAAACACTTGTTGCCCCACACCTCCTGAATAGCCGCAAGGGTCGCTTCATAGTCGGCGTTTTCCCGATCGATCCCGTTGATGACAATGCCCCGGGGAAGCGTGAGGCTTTCACAGCGCCGCCAGGCCCGATTTGTGCCTACCTGGATGCCGGAGGCCGCATCGACGACGATCATTGCGCTGTCACAAACCGTGGTGGCGGCAATCATCTGACCTGTAAAATCCGCATAGCCGGGGGTGTCGATCGCGACGATCCCCATCGTTTCGCCGTCCTTGTTCTTGTAGGTCGCTTCAAATGGTGTGGCCCAGATGGAGACCTGGTGGTTCTTTTCTTCCTCGGTGTAGTCGGACGCACTGGTTCCATCCTGCGGGCTCCCCTGACGCTCAGTGGTTCCCAGTTTGTAGAGCATGTTGTCGATGAGGGTCGTTTTGCCGCTTCCGGTGTGGCCCAGAAGGGCGAAATTGCGGACGTCAGAGGTCTTTACATTTCTCATGATTCCTCCTTTAAAAAGGTGGAAAACCTGCAGGCCAACAGGGGTGTCGGCTCGGCGAACAATCCGGCATCTTGGCAAACGAGGCCCCATTCCGCAACGGTTTTATAAAAGGGAGGAACCGTGCGGAAAAGCCGGCCGAGGCAAACCGGCGGGCATGCGTCGGGAACGCCGTCAGTCGATTTGCAGCGTGGTCTGACAGGGAATGCCTTCATCCCCATCGTCATCGATCAACTGGATCACGACATCGTACTCCCCGCGCGCCCCCAGGAATTGGAAGTCTTCAATATCGACCGACCAGCGTCCGCCGGATTCCGTCCCGTCCGCACGGTTGAACTCATAGAACACGAACGGGGACGACCCCGGCACCGTGACCTCAATCCGTTCGAACTCCGGACAATCACCGGTGTCCACGGACAACCTCAGGGGATCCACCACCTTGCCCTGGAGGATCTCGTTCGGAGACACTTCCGCATCCGAGCAAGTCGTACAGGGGTACTGGGTCTGTGCGGGTCCGAGCAGTTCCGTGACGTCCTCCCGGGTGAAGTGGGAGACTACCGGCTTTATGTACTTTCGGTTCATCGTCTATTCCTCTGTTTCCGGTCTGTCGCCGGAGCTTATTCCGTTCGCAATTCCTCGATCTCAATCAGACGATCGTCCTGCACCGCAATGCAGTCAATCACAGTATCATTCTCCAGGCTCAGATAGACCGCGTATTCGCCTGCCTCGCCCCGGCGGACCGTCGCCTGACCGTAGAGCATCGCCGGTTGGGCCGGGTCCGTGATGTCAAGGACCCAGACTACGGGCTGCTCAAACCCGGTGACCAGGACCCGGATATGCCGCGGCTCAACAGAGAAGCGCGCCTGGCCCTGCCCATCCGCAGGAGCGATGCCCACATCCCCTTCGCCGGGCACCGGCCGGGCTTCGCGCCAGGCCATCCCCGCGGCATTTGTCGACGACAGCCGAATGGTAAGGTCTCGCGCACCCTCCGTGGGCGGCGCGTAGAACAGCATGTAGTCCCCGGGCTGGAATACACCGCGGCTCGCACTGACGAACCGCGACACTTCCCGGCCACTGAGCAGGACCTGCAGCTCGGCGGGATCCACCTGCCCCACCGGCACACCGGCCTCGACCAGGGTGTCGTACGCAATGCGCATGACCCCGCTGGTGTGGATGGAAGCGCCGGCGATCTGGTCGCCCGGCCGGAGTGGTCCGGCCTCTACAAAAACCGGGCCAAAACGTTCCGTGTCCCCGTCCAGGGATACTTCCTCCAACCAGTACAGGTACCGGAGTCCGGGCCGGACATCGGCATCCAGCCGCTCGTATACATAC
>CAZCOO010000087.1:0-469 GCA_964500395.1 uncultured Verrucomicrobiota bacterium
GGTTCTCCCCCTCGCCCGGGGCTCACTGGCCCATGGCGAGGCTGGGGATGAAGGTGGCGATCCGGGGGAAGGTGATGATGAGGGCGGCCGCTCCCAGCTCGATGAAGGTGAACGGCAGGGTGTGCCAGATCACCTCCAGGTACGGTCTTCGAAAGATGAGCTGGGCGGTAAAGATATCGCACCCGAAGGGCGGGGTGGCCGATCCCATGGCCGCCTGCAGCACCACCAGCACGCCGAGGAACAGCGGGTCGATGCCGAGGCTGTGCACGTAGGGTTGGAAGATCGGGCTGAGGACGTAGATGGCCACGATCGGGTCGACAAACATGCAGACCACGAAGTAGGAGATCACGACGGTGATGACAATGGTGAGGCGAGTGGGATCCTCTCCGATGATGTAGGGCATGATCTCCTGCGGGATGCGGAGGAATCCGATCAGCCAGGAGAAGGCCTGCCCCGCGCCAACCAGGAT
>CAZCOO010000087.1:479-11532 GCA_964500395.1 uncultured Verrucomicrobiota bacterium
GAGTCCAGCAGGGCCATGCGCAGTTTGTCCCGGGTGAGGGTGCGGTAGATGAAGCCTTCGAGCACCAGCGCGTAGGCTACGCCGGCGGCCGCGGCCTCCGTGGGGCTGAAGATCCCGGTGTAGATGCCGCCGATGATGATCAGGGGAAAGCCCAGCACCAGCACCCCTTCCTTCAGCGCCTTCTTGCGTTCCCCCCAGGTCGCCTTTTCGGCCACGCCCACGTTGTGAAGTTTCGAGTAGATCACCGAGTACAGGGAGAAGAGGCCGAAGATGAGGATGCCGGGCAGGATCCCCGCCAGGAAGAGATCCCCGATGGAGGTCTGGGTGACCACCCCGTATACGATGAACCCGATGCTGGGCGGGATGAGCAGCGCGATGTCGCTGGAGTTGATGATGAGCCCCAGGGTGAACGGACTCTTGTAGCCCGCCTTGAGCAGCATGGGCCGCATGGTTTTGCCCACCGCGGCCACGGTGGCCTGGGTAGAACCGGACACCGCCCCGAAGAGGGTGCAGCTCGCGTTGGTGGTGATGGGCAATCCGCCCGGGATGTGGCCGGTGAAGACCCGGATCATGTTGACCAGGCGGGGGGCCGCATCCCCGGCGGTGATGAGGTTGGCCCCCAGGATGAAAAGGGGCACGCAGATCAGGGCGGGCGGGGTAATGCCGGTGAGCACCTGCTGCACGAGCACGTCCCCGCTCAGCTCCGGCATGTTCACCGCGGAGTTGAGCAGCAGCGACCCCAGGATCACGATCATGAAGGGAAAGCCCAGCAGCATCATGATCACCATGCAGGTCCACAGCAGGGTCACGGCGCGCCCTCCTCGTACTCACTCTGCCGGTCCGAGGAGAGCCACACTTCTTTTTCCCGGCAGTTCTTGATGAAGGTGCGGAGATACTGCACGCCGGCGGCGAAGAACCCGATGGGGATGATGACGAGGAAGACCCAGTACGGCGCGCGCAGGGCGGAGGTGGTCTGCTCGACCGCCTTTACGTGCAGCATGTACTGCCACGCATGCCAGGACATGAGGAACATGACCGCCGAGGAAATCGAGGAGATGATGAAGATCATCCCCTTTTCCACGATGTCGGGGGCCAGGTCGAGAAAGGCGCCCATGCGGATGTGCCGGGCCTGGCGCGCCCCGTAGCTCAACCCCACGAAGGTGATGAAGATGATGAGAAACTCGGAGACTTCCTCGATGAAGTAGATGCTCTGCCAGACCATCCGGGCGATGACGTTGGCGATGAGGAAGATCGCCAGCAGCGAAATGCCCACGCACAGGGAGTAGACTTCGAACCCGTCGATGACCGCCCCGGCCCGGCGGAGCAGGGCCGCCGGGCCGCGGGGCGGTGCGGATTTCGAGTTGGCGTGTTCGTCCTCGTCCATGGGCCGGCCCGGGAGCGGGGCGCCGCGGCGCCGGTCAGTCCGACTCCGCCTCGGCCGCGAGGGCCGCCTTGGCATTTTCGATGTCGTTCAGCAGGGTTTCGAGCAGGTCCACGGCGTGCTCGCCCACGAGGTCCGGGTAGGCATTGGTGCGGACCTCGGTGACGAGGGCTTTGGCCTCGGCGATCTCTTCGTCGCCCCACTCGGTCCAGACGATGTCCGGGGCCTCTTCCTCGATCTTCCCGCGGTCCGTGGCGTTGCGGTTGTCGATCCACTCGCCGGCCTCGATGATGTGGCCCTGGAAGTAGTCCTTCATCGCCTGCCGGGTCTCCGGGGAAAGGGAGTCGTAGAACTCCTTATTGACCGTGGGAATCCCGAAGAACGGCTCGGCCCACATCTGGGTGAAGTACTTGGTGACCTCGTAGAATTTCATGCTGTAATCCGCAAACAGCGGATTGACCTGGGCGTCGATCAGCCCGGTCTGCAGGGCGCTGTAGACTTCGCCGTAGCTCATGGGAGTCGGGCTGATGCCGTACTTGCGGTAGTTTTCCACGAGGATTTTGGACCCCATGAGCCGGGTCTTCAGCCCCTTGAGATCGTCCAGGGTGCGGGCCTCTTTCTTTGAGGTCAGCCACTGCCACCCCTCGTACATCACGGCCAGGGGCACCAGGTTTCGCTTGCGGAAGGCCTCCTCGAGCTTGCCCATGAACTCGCCGTTGTTCACCACCCAGGACAGGACCTCGGGCGTGTTCTCCCTGGGCCAGACGTAGTGCAGGGCCAGCACCTGCGCCTCCGGCACAAAGGAGCTGATCCAGGCGTAATCGGAGAAGACAAACTTCACCACCCCGAGCTGGCACAACTCGTTGATGTCGCGGGTGTCGCCGAGCGAACCGTAGGGGTAGACGGTGATATCGAGCGTGCCGCCGGTCTCTTCGCGCATGTGATCGGCGAAGTTCTTGCCCCAGACGGTCATGAAGTCGCCCTCGATCTCCTCCGAGGCCATCTTTACTTCCATGACGTCCCCGGCGCCTGCGGCGCTGTCGTCCGTTTTTTGTCCGCATCCGGTGAGAATGAGTCCGGCCGCGGCCAGGGCGGCGAACAGGAGCGTTGTCAGGTTATGGGTGCGATGCAGGGTCATACAGTCCTCCTTCCAGCAGGTGTCCCCCTTCCCGCCGGGCACTCCCGGCAGGCGCGAATTGCGAGTATGACGGAAATCGGGCTCTTGTCAAACGGGCCGGAGGGCCGGGACGGTTCGCCGCCTACCGCCGGGCGAGGCGGACGAGGAACACCGCGATGCCCACCAGGGCCGCCACCAGCACCGCGAGCAGGATCAGCCCGCCCAGCAGATTGGCCCGGCTCTCCGCGTGGATGCGGACCACTTTGTCGTCGATGGTGATCGCCTGTCCTTCGTGGGTGGCCTCGGCATCGACCCGCACGGAATAGTCGCCCACGCCGAGATCGGGCGAGGGGAAGACCTCGATGTTGACGGTCTGTTCCGCCCCCAGCGCCAGCTCGCGCACCACGTCGGGCTGCACGTTTGCCTCCCAGTCCGCGGGCAGGTCGACCTCCATGCGGATGTTGCGCAGGGGCACGCTGCCGGTATTGCGTACGGCGAATCGGATGGAGACGGGCTCGCTGCCGGTGATTTCCTTGTAGAGGTCCGTCGACAGCAATTCGCACCGCCCCACCCCGCGCGGCGTAAACACCAGCCGTTCGTGGGCGATGCCGGCCGCCCGCAGGTCCTCGGCGTCCACGCCGGCATCGGCCTGGGCCCGTTTTAACGCCAGGAGGGCTTCCCGGGCGTCTTCGTCCAGCGCGAGGACATAGAACGTCACCGGCTCGTCCAGTTTTTCCTGGGCCATTTCCTCGGGGATAATCAACTGCAGCTCCAGGGTCTTCCGGGTCACGTCCTGGGCGAATTTTACCGCGGAGACGGTGGCCTCCTGCTCCACGTCCCGGAAACGGCTCTGCAGCTCCGGCGGCATGTTCAACACGGCCAGCCGGTAGGTCTTTTCCGTCTCGGCCAGCCGTTCGAGCACCAGGTCGTAGGTGATGGTCTCGCCGAGTTGGCCGGTCTGGTCGAAGTTCAGCGCGTTGACCGCGGGCTGGTCGTCTTCGGAGTCCTTGCGCAGAAAGACCCGCTCGGACACCGTCTTGTCGAAGTAGACGATGTCCACCGTGACCGATTCCAGGTCCCCCTGCAGGAGTTCAAAGGTCAGGGTGGCTTCTTCACCCAGGTCCAGCTTGTCGACCGTCTGCACGTAGGGCTCGGCGATGATGGCATCGTCCCGCAGCGACACCCGGATATCCGGCACCCGCAGGCGGGTGCGCAGGGCGTCTTCCGAGTCGTCATAGTAGGCCACCGCGGCCCGGCCGAGATTGGAGAGATTGGCCAGGGTGACGTCCACGGACTTGCGGACCGACTCCGTCCGGTAGACCCGGGCCCCCACCACGGTGATCACCGCGGCCTCGCGCAGGATGTCCAGGCGGGTTCGCTCGAGGGCGAGGACCGCATCGCGATGGGCCAGGCGGGCATTTTCGGCCGCTTCCCGGGCGGACTCCACTTCCCGGGCCGAGACGATGCCCCGATCGGCCAGCTTCCGGTTGAGGGCGTATTCCTGCTGGGCCCGCCGCCACTTCACCAGGGCCGACCGCGCGTCCAGGACCGCCTGCCGCAGCTCGATATTGCTCTGCTTCTGCTCCGCGGTCTGCAGGTCCGCCGCCTGGGTCTCCAGCCGGGTCTCCATGCGGTCCAGCTCCGCCGCGCGGCGTTCCAGTTCCTGCATTTCGGGGGGTTCGGCGGGGTCCTGCGCCGGGGCGGAGGGGGCGGGGATCAGCACTGCGGGCGCCAGCAGGACCGCCAGGGCGCGGCGGACAAAACGATTCTTATTGGACGTCATCGAGGGTTACTCCGTAGGTTTCAAGCGTCGTTCCCTGCAGGCGCTCCAGCTCGGCCAGCGCCTGATTGTAGTCTGTCAGGGCCTGGACCCGGCCCAGGCGCGCGTTGTTGAGCGACTGGATAAACCGTACCACATTATCCGTGGTGGACGTGCCGAGTTCGAGCTTGGCCCGCTCGTTATCGAGTTTGAGCTGCTCCAGCTCCACTTCCCGGGCCGTGGTCTCCACGACCTCGCGGGCGGTGTTGACGGCATCGACGGCCCGGCGCAGCTCGCGGACGATGCGCAACTCGAGCCGCTGGAGGCGCACCAGCCGGCTGTCCGTCTCCGCGGCCGCCCGGTCGCGGCGGGCCCGCGCCTCTCGATTGCCCAGGGGCACTTCAAACTCGAGGAAAACCGACCAGCTCTCTTCCGGGGCGTCGCCGAAGGCATCCCCGAGGGCCCCGGTCCCGTCGCCTGTCGCCTCCCGCGCAGCATCGGCTACGAGGTCGAGACGGGGGAGCAGGCTGTTCTCGGCCACATCCAGGCCGAGTTCCGCGTTTTCCAGCCGCATCCGCTCCTGCCGGATGTCGGGCCGGCGGAGCAGCGCCGTGCGCAGGACCTGCAGGAAGGAGGGCGTCCCCCCTGTCCGGGCCGGTTCGGTGACCGGCTCCAGCGACGTGGTCCAGGACGCCGGGTTGTTGAGGAGAGCGAGCCGCTCCTTGAGGCCGTCTTCGATGGTGCGAACGCGCTCCCGGGCCCGCACCACGCGGGTCCGCCGCGACGAGACCGCGGCCTCGGCCTCCACGATATCGCTCTCGGCCATCATGCCGGCCTCCACCTTCAGGCGGGTGGTCTCGGCCAGCTCTTCGGCAAACTCCAGCGATTCCTGCTGTACGCGGAGCCGTTCCCGGGCGGCCACCAGCGACCAGTACTGATTCTCCACCGAGAGAATCGAGTCCATCACCCGCGCGGCGAGTTGGAGGCGGGCGATCTCCCGGTTGCGGCGGGCCCGCAGAACCCCGGCCCGGGTCACGCGGACTCCGGCATCGCGCAGCAGCGGCTGGGTGAGGCGGGCCACCACCCGGCCGCGGTCGTTGCTCGCGGCCGCATTGAAGTCGCTGAAGGTCGAGGAGAGCGAGAGGTCCGTGCCCGTGAGGAGCAGGGAGCGCACCCCCAGTTCGCCCCGGTCGGTCCGGTCCGGGTCCGCGCCCTCCTCCTCGGACTCGCGCCGTCCCGCCCGGCCGAACACCCGCGGCTCGAACCGGCCGCGCTCGCCCAGGAGGTCCGCCTCGGCCTGCGCCGCGGCCAATGCCTCCAGGCGAATGTCGTAGTCCCGGTCTATGGCCATGAAGACACACGCCTCCAGGGTCAATGCCTGCGGCGGGCGATTCGACAGGGACGCCGGCCAACTCGCGATCGCCACCGTCGGGGGCGCCGCGGTCGATGCGAAGCCCCCCCCGGGCCCGAGGGGGAGGGAAAGCAAACAGATCAGAAGCAGCGGGCGTTTCCGCACAGAGAGACATCGTATCATAACCGGATCAAAATATACCCTTGCTTCCCGAGATTCGAATCTTTTATACATGTAATTCGCTTTACTGCTCCCGTGCGGGCTCCGATGAAGTCCCCCGGCGGCGCGGTATCCAGAGTATTTGTGACGGTGAGGGAAGACGATGCGAGCGGGAACCATGCTGTTGGCGGGAATCGGGGTGCTGATCGGGCTGCAGACGGCGGCCCCGGCCCAGGAACCCACAACCCCGACCGGGGCACTCCACCGGGCCTGGCAGGAATACGAATTCCAGGCCCACGACCTCGCGGAGAAGTATTTCACCCAGGCTCGCGAAAGCTTTCCCGAGGCTTCGGCCGGCTCCCGGGAAGCGGCCCTCGGGTTGGCCATGGTCGGTCACTTCCGGGAAAAGGGGCGGGACCTCGAGGGCGCCGCCGCGCAGTACGAGTCCCTTCTCGAGGCCGGCGTCGAGGGCACAACCCGGCTCCTGACCGAGTCCATGTTTGCCTCCGCCCTGGCGGAACTCGGCGAACTCGAGCGCGCCAACGACATCTGGGACGAGATCATCACGGCCAATCCCGACACCCTCATCGCCCAGGATGCCCTCATGAGCCGGACCCTGGCCAACATGGGGCCCTACGACTCGCCGCAGACCGGCGAGGCCATCCGCTACCTCCAGGAAAAGCGCGCCCTCTTCCCCGAGCCCACCCGGGAAGACCCCGCCATGGCGCCGTCCTACGACGAACTGCTCGGCGAGGCGTATTTCTGGCGCGGCGAATACCGCAAGAGTCGCGACGCCTTTATCCGCTATGTGGAAATCGGCACCATCCGCACCACCGGCTACAAGAACCGGGCCAACGGGATGGTCCGGATCGCCCGCATGTCCGAATCGCTCCTGGACGACACCGAGACCGCCGGCCGCTACTACCGCAAGCTGGTCGAAGAAATGCCCAGTGACGAGCGCAGCTATTTCGCGGTCGAGCAGGCCGTGCGCTACGGGGCCTTCACCCGGGAGGAAGTCCGCGACCTGAACCTCAACGGCTTTACCGAAGAAATCATCGACGAACTGTTTTCCCAACAACAACCGGACATCCTCTGATGGGCAAAAAAGAGCAACGTTCCAAAGTGATCAACGGCATCGGCCTCACCATCCTGCTCTTCTGCTACGCCGGGGCGCTCCTGAATGTCTTTCAGATGCGCCAGGCCGAGGAAGGCTACAAGGTGATCCGCCTGGCCCACTGGCAGCTCGAACTCGGGGTGCGCGACGGAATTGACGACGTCATCGAGCGGTTCGAGGCATACAAGGCCGAGCAGGGCGTAAAGGTCAAAATCCTCCAGAACCCCATCCCGGAGAAGGCGTACACCCAGTTTGTCACCACCCAGCTCATCGGCGGCACCGCCCCCGACATGATTCAGATCGGCAAGTTCAACGAGGAATACCTCGGCCGCTACTTCTACCCCCTGACCAAGATCCTCCAGGACCCCAATCCCATGATCGGCCGACGGTACGAGGAGCTCTCCCGGCAAACCGGCCTGACCGAGGACGAGGAGCACTACCTCGACGTATACCGCCGGCTCCGGGACACCCGCTGGGTCAACACCTTCACCGACGGCCTGCGCGGGCAGTACAAGGATGACCTCTTCGAATACTTCGGCGTCGGCTTCAGCCAGTTCACCGTCCGCATGTTCTACAACAAGGATCTCTTCCGCGAGGCGGTCGGCTCCGACAAGGCCCCGACCAGCTTCAGCGAGCTGATGGAGATCTGCGACCGGATCCGCGCCTATGATGAACGCGTCGAAGAAAAGATCGTCCCCATCGCCTCGTCGAAGTACCAGGTCGGCTTCATGCGCTACCGTTACCTCAGCAGCATGACCTCCGACATCTACCTCGCGGAAGACCGCGATTACGACGGCTACTGCATGGACGAAGAGAAGCTCATGGCGGTCCTCACCGGCAACTACGGGCTGGACAACCCCCAATACAAAGCGGGGCTGGACCTCATGAACCAGCTCGCCGCCCACTTCCCGCGGGGCTTCATGGCCCTCGGGCGCATGGATGCGGGCTTCAGCTTCGTCCAGGGCCGGGCCGGCATGATCAGCTCCGGGAGCTGGGACGCCCGCAGCTTTATCAAGAAGATCAAAGACCTGCCGGAGGACCAGACCTTCGAGGTGGGCATCTTCGACCTCCCCATGGTCACCCGCGACCACCCGGAATACGGGCAGTACTTCGACGGCCGGGTCTCCGAGGCCAATACCGGCACCGGGTTCGGCTTCGGCATCACCCGCTACACCAAAAACTTCGACCTCTGCATCGAGTTCCTCCAATTCTGCACCCTCCCCGAAAACAACACCGTGCTCAACGAATACGCCGAGTGGATCCCCTCGGTGCGGGGCGCCGTGGCCACCGACATGCTGCAAAACTTCGAGCCCAACTACGTGGGCTACTGGGGCGATATGAGCATTTCCTTCTCCGGCGAAGGCAGCCAGGCCCGGATGGTCGAAGAGCAGGTCTACTGGCCCTACATCTCCCAGGACATCACCTACGAGGAATACGCCGACTCCCTGCGCGATCAGCTCCCCCCCGCCGCCGCGGCCGACTATGCGAAGTCCTACCGGAGCTACGCCGAAATCCTGCCCAACCGGCAGGCCAAGCGCTCCGCCTTTCTCGCCCAGTCCACCCTGCGCGACAACGACCAGCAACGGGACAAGCTGTTGCGCTCCTGGGACACCCTCGTATTGCTCGAAAACGGCCAGCGGCGGTATGACGCCCTCCTCAAGCAGGCCAAACAGACGATCGAGGAAAAGAATCGGGAAAGCGAATTCGTGGACGAGTTTTTCACCTATCTGGAACGCGAACGCCTGGAATAGCCCCATGTCAAAAGTCATCAGCTACAAACGGCTCACCCACTACTGGCCCCTCTACTTCTTTGTGCTCCCGAGTGCCCTGCTCGTGGCCACGTTCGCCTACTTCCCGGCGGTCAGCGCCTTCTATCACGCCTTTTATCGCTGGGACGGCGACACCATCAACATCTTCATCGGCATGGCGCACTTCCGCAAAGCCCTCGGCACCCCGTGGTACTGGGGGGTGGCCTTCCTCATGCTCATCGTCTTTATGGCCGTCGGACGCAAACAGACCAAAAAGAGCTACGTGGTCATGGCCCTGGCCGGTATCGTCTCCCCCCTCATCAGCGCGGTCACCCTCGTCTCCATCGGGGAAGCCTTCGTCGGGATCGAAGCCCCCGCCGGCAGCGTCGCCCTCTCCGTCGTCCTCTGGCTGCTGCCCGCGGGCCTGACCCTGCTGCTCATGAACAACGAGAGCGAAAACAAGCCGCTCCTGGTCATGGTGCTGGGACTGCTCGGCCTCGGCGAGTCCCTCAAGGCCCTCGGCCTCACCGCCGTGTTTGCCTACACCGTAACCATCATCGGCATCGGCCTCTTTCTCTGGCTGGCCCCCTTTTCCCGGGGATGGATCCGCCTCTACCCCATGAAGCTCATCCAGACGTTCACCGCCATGGGCTTCATCTTCTGGGCCCTGGGGGCGCACGCCGGCGGCGACGCCACACTGTGGAGCGGCTTCACCATCATCTCCATCCTCGTGGTGGCCAACATCGTCAAGCTCACACCCTCCATCGCCACCGCGGTGGCCATCCACCGGCTGCGCAGCGATGCCGCGAACTACTGGTACCGCGTGCTGTTCGTGGTGCCCATGATCATCCCCGGCATGGTCTACCTGCTCATCTGGAAATTCTTCTTCGAGCCCAACGGCATCTTTAACATGATCCTGGACAACACCGGCATCATGGCCATCCTGTCTCAGCTCGACCAGTGGCTCGGCTGGGGCGGGGTCTTCAGCTCCGGCAAGCCGCCGCCGTGGCTGGGCGACCCCAAGCTGGTGCTGCCCGCCTTCATCCTCTGGGGCTTCCCCTGGGTGAACATCGTGGGCGTGCTCATCTACCTCGCCGGCCTGCAGTCCATCAGCAACAGCGTGTACGAGGCCGCCGACCTCGACGGCGTCGGGCCGTTCGGAAAGTTCAAGTTCATCGAGTTCCCCCTCATCATGACCCAGGTGCGCATCAATCTGGTCATGCTGATTATCGGGACCTTCCAGATGTACGGCTTCATCCTCATCCTCTTCGGGGACTCCGGCGGGCCCAACGGCAAGATGATGGTGCCCGACCTGTGGATGTTCCGCAACGCCTTCACCAGCGGCCAGGCCGGCTACGCCTGCTGCATCGGCCTGATCATCTTCGCCTTTATCCTCGTCTTATCCGAATTGAACAACCGCTACGTGCGGGTGGAGAAATAGAGGCCCCATCATGTTGAACTGGAAACAAACCGCGGGCGAGCTCTGGAAACACCTGTTCATCCTGTTCATCCTCGCCGCCGCCTTCTTCCCGCTCTACGTCATGCTCGTGATCAGCGGAAAGGACGGGACCCAATTCCTGGCCAGCCCGGTCAGCCTTTCCTTCCCCTTCCATTTCGAAAACTACGCCAAGGCGTGGTCCATGGTCTCGGGGTACATCTTCAACACCGTCTTCGTGTGCGTGACCTCGCTGGTCATGACCTTCGCGCTCACCCTCAACGCCGCCTTCTTCTTCGCCCGCTACACCCTGCCGGGGAAGACCTTTCTCTGGTATTTCTTCCTCATCCTCATGCTCATGCCCACCGTGGCCAACCTCGTCCCGCTCTTCATGCTGTTGAAGGACATGAGCCTGCTCAACACCTTCTGGGCGCTGATCGTAGTGTACGTGGCCGGCGGGCAGGTCGTGCAGATCTACATCCTGCGCAACTTCATCGAGGACATTCCCAAGGATCTCTTCGATGCCGCGGACGTGGACGGCGCCAGCCCGCTGCAGCAGGTCTACCACATCGTTCTCCCCATGTCCGGGAGCATCATCGGCACGCTGGCCATCCTCCAGTTCATCAACATGTGGAACGACTACATCCTGCCGCTGGTGGTCATGCGCGACGACAGCATGCTCACCCTCGCGGTCGGCCTGGTGCGGCTCGACAGCGAATACGTGAAGGATTGGGGCGCCCTCATGTCCGGGTTTACCATCGCCAGTATCCCCCTCATCCTCATCTTCCTCTTCACCATGCGCCTGTTTGTCAAAGGTCTCGGCGCCGGCGCGGTGAAAGGATAATCATCACACCCCCTTCGGCTCGCCCCGCAAACGGGCGTTAACGGGCGGGGGGGAGCACGCCGTGCAACGGCGTGGCTACAGAGCGCCCTACCCTATCACAGCGCCGACGCACGAACCGGGCAAACCACAAGTACCAACAACCAAC
>CAZCOO010000088.1:0-11508 GCA_964500395.1 uncultured Verrucomicrobiota bacterium
TCGGGTGGCCCGTGCGCTCATGTTCATCCATGAGTTCCTCCACCTGCCGGGCGGACATGATCTCCTGCTGGTGGAGTTCCTGGAGAAGCGGATCCTGGATTTGCTGCATATCGGCCATGGCGACTACTTCCTCTTTCCGGAGCCCTCGAGCTTGGTGACCACCGTGTCCACGTCCTGGCATTTGGCGATGAGGTCCTCGTAGCTGATGACGCCCTGCTCGTAGAGATTGAGCAGGAAGTTGTCCAGCGTGACCATGCCGTGCCGGGCCCCCGTCTGGATGTCCGAGGTGAGGCGGAAGGTCTTTTTGTCCCGGATCAGGGAACTGATGGAAGGCGTGGTGACCATGAACTCATAGGCGGCAATCCGGCCGGGCTCATCCTTGCGAACAAGCAGCAGTTGCGACAGCACGGCGATCAGGTTGGCCGAAAGCTGGATGCGGATCATTTCCTGCTGATTGGTGGGGAATGCGTCCACGATGCGGTCGACCGTGCGCGCGGCGCCGGTGGTGTGCAGCGTGGCAAACACCAGGTGGCCGGTCTCCGCCGCCGTTATGGCGGCCTCCATGGTCTCCAGGTCGCGCATCTCCCCCACCAGGATCACATCCGGGTCCTGCCGCAGGGACGACCGGACCGCGGAGGCGAAATCCGGGATATCGACCCCCACCTCGCGCTGGGTAAAAATGGATTTCTTGTGCGGGTGATAATACTCGATGGGATCTTCCACCGTGATGATATGGCAGTCGCGCGTCTCGTTGATCACGTTGAGCATGCTCGCCAGCGTGGTGGTTTTTCCGGACCCGGTCGGCCCCGTGACGAGGAAGAGCCCGCGCGGCTTGTAGAGCAACTCCTTTACCTGCGGCGGCAGCCCGATCTCCTCCAGGGTCATGAGCTTGGAGGGAATCAGCCGCGCGACCAGCCCCACGCAGCCCTTCTGCCAGAAAATACTGACGCGAAAGCGGCCCTTGTCCTCGAAGGGGTACCCGAAATCGGATCCGCCCTTTTCCTTGTGTTCCTCCTGGGCCTTTTCCGGAGCGATGGCCTGCATGAGCCGCTCGGTGTCCTCGGGCCGGAGGTCGTCGGATTCAATCGCGTGCAATTCGCCGTCGATGCGGAGAATGGGCGGGGCCCCCACCGCGAGGTGAATGTCGGACGCGCCCTCCTGCACGACCAGTTCGAGCAGGTCGTGCATGTCGATGGAGTGAATATCCGTACTCATAACAAACTGTCCCCCATGGTCACGCGGAATACTTCCTCGAGCGTGGTGTGCCCGGAGAGCACTTTGCGGATGCCGTCCTCGCGCAGGGTGCGCATGCCGAGCTCGCGGGCCTTGTGGCGGAGGTCGGCCGAGGAAACCTGCGAATACACCATGTGGCGGACTTCGTCCGTGATCTCGAAAATCTCAAAGATGCCCAAGCGTCCCTTGTAGCCCGTTTCGTTGCACTCCGAGCATCCCGCCCCGCGGTGCAGCTCGCGGCCCGCCACCTGCTCGGCCGCCGGGCCGAGGGCCTGGATATCCTTCTCCGAGGGCGTGTACGACTCTTTGCAGTTGGGGCAGATTTTCCGCACCAGCCGCTGCGCCATGATCCCGCGTGTGGAGGACGCCACCAGGAAGGGCTTGACACCGATATCGATGAGCCGGGTCACGGCACTCGGGGCATCGTTGGTGTGCAGGGTGCTGAAGACGAGGTGCCCCGTGAGCGATGCGTTGACGGCGATCTCCGCGGTTTCCAGGTCGCGGATCTCGCCGATCATGATGATGTTCGGCGCCTGGCGGAGGATGGACCGGAGGGCCGACCCGAAGGTCAACCCGATATCGCTGCGCACGTGAACCTGGTTGATGCCGCTGAGCTGGTACTCCACGGGATCCTCGACCGTAATGATCTTGCGGTCCGGTTTGTTCAGGTAGTTCAGGCAGCCGTAGAGGGTGGTGGTCTTGCCCGACCCCGTGGGCCCCGTCACCAGAACGATGCCGTCCGCCATGCCCAGAAACCGTTCGAAGGTCGCCTGGTCGTCGGAGAAAAAGCCGAGTTCGGGCAGTCCCAGCATCAATCCTTCTTTGTCGAGGATCCGCATCACAATTGTCTCGCCGTGGCTCGAAGGCACCGTCGACACGCGCAGATCCAGATCCCGCCCCATCACATTGATCTGGATGCGGCCGTCCTGCGGAACGCGCTTTTCCGCGATGGACATGTTGGCCATGATCTTGATGCGGCTGATGATGGCCGACTGCAGACGCTTGGGCGGGCTCTCGACCTCGTGCAGAACCCCGTCAATCCGGTACCGGACGCGCAACTTCCGCGCCAGCGGCTCCACGTGAATGTCCGACGCGCGGTTGCGGAAGGCCTCGAGAATGATCAGGCTCACCAGCTTGATGATCGGAGCATCCGACTCCGTCACCTCTTCCTCGGCACTCACCAGCTCCTGCATACCCGTGGTGGGAACCGCGATGGTGCCCTCCGTGATTTCCTCCAGGACGGAGTCCACCGCCGTGTCCGAGTGGGCATAGTAATGATTCAGGGCCTTTTCAATCTCTTCGGGCGGCGCGACAACCCCTTCTACATTCGATTTGAGCACGTACCGGAGACTGTCCAGGGTTTCCACGTCGAGCGGGTCGCTGATGGCCACGGTCAGAACGCCGTCGCTTTTGTACACCGGCATGACCTTGTAGCGGCGGGCGACATCGGAGGGAACGGCGTCCACCACCTCCTGCTCGATATCCGTCCCGGAAAGGGAAATGGTATCCATCCCGAACTGCCCGGCCAGGGCCTTCAGGATATCGGTCTTGGAAAGGGTCCCGTCCGCGGCCAGGACATCGACGACCTCCCGGTCGTTCTCCTGGGCTTTTGACAGGGCATCCTGCCCGGTTCGCCGGTCGATCAGACCGACACTCTCGAGAATTTCTACAATGTATTCGTCATTCGCGGTCAAGGGCAGACACTCCAGGCAAGGGGACCCGTGCAACACCTGATGTGAGCACCACAGTACACAGCCGATTGCGACACTGTCAAGATGGGGGAAAAAGGCCCGCTTCTACGGTTGACCTTTATCCCTCAAGCAGGCATGATCGCCGCAAATGATAATCCATTCTCAATATCGGCAGCGGCGGCGCCCGGGTCTTGGGACCGCGATGCTGTTGCTGTTTGCCGCGGGCGCCATCCTCGCACCGGCCGTGCATCATCTGCACCTCGCGCATCCGTGTAGCGGGGAATGCAGACACCACGCCCACGATGCGGAGCACTGCCCGATCTGCCGGATAGACGCGCTGCAGGTGACCCTTGCCGGCGACGGCCCCGCCCCGCTGGTGAAAACCGCGCCCCCGGAGCGACCCGTCGATCATTGCGGCGCTCCATCACCCGCTCTCTGCCGGCCCGATCTGCGGGCCCGCGATCCGCCCGGCGCCGCCTGACTCTCCCCCACTTCTACATCCCTGCTTCACACCCGCGGTCGCGCCGGAACGCCGTGACCTCAGTATCCATATCATTTTTCTATCCCAGGAGGATTCTCTCATGTCCCGCCTATCCAGTACGGCATTGCTCTGCCTGATGCTCTCGGCATCCGCCTTCGCCGCCGAACAGGACCCGCCGCCGGCCTATTCCGGTGGGGGCTCCTCACTTGAAATCCCGGACCTCAGCCTGATCGTCGACACCAAGGTCGAGTGGAACGACCTCGAACACGACGACGGAAATGACGGCAAGATTCGACTCGACCACGTCGAGTTGAGTCTCTCCGGCACGCTTGCCCCCTCGATCCGCGGAGACTTCATCGGCGCCTTCGAACAGGAATACATCGACGGCAGCTCGGAAACCGAAGTCGACGTCGAGGAGGCCTACCTCACCTTCCTCGACCTGCCGCTCGATTTGCAGGCCACCGCGGGGCGCCGGCTGGTGCCCTTCGGGCGCCTCAATCCGGTGCACAGCCATCACTGGCCGTTTGCCGACACCCCCCTGGTGGTCGCCGAACTGGTCGGCGATCATGCGTGGTACGACGACGGCCTAACCGTGAGCTGGCTGGTCCCCAACCCGGCCGATCTCTACATCCAGCTTTCCGCCGGCGTCTGGAACGGCCGGGAGCTCGGGCACGATCACGGCCACGAAGAGGAGGCCCATGACCACGGCCACGAGGAAGAAGATCACGGGCACGCCCACGAGGACGAACACGAACACGACGAGGACCATGCTCATGAAGACGAGCATGGCCACGAGGAAGACCATGCTCACGAGGATGGACACGACCACGAGGAAGAAGGGCACGGGGAGGACGAACACGGCCACGCCCACGGCGATGTGATCGTGTGGGACGACAGCGTGTTCACCGGCCGGCTCTTCGCCGATCTGCCCCTGAGCGATACCCTCGGCCTGCAACTGGGCGCATCTGCGGCCCTCGATGAAGGCGAGCGAAATCAACTCCTGGGCTCGGACCTGGTCGTCAACTGGCGCAGGCCCAACACCTACCAGCGGGTGCGCTGGCACTCCGAATACTGGCAGCTCGACGACGACGCACGCGACACCGCCCCCGGCGGCCTGTTTTCCACGCTCCAGGTCACCCTGGACAAGCATTGGGAAGTCGGCGGCCGGTACGACTGGACCGAACTGCTGGAGAACGACGAAGAGACGGAGTGGGCCGGGTCCGGCTTCCTCAGCTACTACCTGACCCATACCACCTACCTGCGGGGCCAGTACCGCTACCGGGAGTTTGACGACGGCGAAGAGGAAAACCTGTTCCTCCTCCAGCTCGTCTGGGGCATCGGCCCGCATTCTCACCGTCTCCTGAATTGAAACACTGCATGACCCAAGGAGTCCCGCATATGAATCTCTCAGCCCCACGCTGTGTGCTCCGTGCGTGCATCGGGCTCGCCCTCGCCGCTTCGGCGGCGGGGGCGGAACCGGTGCGCGTGGTGACCTCCACCCTCGACATGGCGGATTTCGTCCGGCAAATCGGCGGCGACCGGGTCTCCGTGCACAGCATTACGCGCGGCCGGTACGACCTGCACGCCTACCAGCCCCGGCCCAGTGAAGTGATGACACTGCGCAAGGCAGACATGGTGGTCGTCGCGGGCATGGAACTCGACGCCTTTATGCCGGCCCTTCTGAATGCGGCCCGCAATCGCTCGCTCCGCTTCGGCGGGGAAGGCTTTGTCGACCCGTCGGTCGGCGTGGAGGCCCGGGATGTCCCCACCGGCCCCATCACCGGCGCCATGGGCGATGTGCACGCCCACGGCAATCCGCACTTCTGGTTCACCCCCGACAACGTGGCCACCGCCTGTCACAACATTGCGGCGGGGCTGGCCCGGATCGATCCCGGACACGCAGACCGGTACCGGACCGCATGCACCGCCTACGTGGCCGAGGTCCGCCGGACCTACGCCGACCTGCAGGACCGGCTCCGGCCCTACAAGGGCACGCGGGTGATCCAGTTCCATCCTTCGTGGGATTACTTCTGCGATACCTTCGGCCTGGTCGTGGCGGGCGATATCGAGCCCCGGCCCGGCCTCCCGCCCACCCCGGGCCACCTGTCCCGTCTGGCCGACCGGGTTGCCGAAGAAGACATCCGACTCGTGCTCGCCGAGCCCTTCTACCCCGAGCGCCCCCTTCGCTTCCTGCAGCGCCGGAGCGATGCAAAGGTCCTGCGGCTGCCCCTGTACCTCGGCGGTCCGCCCGGCCACACCAACTACCTCGAAAACCTCACCTACATGGTCACCGCCATTCACGATGCCCTGGCGGGGCCGGAGACCCCGTGACCGCGGGAATCCCCATACGGCCGGATGCCTTGATCGAGATGGAGGGCCTGTCCGTGGGCTACGGGGAGGACGCCGTCCTCCGGGACCTCGACTGGACGATCCTCGACGAAGAGTTCTGGGGGCTGGTGGGCCCGAACGGATGCGGCAAGACCACCCTCTTCCGAACCCTGCTCGGCCTCCACCCTCCGCGCAGCGGGCGCTTTGCCGTCCGCCCGGGCATCCGCTTCGGGTACGTGCCGCAGCGAGGGTCCATGCCGTCCACCTATCCCCTGCTCGTGGACGAGTGCGTCCGCATGGGACAACTCGCCCGGCGCCGATGGCTCCGCGGATGGCGCCGGGAGGACCGGCAGGCCGTGGACGACCTCTTGGCGGAACTCGATATCGCCGCCCTGCGCGGGCGCCCGCTGCACACCCTCAGCGGCGGGCAGGTCCAGCGGGCTCTGATCGCCCGGGCCATGGCGGGACGGCCGGACCTGCTCCTGCTCGACGAACCCACCACGCACCTCGACGTCGAGACCCAGAGCAACTTGCTGGAGATGCTGAGGCGGCTGCACCGCCACCATCGAACCGCCATGATCGTGGTCAGCCATGATCCCGACCTGCTCCCCTCGTTCGCGGGTCACACCCTGTCCCTCACCCGGACTGGAGGGCGACGATGCTGACCGATCCCTTTTTCTGGACGGCCGCCGGCACCGCAGTCGGGGCCGCCGCGTTGTGCGGCCTCACCGGCAATCTGCTCCTGATGCGGGGCTGGACCTTTACCGGCCTGGCCGCCTCCCAGATGGCGGCCCTCGGCGCGGCGGTCTTTCTCGGCCTCGGCTGGCCGGGCGAAACCGGCGCCTTTGTCGCCACACTCGGAACCCTCCTGTTTCTCGGCCGGACCCGCCCCTCCGGCGGCCGCGTCGGCGACAGCACCATCGCCGCCCTCTACCTGGTCGGCGGGGCGAGCACGCTGCTGGTTCTCAACGCGATGCCCCGCCTGCACAGTCACGGCTTTGACCCGCTCGGCGGCAACCTGCTGTACAGCCGGCCGTCGGATGTGCTCAACCTCGGGATCGCCGTTCTGCTCGCGGCCGGGGCGGCCGCGGTCTGGTTTCGCGAACTGGCGGCGACCGCCCTCGACCCCGACGCCGCCCGGGCCCACGGTCTGCCGGTGGACCTCTACCACACCGGCACGCTGCTCGCCCTCGGCATTGCCATCGCGATGTGCATCCGCCTCACCGGCAGCCTGTTCACCTTCGCCATGCTCGTGCTGCCCGGTCTCACCGCCATCACCCGGCTGCGCCGCACGGGATCGATCCTGCTCGGCTCCGCCCTGCTCGCAGGCCTCCTTGCGCTCAGCGGAACCGCCCTCTCCTGGCTGCAGGACTGGCCCACAGCCCCCACCATTGTTGCCTTCGCAACCTTCGTCTACGGCGCCGCCGCCATCCTCCGCCCGGGCCACTCATAACCAGCCCCGCTTGCCGGCAAAAAGAGTTCGGTGGATCCGAATACTGTGACGCCTTCGCGGCTCCCCCAACAACCGATGCCCAAGGACCACAGCCCACTGCCCAATTCCCCCTCGCGCCGCAAGCCCTGATCTCCGCCTTGCGGGGCCTCAACCCGACTCGAGCTTGTCCCGCAACAACTCCATCACCATCTTCGGGTTGGCCTTGCCCCGGCTCAACCGCATCACCTGCCCCATCAGGTGCTGAATGGCGTTCTTCTTCCCGGCCCGGTAATCCTCGACCGACTTGGGGTTTTCCGCGATCGCCTGGTCGGCAAAAGCCTCGATGGCGCCGGTATCGCTGACCTGCGCCAACCCCTTTTCCTTTACAATCGCCTCGGCGGACGCTCCGGACGCCAGCATTTCGACCAGCACATCCTTGCCCGTGCGGTTGTTGATCGTGTTGTCATCCACCAGGCGGATGAGTCCGGCCAGGGCCTCCGGGGTCAGGTCCAGATCGCCGATCTCCCGGTCGTCCTCGGACAGGATGCGGAGGATCTCGGTCATGATCCAGTTCGACGCCGCCTTCGCGTTCCCGGACGCCTCCGCCGTCGCCTCGAAGAAGTCCGCCAGGGCGCGGTCCCCCGCCAGCACCCCCGCGTCGTACTCCGGAAGCCCGTACTCCGCCACCATCCGGTTGCGCCGCGCTTCGGGGAGCTCCGGCAGGGCCGCGCGCCACTCCGCGAGCTGGTCTTCGGTCAACTCGACCGGGACCAGGTCCGGTTCGGGGAAGTAGCGGTAGTCGTGCGCATACTCTTTGGTCCGCATGGCCGAGGTGATGCCCGCGTCATCGTCCCAGCGGCGGGTCTCCTGCACGATCACTCCACCGTTCTGCAGCTCCTCCCGCTGGCGCTGGACCTCGTACCGGAGCGCCCGGTACACCCCCTTGAAGGTGTTCATGTTCTTGATCTCGGTTTTGGTTCCGAGTTGCTCCTGGCTCGACGGCCGGACACTGCAGTTGAGGTCGCAGCGGATATTCCCCATCTCCAGGTTGCAGTGGCTGATATCGCCGTACTGCAGAATCGCCTTCAGGGCCAGGAGGTAGGCGTGGGCCTCCTCGGGCGAAGCCAGGTCCGGGTCCGTCACAATCTCCATCAGCGGCGTCCCGGCCCGATTGAAGTCCACCAGGCTGCCCCCGCTCGCATGGATGCTCTTGCCCACATCCTCCTCCAGGTGGATGCGCGTTATCCCGATGCGCTTTCGCGTGCCCTCGAGGTCGATCTCGATCCATCCCTCCTCGCAGAACGGCTGGTCGTACTGGGAGATCTGGTAGTTCTTGGGCATGTCCGGGTAGTAGTAATTTTTCCGGTCGAACTTGCTGAACGGATTGACCCGGCAATTCAGCATCATCCCCGTCATCGCCACCAACCGGGCCGCCTCGGCATTAAATACCGGCAGCGTCCCCGGATATCCCAGGCAGACCGGACACACCGCCGTGTTCGGCTCCGCCTCTTCCACGTTGGGACAACTGCACCAGATCTTGGTGCGCGTCTTGAGCTGTACGTGGGTCTCCAGCCCGATGGTGGTCCTAAAGTCCATCATGCCCTCTGTTCAGCTTTCTCCGGTTGCCGGTTGTGCCGCGGCCGGGGTCCGCGACCGCCAGGACTGCGATTGCTCGTACGCGTGCGCGGCCCGGAGAATCTGCTCCTCGCCAAAGGCCGGTCCCAACACCTGCAGACCCACCGGCAATCCCGCCCCGGTAAACCCGCAGGGCACGGAAACACCGCAGATCCCGGCGAGATTGGCCGTCACCGTGCAGATGTCCGTCAGATACATCTGCAGCGGATCGTTGACCTTTTCCCCGATGCGGAAGGCCGGCGCCGGGGTGGTCGGGGTCAGGATGGCGTCACACGCCTCAAACGCCCGCTCGTAGTCCCGGCGGATCAGCGTGCGCACCTTCTGCGCCCGCAGGTAGTAGGCGTCGTAATAGCCGCTGCTCAAAACGTATGTGCCCAGGATGATCCGCCGCTTCACCTCCCGGCCGAATCCCTCCTCGCGCGTCCGCTTGTACATCTCGATGGGATCGCGCCCCTCGCCCCGGTGACCGTACCGGACCCCGTCGAAACGGGCGAGGTTGGCCGAGGCTTCCGCGGTGGCAATGATGTAGTAGGTGGCAATCGCGTAGGACGTATGGGGAAGCGGGACATCGACGATCTCCGCGCCCAGCTCCCGGCAGGTTTCGATGGCCGCCTCCACCAGGCGTCGGGTCTCCCCGTCCATCCCCTCCCCGAAAAAGTCGCGCGCCACCCCCAGTTTCATCCCGGTCATATCCCCCGTGCAGGCCAGGCGGTAATCCGGCACAGGGCGGTCGATCGAGGTGGAATCGCGCTCATCGTGTCCCGCCATCGCCCCCAGCAGGATCGCCGCGTCCTCCACCGTCCGTGTCACCGGTCCCACCTGGTCCAGCGAGGAGGCAAACGCCGTCAGCCCATACCGCGAGACCCGCCCATAGGTCGGTTTCAGCCCCACGCACCCGCAGAATGCCGCGGGCTGGCGAATCGACCCCCCCGTGTCCGACCCGACCGAGGCGATGGCCTCCCGCGCGGCCACCGCCGCCGCCGATCCGCCGCTCGATCCGCCCGGCACACACGTCACATCCCACGGATTCCGCGTCACCTGCAGCGCGGAGTTCTCCGTGCTCGAGCCCATGGCGAACTCATCCATATTCACCCGGCCCAGCAGAATCGCCCCCTGCTCCCGCAGGCGGCCGAGCGCCGTCGCGTCGTACACGGACGTGTACCCCTCGAGGATGGCCGACGCACATCGGCAGGGATCGCCCTCTACGTTAAACACATCCTTGACCGAGATCGGCAATCCGCACAGCGCCCGCGCCGTTCCGGCGGCGCGTTCATCATCCGCCCGGCGCGCCTGCTCCAGGGCCGCCTCCTCGTCCAGGTGCACGTAGGCGCCGATCCGCTCATCGACCGCGCGAATCTGGTCCAGGACCGACTCCACGATATCGACGGAGCTGCAGGCGCCCTCCTCCAGCATTCGCTGCAGGTCGGCCAGAGACTTCTGTGCAAGAGAGGGATCAGCCATGGTCGGGTCCTATTCGAGAATCCGGGGGACGAGAAAATGGCCCTGCCGGGACTGCGGGGCATTCTCCATCACCCGCTCCCGGTCCAGGCATTCGCGGGGCTCATCCGGCCGGAAGACATTGTGTACCGGAACCGCGTGCGCCGTCGGTTCCACGCCCTCGACATCCAGCCCCCGAAGCTGCTCCACAAACTGGAGAACATCCTCGAGCTGCCCCTGGAACTGCTCGATCTCCTCATCGCTCAGCTCGATACGGGCCAGGTGCGCCACATACCGTACATCAATCGCTTCCGCCTTCTGAATGTCCGCGTCGTGCTTCATACAACTATCTCCCCGGCGTTCGGCTCGGTCAGTCGGAGGCCGGAGTATAGGACGCCCGCCCGGCCTTGCAAATGATTTCTCCCGTTTCGCCGGCGTCTCCGCCCAGCGGATCGGAAAATTCTCAAGAAAAGGGCTGGACGGACCGCCCCGGGTTTCGTAAGAATTCGCGTTTCTCGTGACTGCACGAAACATCCCCGCCCGGCGTCACCACTCGACGCGGTCTTTCGGGGCGAGCCAAGACGAGGTCCATTTATGCCAAAACAAAAGACTCGAAAATCCGTCGCCAAGCGATTCAAGCGAACCGCCTCCGGCAAACTCAAACGCCAGGGCGCAGGTCGCGGACACCTGTTTACCGGGAAGTCCACCAAGCAGAAACGGCGCCGCCGTGCCGGCGGCCTGGTCTCCAAGGCAGACCAGAAACGCTTCGAAGCCAGCCTGGCCAACTGATCAACCCCATCGCAGGAGAACACCATGCCCCGAGCCACCAACGCGCCCGCGCGGCACAAACGCAGAAACCGACGCCTCAAGGCCGCCCGCGGCTTTTACGGAGGCCGGCATCGCCTCTATCGCACCGCCACCGAATCGGTCGATCGCGCCATGCGGATGGCCACCACGCACCGGAAGTTCCGCAAACGGGACTACCGTCGCCTCTGGGTCACCCGAATCTCGGCCGCCTGCGGGCCCTACGGCCTCAGCTACAGCCGCTTCATGGCCGGTCTCAACAAAGCGGAGATCAAGCTCAACCGCAAAATGCTCTCTGAGATCGCCATCCACGACCCCGACGGCTTTGCCTCCATCGTGGACCAGGCCAAACAACAGCTCACCTGATCCGCCGCCCCCGTTTTGTGCGGACATCTTTGCAGGGCCACCCGGCCCGGTAGCGCCCTTTCGATCGAAGGGCGCTTCTTTTTGCCCCCGCGACCTCCGAC
>CAZCOO010000089.1:0-11183 GCA_964500395.1 uncultured Verrucomicrobiota bacterium
GGGTACATCCAGTTGATGACGTAGCTTTCCTCGACGTAGAAGTCGTGGTTGTGGTTGTTGTAGTCGAAGATCTTCTTGGCGAGGATGCCGTTGATGGCCATGACGCCCTGTACGCCCTGCACGCTCACCCGTCCGCCCTGGACGTTGACGTCCGCGCCGGCGGGAATCTTTCCGGATTTGACGTCGTTGACGTACTGCTGGAAGGCGGCGTTGGAGTCCTGCTGGGAGGGGATGTAGATGCGGTCGCCGTAGAGGTCGCGCATGACGTTCATGTAGGTGTTGTCGGCAAGGGCGTTCTGGGTGATCAGGTATACGTCCTCGCGCACGTGGGCGGAATAAATCATGTAGGTGGGAACAAACCGCCCCGGGTCGGTCCCGCCGAAGAAGATGGCGTTGGTGGTCATTTCGGGGGGGTAGCCCGGCGTGGGATAGTTTGCCCACTCCTCCTCGAATTCCTCGGGGCTGAGTTCGTGCTTGAGGTCCTCTTTGATGCCGTTGACCCCGCGGAGCTGCCAATTGCCGAACTGCCACCCGTAATCGTGCCCGCGCTGCTCGGCGCCGCCGACGATGCGGATGCGCTCTTCGTCGTAGGCGTTCAGGGCAATGGAAAGCAGGGGGAGGATGACGACGGCCACGAACCCGATGCGCCGCACGGCCGCGCCGCCGCCGAAGCGGGTCTCGAAAAAGGCGAGGGTCAGCAGCAGGCCGAAGCCGATCCAGATGGCGAACACCGCATGGGACTGGATGAGCTGCACCCGCTGGATGAAGAGGGTCTGGATGTCGAGCTTGGGGTTGAGGAAGATCACCAGGATGACGCTCAGGGCCAGGAAGGCGGTGATGGTCACCAGGATCCAGCGCTGGGCGATGTGGTCGAGCACGCTGCCGAGCCGGACCGGCCCCTTGCGCAGCCACCACACCCCGGCGGCCAGGGCGGGGGGGAGCAGGATGATGCCGCTGTAGGTCAACCGGTTGGCCGTGGTCACGTCCTCGTTAAAGAAGAAGAGGAGCATGCGGAGGTCGAAAAAGGCGAGGGCGGCCGCGGCGACCGCGAGGATGAAAATGGCCCCCGCCCCGGCCCATCCGCCCCGCTTAATCTCCCGCTCGAAGAAGTTCATGATCAGGTCCAGTACGCCTACGATTCCGATGGAGATGATGAGGGCGGCGAGGATTTTGTAAAGGTATTCAAAGAGGTGGCTCTGGGCGCCGGCCAGCTCCGCGGCTTCCGCGGCCGGGGTGACCAGCTTGAGCAGGAAGGCAAAGAGCGTGACGGGGATGATGAGGGCAAACGCGACGTAAAACATGTTCAGCCGCCGCGGCCCGACCTTGATGGTCCAGGCCGTGAAGGGGAGAAACCCGACCAGCGCGATGGGCAGGGAGTACTGCATGCGAAGGTCGCGGAAGTAGGCCCCGAGCTGGCTGACGAAGCGGGCGGGGTCGCCGAAGATATTCGAGAGCGTGACTTTCTCGTACTGCCCCCGGGTGATGGCGTGCAGGAAGCCGTCCCACGTCCGGGGATAGGCCCAGTTCATGGGGGGATTCTGCTCCGAGGCAAAGGGCAGGTAGAAGTAGAAGGAGATCCCGAGCAGCGCGAGCAGGTACGTGGGGCCGACGATCTTCCCCCGGGGCAGGACAAAGATGGCGGCCGCCGGCACGGCGACGGCGAGAAAGGTCTGGATCCAGAACCCGGCGTGATCCGGCCCCGCCTTCCACATGAGGTTGGGGTCGATGTTCTTGATGAAGATGTTGAACGCGACGAGGGCGATGAAGAAGGCGCCGACGGTGACGAAGTCGCGAAACAGGGTGACGTCGCGAAACAGAACCGCCGCCGCAATGGCCAGGCCCACAAACATGAGGGTCTGGTGGTTGGTGAGGCCGAGGCCGAAGAGGAAGGCCATGAGCCAGAGGAAGACCGTGTCGGCCGGGCGGCTGAACCAGCGGTAGGTCAGCAGCAGGATGATCACCAGAAAAAACGCGTTGAGGCTGTACACCTCGACAATGACGGATTGCGACCAGAGACCCGGGCTGAAGGCGAAGAGGAGTCCGCCCGTGACGCCGCTGACCCAGCAGATGGTGCTTTCGGCCTTCTCGCCGAGTGTTTGCGTGACGTTGCCCATGCTGCGCAGCGTGGCCATCCCGGAGCGGCTGATGAGCATGGAGAGGAGGCCGCAGGCGAGGGCCCCGAAGAAGGCCGACATGAGGCCCACGGACCAGGCGGGGTTGGGGTGTCCGTTGTAGGTCACCCAGTGAAAGACCCACTGGAAGAGCCAGGTGATCAGCGTCCAGATCGGGTACCCGGGGGGGTGGGGCACACCGAGGTAGTCGGAGGCCACGACGAGCTCCCCGGAGTCTTCCAGGGTGACCGTGGGAGCCAGGGTGTAGACGTAGACGGCGAGCGTCGTCAGAAAGGAGGTCCAGAAGGCACTCCAGTCGATCTGCCGGAAGAAGCGCTCGGGCTGGATGTCCGGCGCTGAAGGTCCTGTGCCGGCGGACGGCGGGCTGTGCGGTCGAGCGTTGGTATCGGCCATCGAACGTTCCTGCTGGTTCCGGTTTTGTTTCGGCTGTAGGGGGCAGGGGGCCAACCTCTGCCTGAAAAGCGCACAGACTACGGAGCCCGGGCCCCCCCGTCAAGCATCGCCCCCCGTTGCATGCGGGGCGCATGAGGCTCACGCTCCCTTGTCCTCCGCCTCTTCCGCCGGGATCGGGCCGGCGCGGCGGACCAGACGGCTCAGACCGTCGGGGGGGCGTGCGCGTTCAAAAAACAAACAGCAGCAGCAGGACGCTGACGCCGTAGAGCGCGATGTCCGCGAGCAGGGGGCCGTCGGTGAGGAGGGTCTGTTCGGGGCGGCCGCCGTGTTCGTGGCGGTACACGAGGTCCAGGTAGCGGAAGAGGCCGAAAATGACGAAGGGGATGGTAAAGCCGAGGCGGTAGGAGCCGAATTTGTCCACCGTGTCGGGCCACAGGGTGTAGAGGGAGTAGCTGGTGATGGTGGCGGCGCTGACGATGGCGATGAGCTGATCGAGCAGCTTCGGGTCGTAGTGGCGGAGGGAGGGCCGGGTGGCGGCATTGAAATCTTCTTCGATGACCCGTTCGTGCCGGCGTTTGCAGAGGGCGAGAAACAAAGCGAGCAGCAGGGTGCAGAGGAGGAGCCAGGGGGAAATCGGCACCTGGATGGCGACGGCCCCCGCCAGGGCCCGAAAGACAAACCCGATGGCGATGACGAAGATGTCGACCAGCGGGATCTCTTTGAGTTTCATGCTGTAGAAGAACTGCATGGCGACGTAGCCGCCGGCGACGGCAAAGAAGGCCGGGGAGAGGAACCAGGCGGAGGCCAGGCCGCCCCCCAGAAGCAGGACGGCCAGCCCGACCGCGGTGGACACCGGCAGGGTGCCGGCCGCGATGGGGCGGTACTGCTTCAGGGGGTGCTGACGGTCCTGCTCCAGGTCCCGGACATCATTCAAGAGGTAGACGCCGCTGGAGATCAGGCAAAACAGGAGGGCGGCCATCGCGGCCGCGGGAATATCGTGGAGGCCGGCGACCTCGGACCGCTCCCCGAGCGCGAAGACCAGGGCCGCGAAGACCACGGCATTCTTCGTCCATTGTTTAACCCGGAGGGCCCGGGGCAGGGCCCGGGCCATGCTGAAGGCATCGTTCATGACTGCACACTGCGTTTGGGGATCTGTTTCCACGGGCGGCGCCGGAAGCGGAACCGGAACGCCAGGGTCCACACCATGGTCAGGGCCTCCCGGACAATGCGGGCACTCATCTTGGACTGGCCGGAGCGTCGCTCCTCGAAGGTGATCGGCGTTTCCGCGATGGTGAAGCCCAGCATCCAGGCGGTGTAGGTCATTTCGATCTGAAAGGAGTAGCCGTTGGAGGTGATTTGATCCAGGTCGATGGTTTCCAGGACGCCCCGCCGGTAGCACTTGTACCCGCCGGTCGGATCGCTGAAGGGCATCCCGGTGATGAGGCGCACGTAGAGGCTGGCCCCTTTGCTGAGAATCAGCCGGTTGAGCGGCCAGTTGATCACCCGGATGCCGCCCAGATACCGGGTGCCGAGCACGAGGTCCGCCTCCCGGGCGCGATCCAGGAAGGCCGGGATGGCGGCCGGGTCGTGCGAGAAGTCCGCATCCATTTCGAAGATGAACTCGTAGTCGCGCTCGATGGCCCACTGGAAGCCGGCGATGTAGGCCCGGCCCAGCCCTTCTTTGTTTTTGCGGTGGAGGACATGGACGCGGTCGTCGCCCTCCCGCATTTCATCGATCAATTGCCCTGTACCATCGGGTGAGTTATCATCTACAAAGAGGATGTGAGCCGGCGGATGCACCTCGAAGATCGAACGCGCGATGGATGTCACGTTGCTGATCTCGTTGTACGTGGGAATAATGATCAATGTCCGGCTCATGGTGAGTCGTACTGTAGGGCAACCCAAACGGAAGGGCAAGATCACACCGCCCGAGCGATAGGCCCGAGACGCACGGCGCGACGGGCCGGGAGATTGGAAAACCAGTGAAATACAAGATTCGACAGTATGGAGACCCCGTGTTGCGGGCTTCCCGGGGGGAGGTCCGCGCGTTTGACGAGGACCTCCGGCGCATGGCGAACGATATGCTCGAGACCATGTACGAAGCGAACGGGATCGGTCTGGCCGCCCAGCAGGTCGGGAGCACGACGCCCGTTTGTGTGCTCGACGTGCCGCCGCAGGCGGATCTGGATGCGGAGGGGGAGCCGCTGAATCCGGATGTGCCCATGCCGTTGGTCCTGGTGGATCCGACGATAGTCGAGGCCTCCGACGACAGGGAGAACGGCGAAGAGGGATGTCTCAGTTTTCCGGACATTGTATTGCCGGTGCGGCGGGCGGCGGAGATTGCCGTGCGGTATCGGGATGTGGACGGGGCGGAAAAGGCCCTGGAGGCGCGGGGCCTCCTGGCGCGGGCCATCCAGCACGAAATCGACCACCTGGATGGGGTTCTGTTTATCGACCACGTGCCGCCGGTGAAGAAAATCAGCATCAGCGGCCGGCTGAAGCGCCTGCGCCGGGAGACGGAGCAGGGGTTGTCGGCGGAGGCCCTGCAGGGCTGAGGCCCGCCGGGCGGCGCGGTACTCAGGACTCTCCGAGGGCGGGGGGCGCCGGGTCGGCATCCGGCGGGGGGGCGTCGGGCGGAGCGGCCGCGGTCCGCCGGCGTTGGCGGGCGAGAAACTCGCGGGCCGCGCGGCGGTAGGCCGCGGCGCCGGTGCTGTTCGGTTCATACTGGATAATCGGCTGGCCGAAGCTGGGGGCTTCGCTCAGCCGAACGCTGCGGGGAATCAGGGTGTCAAACACCTCGTCGGGCAGGTGTTCGCACACATCCTGCACCACATCCCGGGAGAGATTCGTGCGCATGTCGTACATGGTCATCAGAATGCCTTCGATCTCGAGGGCGGGGTTCGCGCCGCTCTCGCGCAGTTGCTGAACGAGTCGCTTGATGACGCTCAACCCCTCGAGGGCGTAGTATTCGCACTGAAGCGTGATGAGCACGCTGTGGGCCGCCGTCAGGGCATTCATGGTGAGGATGCCGAGCGACGGCGGGCAGTCGACGATGATGAATTCGTACTGGTCTTGTTCGCGCACGGGATCGAGGGTCTGCCGGAAGCGGTGCAGATAGTGGTCGGACCGGGCCACGTCGATCTCGGCGCCCGCGAGATCCACTTCCGCGGGGACGAGGTCGAGCCGGTCGAGGCCGGAGGGGCGGATCCGGTCGGCCAGGCGGCCCTCGCCGAGGAGGGCATCGTAGATGCTGCCGCCTTCCTCTTTGTCGAAGCCCAGGCCGCTGGTGGCATTGGCCTGGGGATCGAGATCGATGAGCAGAATGCGGTGGCGCTTCTCCGCGAGGCAGGCAGAGAGATTCACGGCCGTGGTGGTCTTGCCCACCCCGCCTTTCTGGTTGGCAATGGCGACGACGCGCGTGCGACTCATACGCGGGACTTCCTCCGGGGTCAGATTGCGGGACCAGCATAGGGGTGTGCGGGGAATCCGCAAGTGCGAAGTCGGCGCGGGGCGGAGCCGGGGCGCCTCAGCGCGGACGTGACAGGCTTGCGGGCGGGCTGGTATTCTCCACGCGAAGAACGAATGCTTGAAGCAGAGAGGACAGTACATGATGAGTCGCCTTTGGCAGAAACGGATTCTTTGTGGTGTGGGCGCCCTGATGGTGGGGGGCATGACAGCGGGAGCCGCGCCTGTGGTCTCTCCCTCCCCGGCGCGCCTGTCGGTGGATGTGTACGACTCGGGATTTGCCTCGATCCGGGAACTTCGCCGGTTCTCCGTGCCGGCCGGGCCGAGCGATCTGCACATCAAGGGGTTGCCGGCCCGCACGCGCCCCATGAGCATTTCCCAGTTTCCCGCCGCGGGGGCGGAGGCGCTCAATATCCGCGTCCAGCGGTTCGCCTGGGACGCCGGGGAACTGGACCGCCTCCTGCGTCTGTATCGGGGGCACGAGGTCGTGGTGCGGACCCGGTCCGGAGACATTCGCGGCCGGCTGGTGGCCGCCGGCGCCGAGGAGGAGGCGGCGTCCTACGCCCTGCGCGATGCGGAGGGCGCTCTCCATGCCGTAGACCGGGCGGAGGCGGTCGAGATTATCTTTCCCGATGCGGAAACACGGGCCTTTCTGGAGCCGACCCTGGTGTGGGAAACGGAGGCGGCCGGGGGCGGGCCGGTCAACCTCAGGCTTGCCTACCAGGCGGATGGATGGACCTGGCGGGCGATTTACGAGCTGTTGATGGATGAGGCGGAAGAAACGATGGACATGTCCGTCCGGTTCTCTGTCGAAAACCGATCGGGCGCCGACATAGAGAATGCCCGCTTGCGGTTTGTGGCAACCGAGAAGGGGCAGACCGCCCCCCTGTTCGATCCCCGGGGGACGCGCCCCGATCAGGAGCCTGCGCTGTGGTATCGGTACGGGCGGGATGAGCCCGCCCTGGGCCGCCTGCTCGCGGGGTTGTCCACGCTGGATACGTACGAACTGCAGGAGCCCGCCACCCTGCCCGACGGGCAGACCCGGCATTTTGCCTGGGAGCAGGTGCGGGATATGCCGGTCGACCGGTTTTATGTGTACGACGGGGTGATCTTTGAGCGATTCCAGCAGAACCGGCGGAACGATTGGAACTACGGCACGGAATCCCGCAATACGGTGGAGACCTACCTGGAGTTCGACAACACCGCCGACGCGGGGTTGGGCGTTTCGCTTCCGCCGGGGCGCCTGCGGCTCTACCGGCAGCACGAGGACGGCATGCTGAGCTTTGCCGGCGAAGAATTCATATCCGCGACCCCGGTCGGGCAACGCGGGCATGTGCGCCTGGGGCCCGCCCCGGATCTGCGGGGCGAGCGGAAACGGACGCATTACCGGGAAGTCACCCCCCTGAAGGAATACGAGGAATCGTTTGAGATTCGACTGGAAAACACGTCCGACCGCGACGTTACGATCCGCGTGGTGGAACACCTCTACCGCTGGCCGGATTTTGAAATTGTCAAAGCGGATACGCCCTACCAGGAAACCGGGGACCAGCGAATCGAGTTTCGTCCGGTGTTGAAGGCCGGCGGGACCCGGAGCATTCACTACACGGTGCGGTATCGCTGGTAGCCATGAAGGAGGATTGGATCCATCCTCGTGCGCGCCCCGGCCGGGGGGCGCGGGTGCTCGTGCTGGCCCTGGGGCTGGGCGGGGCCGTCGTCGCGCCCGCCCGCCCGCCCTCCACGCAGACGGTGTATGCCGTGCCGGGGGCGCCTCTCACCATGGAGGTAGCGGGGGGCGAGGCCCTGATCCGGGAAGAGCGGGAGGTTGTGTTCACCGGCGCCCGGCAATGGCTGGTGCTGGAGGATCTGCCCCTGAGCGCGCACGTGGAGCGGCTGAACCTCCTCGCCCGGCGGTTCCCGATCGAGCTGCACCAATGGGGGCGGGCGACCCCCGGTGTCGCACCGCGGGTGAGACACCCGCAGATATCGGACGGGGATGTCCGGTGGGGCCGGTCTCCCATGGCAACCGGCATCCCGCTTCGCGTGCGGATGGACGCGCCGGTTGTGCTTTCCTGCACGGCGCCCGTGGAAGGGCCCCGTCGCGTAGATCTTGTATACTCGTGCGCCGGCATCTCCTGGTCGGCGGCGTACGAGCTGTTGATTCGGCCCGCGTCGCAGGCCGGCGATGTCTGGTCTGCAGACCTGGGCGCGGCGATTGTCCTGGAGAATAACACCGCCCGCGCCTTCTCCGGTGCGGAGATCCGGTTGGCCTCCCGGCCCGGAGGACCGGCCCCCGCGCGGACGGGCGGCCCCGGATTTCTCATGCTGGAAAAAGACAGCCTCCTGTCGGACCTGTGGGAGCCGCGCCACATCCCCGTGGAGCCGGGCCGGTCCTACCGGGTGCCGGAGCCGGTTGACGTGCCGGCCATGAGCCGGTCCGATATCCCCTATATCCGGGCGCGCCGGATCCCGGCGAGGCAGGTCTGGCGGATGAAGGCGGGGGACGTGCCCGCGGGACGGGCCTCGGGCGCCGATGCCCTGTTTCGGGAGATTACCCTCTCCAATCGGGCCGAGCACAGGTTGGGGAAGCCGCTTCCGCCCGGCCGCGTGACCATCCGGCGGGGCATGGGGCGCGGGGCGCTGTGGACCGAATCCGAAACGGGGCATGTCAACCCGGGCGGGATCATGCGGTGCGGGCTGGGGCATGATCCCCTGGTGACCGGGCGCCGCCGGACCCTGCGGGAACAGCGCCGGGGCGGCGGCGCTGTGGAGGGCCGCTATGCCGTCGTCGTGGACAATGCCCGGACCGAGCCCATCGATGTCGTGATCGAGGCGCGCCCTGCCGTCAGCGTCGATTGGGAATTGCTGAGCGCCTCGAGCGATGCGGAGGTGACCGGTGACCTCATCGAGTTGTCCAGCCGGGTGCCGGCGGAATCCTCCCACCGGGTCATGTACCGGGTGCGGTATCGCACACCGGGGTTGTGAGTCCCGCGGGACGGCATCCCCGCGGGACGGGTTTATCCCGGCCCGCGGAAAGATGTCAGGCCGGCCTCGGCCCCCGGCACCAGCCGTGCGCTCGATTCCGGTCCAGCGCGACCTGGAGCGGATAGGGGCCAACCGTCCCCGCGTACCCGCCGTCCTGCCAGAAGGCGAGGCGTTTTAGAGCCCGCCCGCTTCCATTCTTGACGCCTCCCAGCACCTCTCGGGCACTCAGGGAATACGGGGCCCTGACCAGGAGGTGCGCGTGGTCGGGCATAATGGAATACCGGGAGAGCGCGATGTCCTGTGCAGAGCAGGCCGCTTGGAACGACTTCCCCGTCGCTCTCGCCTCTGCCGAGGACATTCGGTACCGGGCATTCGTCACCAAGACCAGGTGGAGCCATACATCGTAGATGCCCTTATGGTCGGATTGTTCCCGGTCATCCTGTTCTCGATAAAAGCGCAGCTGATTGAGTCGCGTGCGATAGAGCGGATCGACCAGATCAGAGCGATTGACCTGGTCGCGGATATAGCTGTCGACCGTCTGCTTGTTATTCTGGCCGAGCGAGCGAAGCAGGAACGCCCGGCGGAATCCGGGGAACTCCCCGCCGCCTTCCCGGAGGGCCTTCTGTAGACGCCCTTTGAGCCGCTGGGCAAGAAAAGCGGGGGGTGGGCGTTCGTTAGTCCTCAGGACGAGATGGGCACGATGCGGGGTGAGGGCGATGGCGAGGAGATCGATGTCGTCGGATCGCCAGGCTGCCTGGAGGCTGTCGGGCGGGGTGAAAGGAGTGGGAGCCGTTGGCCATGCCGCGGAAAAATAGGCCGTCCAGCCGTAATACAGTTTGTACAGTGCAGCCATCCCGTGAGGGTTTACAAAACCCGGTTCCGCGGCAAGCCGAAATCATTGCGCCTGCCGGGCGAGCCCGTCAGGCGCCGGGAGGGGAGTGAATGCCGCGGAAGGGTTCAGACCGCGGCGATGAGGGCCTCGAGCTTGGCGGCCGCCCGCCCGGAATCGATGGCTTCGCGGGCGAGTTGCAGGCCCTGGCTCAAATCATCGGCGCGGCCGCCGGCCGCGATGGCCGCGGCGGCATTGAGGGCCACGATGTCGCGGTGGGGGCCGGAAGCCCCGGCGAGGACGTCGCGGATGATGCCGGCATTTTCCTCGGGAGTGCCGCCGCGCAGGGACCCGGGCTCCGCCAGGGGGATGTCGAAGTCATTGGGGTGAATGCGCATGACGTTGCAGGACCCGTCCCGCACTTCGCCGACCAGGGTTTCCGCGGTGGTCGTGATCTCGTCGAGCCCGTCCAGCCCGTGCACGACGTACAGGTGGCGGGCGCCGAGGGAGGCGGCCGCCTCCGCGATCATGGGGACCAGCGATTCGCTGTAGACCCCGAGAATGCCGTGCCGGGCGCCGGCAGGGTTGGACAGCGGTCCGAGGATGTTGAAGATGGTGCGGATGCCGACCTCTTTGCGCGGGCCGATGGCGTGTTTCATGGCGGGGTGCAGGCCGGGGGCAAAGAGGAAGGCGATGCCGACGTCCCGGAGGCACCGGGATATGGCCTCCGGGCCGGCGCTGAGATTGAGGCCGAGGGCCTGGAGGACATCGGCGCTGCCGCTCTTGCTGGAGACGCTCTTGTTTCCGTGCTTGGCCACGACCGCGCCGGCCCCGGCCGCCACAAAGGCGGCGGCGGTGGAGATGTTGAATGTATTGGAGGCATCCCCGCCCGTGCCGCAGGTGTCGACCACGGTGTCGCCGGGGGCATCGATGGCCGTGAACTGCTCCCGCATGGCCCGGGCACAGCCGGCGATCACATCGGGGGTTTCGCCCCGGATGCGCAGGGAGGTAATGAACGCCGCGATCTGGGCATCGGTTGCGTCCCCGGTCATGATTTCGCGCAGGGTCTGGTACGCTTGTTCTTCCGTGAGGGGCCGGTTCTCCACCAGCAGGGCAATGGTTTCTCGAATCACGATGCGTCTCCTTCCTGGGGCAGCTCGGGCGGGGGGTGTCGATCGAGCTCGAATCGTTGGTATTCTTCCATGGCATAGCGGTCGGTCATCCCGGAGACGTAATCGCAGGCGGTTCGCCAGAGGCCCTCCCGGGGGAGGCGGGCGCGGGCCTTGCGGCCCCTGTCTCTTATACACAACAGACGCAGCCCACGACAAGTCGAGTGTATATCTCGGTGGTCGCCGTATCAATAAAAAAATTTTTTGGGGGGG
>CAZCOO010000090.1:0-11177 GCA_964500395.1 uncultured Verrucomicrobiota bacterium
GCTTCCCGCCGGGAAACGGCCCCGGCTGGGGGAGCACGCCGTGCAACGGCGTGGCTACAGAAAGCTTTGCGATCCATGTCCTGGTAGGGTGCGCTCGGGCACAAGCCCCCGCCGGTCTTTTGTGGGGGGAGCGCCCCGATTCGGTCCGGAGCCTGTGCGGCAACCGACGGCACTAGTACGCGGACATGGTGGAGGCCTGGCTGAAGATCATGACGCCGAAGAACGCGTAGAGCAGGATCACGACCAGGGTGAAGAGGATCGACGCGATCATGAACAGGCCGACCATGAGCATGACCGTATGGAGCTTCCGGAAGAACGGCTGGAGCCCGGGATCGATGTGTTGAACCCGGTCGAGGGCATCGCGGGCGCCGAACAGGGCAATCCCGGCGATGATGAGGAATACGCCGATAAACAGGTTGCACAGGTTGAGCACGCCCATGAGGATGCTGAAGACGCCGTTGAAGGTCATCCAGCCGAGGAGTCCCCCGGGGAGGTCGGCCTGCGGTTCTCCGCCCGCGGAGCGATCGGGGGCCGGGCGGGAGGCGGGGGGCGCTTCGGCGCCGGCCTGAAATTCATCCAGGTCGTCGGCGGCGGTCCATTTCTCCATCCCTTCGCGCCAGACCAGTACATCGGGCGGGAGGGACCCCTCGGCGATCATGCGGCGCAGGACGTCGGCCTGCACCGGCCCGGCGCGATGGGTGCTGTCTTCAGAGTAGTACCAGTTGTCATTCATGTCAGGGCTCCCTTGCAAAGAGGATCAGGTGGCGCTGCGAATGGGGTTTTCTTCAATCCCTGCGGCCTCGAGCAGAATTTCGTAGGGGTAAATGGACGGCGGGTGGCCGTGGCTCCATTCGATGGAAACCGCGTAGTGGCCCATGGGGGTGATGGCGCGCGGGTGGATGTCCGCGGGAATGTCCTCGCGCTTGATTTTGCGTTCGCCGGTGAACTCGTCGACACTGTGCGCCCCGCGGCAGAGGAGCCGCACCTCGACGGGGTCGAGCACGTACTCATTCTCGTCGCCGGGGACGGAGAGGACGATGCCGCGCTCGGGCGAGTAGGTGACCCTGGGTCGGTGATCGGCCCCGTGCACGACAATGCTCACCTCCCGTACCACTTTTTCCGCGAGGTCTTCGAAGGCCTTGGAGACGGGGCTGTCCGGATCGTCGAGCACCAGCGGCACGCCGCGGTCGCACGACTCGGTGAGTTCGGGCCGGATGGGGATCTCGGCGGGGTCCTGGAAGCCGAACTGCTCGGCGAGCCGCCGCCCGGCGCCGCGCCCGAACGGCCGGTAGACGGGGCCATCCGGTTCGGGCTGGAAAATGCTCATATTCTCCACCACCGATATCGTGGGAACCTTGAGCTTGTCGAACATCTGGATCCCTTTGACCACGTCGATGAAGCTGAGCTGCTGCGGGGTGGTGACGATTACGGCCGCGGTGATGGGGATGATCTGGGTGAGGGTGAGCTGTACGTCGCCGGTTCCGGGCGGGAAGTCGATGATGAGGTAGTCCAGCTCCCCCCAATCGGTTCCCGTGAGGAGCTGGTTGACGATCTGGGTCACCATGGGGCCGCGGAGGATGGCCGGCCCGTCGCCCTGATCCCCGCGCGGCACGTACCCGAAGGACATGACCTTCATGCCCTCGAAGTCGAGCGGCTGGATGAGGTTGTTGACCTGGTAGAGCTCGGTATCGGGCGGGGAGAGCAGGGTGGGAATGCTGGGCCCGTAAATGTCGGCGTCGAAGATCCCGACCCGCGCGCCGGCCTTCTGCATGGCGGCGGCGAGGTTGACCGCCACCGTGGATTTGCCCACGCCCCCTTTGCAGCTCGAAACCGCGACGATGTGTGATACCTTTTCCAGGCCGGGCGATTTCGCCTCCAGCGGGTTTTTCCGCTTTTGTGCCGACATCTCCACGGAGACCTTGTCCACCCAGGGCAGGCGGGATACATTCTGCTCGCACTGCGTGCGGAAGGTCTCCTTTACCGGACAGGCGGGCGTGGTGAGTTCAACCCGGAACGAAACGTCGCCGCCGTCAATGGCCAGGTCTTTAATGAATCCCAGCGTTACAATGTCTTTTCCCAGGTCCGGGTCGATAATGGTGCGAAGTTGTTCGAGCACTTCTTCCTGCCGATTCATGTATGGGCATCTCCTGTCGGGGTCGATATCTGTCCGTGGGCACTACGCGACCACAATAGAGGAGGGGGTCTGTCGGCGCAAGGGGAGGTTGCAGCCGTGAGGGCGCTCCGGTGGTGGCGGGTGGTCCTGGTCTGTGCGTGGCTGGGGCTGGTCGGGTGGCTCGTGCGCTACGAGGCCTTCCCGGAATGGTTTTCCCAGGCTTTTTCCGGGTACCGGGGGATGATGACCGAGGGCCCCGTCGTCCAGGATGCCTGGATGAAGATCCTCTTCCGCGGCAGCCATGTAGGCTACACCCATACCCGGATCGACACCGTGGAGGGCGAAGGGCCGGACCGCTACAAGGTCGTCAACCAGACCCGCCTGGCCCTGACCGTGCTGGGGCGGTCGGAGGTCGTGCGGGTCACCGCGACGGCCCGCCTGAACGAAGTCTACGACCTGCAGACATTCCGGTTTCAGCTCGCCGGGCTGACCTACCGGACGCAGATCGAAGGGCACCGCGAGGAGGGAAACCGGTTTCGCGTCGAAGTCGGCACTCCGCCCGGCCAAAGCGTGGTCACCGTCACCATCCCGGATGACGCGGTCCTCTACTCCCCCATGCTCAACATGCGGCTGAGCAAGCTGAGTCCCGGACAGTCGCTCCGGTTCCGGTTCTTTGAACCCATGACCCTGAATATCCAGGATGTGCAGGTGCGGGCGACCCGGTACGAACCCATTGAGACGGGCGGGACGACCCAGCGGGCCGTCGTGGTCGAGACCGATTTCCAGGGAATGGCCCTGACCTCGTGGATTTCCCGGGACGGCGAGGTGCTCCGCCAGGAGACGCCGTTGGGATGGACGCTGGAAGTGGCCGAACCGCAGGACGCGATGAGTTACCAGCGGGAGGGCGCTCCCTCCGAGGATCTCGTCCGCGCCCTTGCCGTGCCCGTCCGGGGCCGCATTCACGATCCGCGTTCCGTCCGCCGGCTGCGCGTGCGCATCGAAGGCGGGAGCGGGGACCTTCCCATGCTCGAAGGCCCGCGCCAGCGTATCCTCGAGCGGGGCGGAGCCGGGCTGGTGGTGGAGGCCCTCCACATGGAAGATGCCGATCCACCCGCTGCATCGATGCTCTCCGAGGCCGAAGCGGCCGCCGCCCTCGCCGCCACCCCGACGGTGCAGAGCGACGCCCCGGCCATTCGCTCGATGGCCCGGGAGATTACGGACGGACTGAGCGATCCGGCCGCGAAAGTCGAGGCCATCAACCGCTGGGTCTACGAGGAGATCCGAAAGCGTCCGGCGGTCAGCATCCCCTCCGCCCTGGATGTGCTGGAGCACCGGTCCGGCGACTGCAACGAACACACCACCCTGTTTGTCGCCCTCGCCCGTGCGGCGGGGATCCCGGCCCGCATCCGGGTGGGCCTGCTGTACCAGGACGGCGCGTTCTACTACCACGCCTGGCCGGCCGTGTTCCTGGATGGCTGGCGGGAGCTCGATCCCACCCTCGGACAGGGGGCGGTCGATGCCGCCCACCTCGCCATGCTGCAGGGGGACCTCGCCGAGCAGACCGGGTTGCTCCGCGTCATCGGCCGGGTGCACGTCACGATCCTCGAACAGGCCTACGATTCGCTCGCGACGCCCCGCGCGCAAGGAGATGCCCATGCCGCCGATGATTGAACTTCGAAACCTGGTGAAGCGCTATGGAGACGTGGAGGCGGTCCGGGGTATCGATCTCGCTGTGCCGGCGGGATGCCTCTTCTGCTTCCTGGGGCCCAACGGGGCGGGCAAGACCACCGTGATCAAGATCCTCAGCGGCCTGCTCACGCCTACCCGTGGGGCCGTGCACCTGGCCGGCCGGCCCTTCGACCGGCACGATATCGAGATGCGCAGAATCACCGGCTATGTCCCCGACACCCCGTACCTGTACGACAAGCTCACCCCGCGGGAGTTCCTCTGGTTTGTCGGCGACCTGTACGGATTTTCCCCGCAGCGGCGGGAGGAGGAAAGCGAGCGCTACCTCGACCTCTTCGGGCTCCAGGACTCCGCCGGCGCCCTCATTGAAGATCTCTCCCACGGGATGCGGCAGCGGCTGGTCTACGCCTCGGCCCTGATGCACGAGCCCCGCATCCTGTTCGTGGACGAACCGTTTGTGGGGCTGGACCCGGCCAGTATCCGCCTCCTCACCCGCCTGCTGCGGGAGCGGGCGCAGGCGGGCATGACCATCTTCCTCACCACCCACATCCTCGCCCTGGTGGAGACCATGGCCGACCGGGTGGGCATCATCGACCGCGGCGAACTGCGTGTGGAGGGGACGGTCGACGACATCCGGCGGGAGGGAAACGCAAACACCCTGGAGGACGTATTCATGAACGTCACGGGCTCGGCATGAGCCGGGCGCGCATGTCTTCCTGGGGCGGGTTTCTGCGGGCGGGCGCCCGCATGGCCCGGCATTGGGCGAGCGCCCTGCGGCGGCAGTCTTTGTTCAAGCAATGTGTCGTCGGCGGCTTCGCGGCGCTTTTCCTGTTCGGGCTGTGGACCCTGTTCCGGGTGGGATTTGAATTCCTGGAAAACCTCGGCGGGGTGGGTGTGCTGGTCATTCATCGCCTGTTCGCCCTGTTCTTTCTCGGGCTGGGGATCCTGCTGGTCCTCTCCACCGCCATCAGCGCCTTCACGACGGTCGTACGATCCCGGGAGGTCGACTTCCTGTGGCGGTTGCCGGTGGGGCGGCGGGACATCGTCCTCTACAAATCCCTCCAGGCGGGCCTGCTCTCGAGCTGGGCGTTTCTCTTCATCATCGTCCCGTTCATCGGGGCCTATGTGCAAACCGAAGGATTGTCTCCCTTCTTTACGCTGTGGACGTTTGTCTTTGCGCTTCCCTTTCTGGCCCTGTGCAGCACCCTCGGGGTGTTGGGCTGTTTGCTGGTGGTGCGGTTGTGGCCCCGCGGCTGGATGGGCCGGGCCCTGGTATGGGCGGGCGCGGCGCTCCTGCTGGCCGGGGTTGTAGCCCTGGTTTTTGAGCAGCGGCGGGTCGTCGATACGACGGAGACCGATCTCAGCCGCCTCATCCCCGGCATCCAGCTCGCCTCGGGAGCGATGTGGCCGAGCTGGTGGCTCTCGGAGGGAATCGCCGCCATGTCGCACGGGCAGGCGGGCCGCGGGTTTGCCTTCTTCGGCCTGCTGCTGTCCAGCGCCGGCGTCGGGGTGTTGTTGCTGGAGGCGCTCGGGCCCGCCCTGGTCACCGGGATCCGCGATCGCAGGGAGACGACCGCCCGCCCGCATCGCCTGTTCCGCCGGCGCCGGCGCCGGCCGTCGATCCAGGTCCTGCCCGCCGACGTTCGCGCGGTCTTCATCAAAGATGCACGGCTCTTCATACGCGACCCCGCCCAGTGGTCGCAGGGCGCGATCTTTTTCGGTCTGCTGGGTCTGTACTTCGCCAACCTGCGCACCCTCGACTACCACCTGCTGCCCCTGGTGTGGCGAAACCTCATCGCCTTCCTCAACATCTTCGGCCTGTCCGCGGTCATGTGCTCCTTTGGGACCCGGTTCCTGTATCCCCAACTCAGCCTCGAGGGGCAGGCCTTTTGGGTGTTGGGCCGTTCGCCCTCGCCCATGGGGCGCATCCTGGGGATCAAGTTCGCCGGCGCCTTTCTCACTTTTGGCCTCGTGAGTCTCGGCCTGATGGCGCTCTCGGCACTGATGCTCGATCTGGACCGCACCCTGACGCTGGTGGCCCTCTGTCTGGCCGGGGCGATGGCCGCGGTGATTTCCGGCCTCTCCATCGGGCTGGGCGCGGCCTTCCTCAACCTGCGGCAGCGAAACCCCGCGGTCATCATCTCCGGCTTCGGCGGGACGCTGAACCTCGTGTTGAGCCTGCTCTTCATGCTCGCGTCGATCCTGCCCTTCGGCATTCTCTTTCACCTGAACATTGTGGGCATGATTCCCGCCCGCCTGTTTGCGCGGTGGATGGGGTGGGGGGTGGCGGGCCTGGGCGTGATCACGGTCCTGGCCGCCGGCCTGCCGTTGCTCGCCGGCTACCGCAGCCTCCAGCGACGGGAATTCTGAGCGGAGGGAGCACGCCGTGCAACGGCGTGGCTACAGCACGGTTCACGATCCATGTCGTGGTGGGGCGCGGCCCGCGTTTCGCATTGCGGCGGGAGCGGGCCGGTTGTAGAGTCCGGCCGTCAAGGTGCGCAGGAACGCCGGTCGAAAGAGGTTGCATCGCAATGGGTCCCTATATCCTCGCCTGGTTTCCCATGGTGGCCATCGCCATTCTGAATGCCGCAGTGCGCGAATGGGGATATGCAAAGCGGCTCTCCGAGCCGGCGGCCCATCAGGTGTCCACCCTGTCCGCCCTGGTGCTTCTCGGCGTCTACATGGCGGTGGTAATCCGCGTATGGCGGCCGGCGTCCGCCGGTCAGTGCATAGCCGTCGGGCTCGTCTGGCTGGTCCTCACGGTGGGGTTTGAGTTTGTGTTCGGCCACTACGGTGCGGGCCACTCCTGGAGCCGCCTGCTGCACGACTACAACGTCTTCGCCGGGCGGGTGTGGATCCTCGTACCGCTCTGGGTCGCGGTGGCGCCGATCCTCCTGTACCGTCTGACGGGATGAGACCGGGGAGATTTCCCGCCCCGGGGGTCCGGTTCGGGGTTGGATTCCGGCGGCAAACTTGCTCCAATGGTTGATCCGCTTCCGGGGGCGGGGTCCCACGGTTGGATACCGGGCGGGGAACCCGCTCCAGGGGTTGGACCGCGTTTTCGGGGTCGATTCCAAGGGTTGGACGGCTCGTTCGGGGTCGGGTCCAAGGGTTGGACCGGTTTTTCGGGGTCGATTCCAAGGGTTGGACCGCCGGCGGGGCCGGCGAGGCAATGAGTGAAGGAGAGATGAGCGATGTTTGAAGGTGCATACACGGCTTTGGTGACGCCGTTCACGCGCGAGGGCGCGGTGGACATGGGCAAGCTGCGCGAATTGGTGGAGTTGCAGATCGACGCCGGGATCGACGGCCTGGTGCCGGTGGGCACCACGGGCGAGTCGCCGACACTGGGCTTCCAGGAGCACGATGACGTCATCGAGGCGGTGATCGAGGCGGCGGCCGGCCGGGTGAAGGTGATCGCGGGCACGGGCGGTAATGCGACGAAGGAGGCGCTGCGGCTGACGCGTCATGCCAAGGAGGTCGGTGCGGACGGGACGCTGCAGGTGACCCCGTACTACAATAAGCCGAACCAGGAGGGCTTGCGGCGACATTTTGAGGCGGTGGCGGACGTGGAGCTGCCGGTGGTGCTGTACAACATCCCGGGGCGGACGTCGCGGGAGCTGACGGTGGAGACGGTGGTGACGCTGGCGCAGCACCCGTACGTGGTGGCGGTGAAGGAGGCGACGGGGAATCCGACGCGGGTGAGTGCCTACCATGAGCGGGCGGAGATCGATGTGCTCTCCGGCGATGATCCGATGACGCTGCCCATGATGATCCTGGGCGGGGTGGGGGTGATCAGCGTGGCCTCCAACGTGATGCCGAAGGCGGTGGCGGATATGGTGCACGCGGCGCTGGACGGGCGCTGGCAGGAGGCGGCCGAGGGGCATCGACAGCTCTACCGGCTGTTCCGCGATCTGTTTATCGATACGAATCCGATCCCGGTGAAGGCCGCGATGGCGGAGATGGGCCTCATCGAGGAGGTGTACCGGCTGCCGATGTGTGAGCTGGATGCGGAAAAGCGCGCGGCCGTGGCGGAGACGGTGCGGGCATACGGGCTGGGGTCCTGAGGTTTTGACCAGGGGAGAGACGGACATGAGTGTGGGTGTAGTGATTCTGGGTGCGGCGGGGCGCATGGGGAAGTCCCTGGTGCAGAATGCGGCGGACGGCCGCGTGGAGGGCATCCGCCTGGCCGCGGCGGTGGATCGGCCGGATGCGGCGAACCTGGGGCAGGACGTAGGCCCGCTCAGCGGGGCGCCGGAGACGGGGGTTGTACTGAGCGACGATCTGCCGGGGGCCCTGGCCGGGGCGCAGGCGGTGATCGATTTTACCCACCACACGGCGACGGCCGCGGCCGCGCCCGCGGTGGCCGAGGCGGGCCTGGCCTGGGTGATCGGGACGACCGGGCTCGACGAGGAGGAGATGACGGCCGTGCGGACGACGGCGGAGACCTGCCCGGTGGTGATGGCGCCGAATATGAGCCTGGGGATCAACCTGTTGCTGAGCCTGGTGGAGGAGACGGCGGCGGCCCTGCGGGGGCGCGGCTACGATATCGAGATTACGGAGCGGCATCACCGCAAGAAGAAGGATGCGCCCAGCGGGACGGCGCTGGGGCTGGGCCGCGCGGCCGCGGCCGGCGCGGGGGTCGACCTGGAGGCGGTGGCGCAGCACGGGCGCGAAGGGCATCGCGACAGCGACCGGCCGGGCGAGGAGATCGGGTTTCACGCGGTCCGCGGCGGCGACATCGTGGGGGATCACACGGTCCTGTTTGCCGGGGAGGCGGAGTTGCTGGAGATCTCGCATCGGGCCACGCGGCGGGATGCCTTCGCCGTGGGGGCGCTGCAGGCGGCGAAGTGGGCCGCCGGCCGCGAGCCGGGGATGTATTCCATGCGCGATGTGCTGGGGCTGGGGTGAGATGCCGGCGCACCGGGCGGGGTGGGTTTCCGATGGCATGGTTTGGCCGCGCGCGAATGGCGGGCGCGGATTGTGTGGGCGGCCTCGCGGGGGCATACCGGATGGGTGCGGGCGTTGACGGGAGTTTGATTGTTGCAGCGTATGAATGAGACCCCCCAGATGGAAGCGGCGTTCAGCTTGGGCGCGAATCTCGGCGACCGGCTGGCCACGTTGAGCGAGGCAAAGGCGCGGATCCTGGCCGAGCCGGGGGTGACGCTCGCGGCGGCGTCCCCGGCCTATGAGACGGAGCCGGTCGGGGTGAAGCCGGAGTATCAGGACCTTCCCTATATCAATGCGGTGCTGGTGGTGCAGGGACCGTACGCGGCGGAGGCCTGGATGGAGCGCATCGCGCGGATCGAGCGGGGGCTGGGACGGGAGCGGTCGGAGGATCGCTACGCGCCGCGGACGATCGATATCGATTTGTTGTACTGCGGGGACGAACTGATCGATACGGGCGGGGTGCAGGTGCCGCACCCGCGGTGGGCAAAACGCCGGTTTGTGGTGCAGCCGCTGGCGGATGTCCGGCCCGAACGGGTCTTGCCGGGGGCGGGGCGAACGGTGCGCGAAGTGCTTGACAATCTGCCGCCGGGGGAACACGTAGATGTGATCGCCCGGGACTGGTAACAAAGGCGGGAGTGCAACATGGCCACGGACCGAATCACAACCCATCGAGTGCGACAGATGAAGGGCAAGACCCCGATCGCGGCGTTGACCGCCTACGATGTGGTGACGGCGCGCCTGCTGGACGAGGCGGGCATCCCGCTGCTGCTGGTGGGGGATTCGCTGGCCATGGCGGTGCTGGGCTACGAGGATACGCTGCCGGTGACCATGGAGCAGATGCTGCACCACACCCGGGCGGTGGTGCGGGGGGCCGCGCGGGCGATGGTGGTTGCCGATATGCCGTTTTTGTCCTTTCAGGTTTCGGTGGAAGAGGGGCTGCGGAATGCCGGCCGGTTTTTGAAAGAGGGCGGGGCCGATGCGGTCAAGATCGAGGGCGGGGCCTTCCGGGCGCCTCTCATCCGGGCCCTGGTCGAGAACGGGATTCCGGTGATGGGACACATCGGCCTGACCCCGCAGAGCGTCCACGCCATGGGCGGCTACCGGGTGCAGGGGCGCAGCGAGGAATCCGCGGCGCAATTGAAGGAGGACGCGCAGGCCGTGCAGGAGGCGGGCTGCTTTGTCCTGGTGCTCGAAGGCGTGCCCGCCCCGCTCGCGAAGGAGATCACCGAGGCGGTGGACATCCCCACCATCGGCATCGGTGCGGGGCCGGATACGGACGGACAGGTGCTGGTGATTCACGACCTGCTGGGGTTGTCCGGGGAGTTCCGCCCGAAGTTTGTGAAGCAGTACGCGGCGCTCGGGGAGGCGATCACGGAGGCGGTGCAGACGTACCGGGACGAGGTGGAGCATAGGGTGTTCCCGGGACCGGAACACACGTATTCCTGAGGTCGGGCGGGGGCGAGGCATGGATATTATTCGCAGCGCGGCGGAGATGCAGGAGCGGGCGCTGTCCCTGCGGCGGGAAGGGCGCCGCATCTCCTTTGTGCCCACCATGGGGTTTCTGCACGAGGGGCATCTCTCCTTGATGCGCATCGCCCGGGAACGCGGCGATGTGCTGGTGGCCAGCCTTTTCGTCAATCCCACCCAGTTCGGTCCCGGCGAGGATTTTGAGCGGTACCCGCGTGATTTTGACCGGGACGAGGGGCTGTGCCGGGCGGAGGGCGTGGACATCCTGTTCTATCCCCGGGCCGCAGAGATGTATGCGGCGGATGACTCCACGGAGGTGCGGGAGCATCAGGTGACCGACGGACTGGAGGGGGCGTGGCGGCCGGGGCACTTCACCGGGGTGTTGACGGTGGTGGCGAAGCTCTTTTTGCTGATCCAGCCGGATACAGCGGTATTCGGGCAGAAGGACGGGCAGCAGCTCGCGGCCGTGCGGCGGATGGTGCGCGACCTGAAATTTCCTGTGGAGATTGTCGCCGGTCCGACGGTTCGGGAACCGGACGGCCTGGCCATGAGCTCCCGAAACGCCTACCTGGGGGACGACGAGCGGGCGCGGGCGCTGTGTGTCTCCCGGGCCCTGACCCGCGCTCGAGACCTGGCGGCGGAAGGGGCGGATGTCGAGGCCCTGCGCGCGGCCATGAGGGACATTTTGCAGAACACGGCCGGGGTCGACATTCAGTACGCCGAGGTGGTGGACGGGGAGACGTTCTGCCCGGTTGAGTCCCTGGTGGAGGGGGCCCGGGCGGCCATCGCCGTGAAGCTGGGCCGGACCCGGCTGATTGACAACATGGAGGTGTCCGGGGCCTGAGGGGACTTGCCGCCGGCACACGAGTCCCCTCGGAAGGGGGGGGGAGTTATTGGTTGTTGGTTGTTGGTTGTTGGTTGTTGTGGTTCGCCGGGTATTGCCTCGGCGTGCTTCCCCCCGTCG
>CAZCOO010000091.1:0-11153 GCA_964500395.1 uncultured Verrucomicrobiota bacterium
GGTCTGCAGCAGTGGGAAGCCCTGAGCATGCGGGCCCGGCAAAGCTCACTTGATCCGGCGGCCATCCTATTAACGGAGCCGGAAAAAGAAATACTTGCAGATCTGGAGGGGCCCGTGCTCATGATCCCGGCGACTCCGTTTCATGCGAATACACTGTACATGCTTCGCCTGGCCGCCCTGAGGAGACCGGTTCTCGTCAATGGCTACTCCTCGCATTCCACTCCGCTCTTTGACCACCTGATGCACCTTGAGAGGCGACACGGCCGAGCCTCACCGGAACAGATACAGTACGCCCAGATCGCCGGTGTCAACGTGTGTTGCCTGGAGAAGTGCCGCATTCCGGGCGAGGCACTCAAACGCCTCCGAAGCAAACACCCCGTGGTGGGCGAGAGCCGCCGGTTCCTGTGGGTCGGGCTGTAACAGGGTCTGGGGTTCCCCCCCCGGACAGCCGCAAATCGGTCCCCGGCGGGGCGAGCCGTCCCTACCCCCCGCTCTTCCACAGGAGGAGATCCCCGATGGCGAGACGGGCGCCGGTCTTCATCTGGAGGTCCACGGCAACGAGGTCGCACTTCACGGCGAGCAGGAAGTAGATCCCCGGCACCTCGCTGTAGGCCTCGAAGTTTCCCTGCCCCTTGGAGACCACTACATCCGATGCATTCAGCCTGTCCCAGGTCTCGCGATCCTTCCCTTCGAGGTCCTCCACCATCACGCCCGGGGTGAGCTCGGCCAATGTGAGAGCCCCGCGCCCGCCGAGTCCGGACGCTTCCGCCTCCCCCGCGAGGGCATCGTTGATAAAGGGCTCCGACCGGGTGACGACCAGGAACTGCCGGGGCCCGAACAGCGTCTCCACGGTGTCCATGAGGATGCGGTCAAAGACGAGTTCGCCGGCGTTGTCGGCCAGCCAGCCGATCGTTTCCGCCTCGGCGAGATCCGCCCGAAACCGCTCCAGGTGATCCAGGGCGAACGGTTTTGCCCGGCATTCCCGCACCACGGACTCCAGGTCGAACGAGGCGTGGGCGCCGTAGTCGGCCATGTTGCCCGCGATCGACAGGCGCACGGCGGTTTCCAGCGGGTCGGGCGCTTCGTCGACCATCGCCTGCAGCCGGGGCACCTGTTCGAGCGCCCACTGGGTGCTGTCCCGTTTGGCCCGGGCGTAGGGATCGGCGGCGCCGGATTCCTCCCGCACCAGTTGATGGACGCGGCGGGCGAGGACCAGGGGCGACTGACTCCAGTCCGCGTCCTGCAGCACGCCCATGGTCCGCTGCAGGATTCGTTCACGGGTCGCCTCGTCCGCGCCGGCAAAGCGCGCGGCCTGCATGGCCTGGCGCAGCAGACACGGGGCACAATCGATGGATGCTTTCATGGATCGGTCTCTGTTGAATCAAGTCCGCACGGCGGAAGGGAATGTCGGGCCGAAGGATACCACACAGGCCTCAGGACCCGCCAACGACATTCTCGGCCTTGCGCACCACGATCGCCGCGGCATCGTATCGAATGCGCAGATCGGCGGTGGCGGCCAGAAGATCGAGCGCCCGTTTTACGGTCGGCTTTCCCACGGTCAGCGTCAGTTTCCGGTTCGCCTCTGCGGGCGGGAGCCGGAGGATCAGGTTTACGCCGTGCCCCTCCGGGTCCGCCTCCCGGGACAGGTCCCGGATATCGAGCAGGATGGTGTTCAGGGTCTCCCCCCGGTACCGCAGCGTCGGAAGCTGCAGATCCTCCGCCCGCTCGCGCATGGTCTGCGCCGAGCTCACCGGAGGCGCCATCAAGATCGCCGTCAACAACGAGAATAAACAGGCCTGCTTCATTCTGTATCTCCAGTTGGGGTCAGGGCCGCATGGTTACGGTTCGGCCAGTCGGACCCGGAAGAACGGACCGTCATGATCCGGGGGCAGGTCAATCTGCTCCATCGCGTTGCTCGCGGAAACCGCCAGTGTGTTGCCGGGCCGGTCCACGCGCCGCCACTGCGACCCGGCGCTGAGGTTCGTGGTCGTCTCCAGCCAGGCGCGGCGGTTGGCCGGCCGGAGAAAGCCGAGCGACAAGGTATTGTCCCGCAGCGCGATTTCCGTCCCGTACGCATCATTTCCATCCTGCGGATTGGTGCCGGCCAGCCATTCTCCGCGGTTGTTGAGGCCGTCCGTATCCGGGTCGGCATCCCCGGCGGCCGCGGGAAGCGTGCTGCTGCCGAATTCATTGGTTTGCCACGCGGCAAAGGTTTCGTACGTCGCGAGCTCCTGAATCCAGGCCGTGACCAGGGCGACGGCCTGGGTATCGATCACGGTCGAGGCGAGCGGCGGCATGCGGCCGGGGCCGTTGGTCTCGATCCGGCTCAGGAGCATGGAATGATCCGCATCCCCGGGGCGGAGGACGCGGTTGGCCGAATCGCCCCGGTTGTCATTCAGACTGCCGTTCAGCAGGCCGGCCATGGAGAGCGGTGTCTGCCGGCGGGCGTCGAACTGGCCGGGGGCCGTTCCGCCGGGGCGGTGGCACTGGCTGCAGTTCACATCGATGTAGGTCCGCGCCCGGTCCACGAGGGCGGCGTCGCTGTTCGTCGCCGCCACGAAGCGCGGCAATGCATGGCGGGTATCGGGCGCGGGGGCCAGATACCCGAGCGCTTCCAGCCGGTGAAGCTGGTTGGTCCAGTCGCTCCCCAGCCAGGCTTCGCGATTGAGCTGCGGGGTCCGAAACCCGAGCACGTCACCGGCCGCCGGGGTGTGACAGGTCAGGCACTCCTGGCGCGCGGGATAGCGCCACCTCTGGGTCACGACCCCCCCGTTCCGAACCACGCGGATGTCTTCGTCCAGGCCGCCGGAGGGCACCAGCACCGCATTCGTTTCAGAGCTCCCCCACCTGTACGTCGCGCCGTACAGCCCGTTGGATCCGTTTACCAGCACGCGGGTTTCCAGGCGGCGAATGGAGTCGGGCTGTCCGTTCGTCAGCGCCAGCTCGAAATGCTTCACCCACACCGCCCCGGCGGGAAGCTGCCACGGATCCCATTCGGCGTAGCCGAACGCCTGGTTGGTCTCGGGCAGGGCAAACCACCGCCGCTTCCCGGCGTAGTCGGACCAGAAGGGGACATTCACTTCGTAAGGCAGAACGCCGGCCGCCGGGTTCAACGTTTCCGGGTCGGAGAACAGCCCCGTGTCTTCCAGGGTCAGCGGCAGTGAGTTTGTGGTGCCGGTTTCCTGCCGGACCAGCCGCTTGATCCTGTTTTCGCCCAGATCGGCGAGGAGAAGATCGCCGTTGCGCGGGTCCTCGCCAAACCCCGCGATGCCCCCATCCACCGCCACCCGCTGCCAGTTGGTCCCGGTGTCGTACACATCCAGCGACCACAGGTTTCCACTGACGTAGTCGGCGAAGAGATACTGCCCCACGAGCTCAGGCAGCCGGTCTCCCCGATATACGCGCCCACCGGTCACCGAATACCCCGCCCAGGCCCCGCCCCCGTGCGGATACTCGAGCACAGGGCCGGCAAAATCGGATTGGGGCCGGGGGGTGCTGTCGGGCCCGGTCAACGTGCCCTCCCAGTACGACCAGCCGTAGTTTCCGCCGTTGGTGATGCGGTTGATTTCCTCCCTCGCCCCCTGGCCGACATCCCCCGCCCACAGATCCCCCGTCACCCGGTCAAACCCCATCCGCCAGGGGTTCCGCAACCCGACGGCATAGAATTCCGCTCTCAGATTGTTGGTATTGACGGCCTGGCCGTCAAACTGCGTGGCCCCCACATACGGGTTGTCGTCCGGGATCGAATAGTTCGTCACCGCCCCGTGGTTGGCCGGGTGCCAGGTCGGGGCCACACTCGACGGGCGCTCATCCACATCCAGGCGGAGAATCCCGGCAAAAAAATCCCGGTCGATCCGCTGGCTGTTGTTGTAGGAATCGTTGGCGCCGCCTTCATCCCCGAGGGCGGCATAGAGATAGCCGTCCGGGCCGAAGTGGAGGTCGCCGCCGTTGTGGTTGCCGGCCTGGTCGTATTGCTTGATGAGCACGGTTTCCGACCCGGCCAGGCCACTGTTCGGGTCCGCCGGATCGACCTGGTACTCCGCGAGGATATCGTGCAGCCCGGACCGTCCGGGACTGCTGTCCTGCCCCGTAAAAAACACAAAGAACCGGCCGTTGGTCGCATACCCGGGATGGAAGGCGAGGCCCAGCACGCCCTTTTCCCCGCCGCTTTCCAGGCGGGGCACTGTCATGAAGGACTCCACACCGGGATCGGCGAGGTTGGTGACAACCAGGATGGGGCCGCCCCGCTGCAGAACGAAGAGCCGATTGGTTTCACCGGGGGGCACGGCCATACCCGTCGGATCGATGAAGGAGAACCCGGGGAAGGCATCCTCCGTGGTGTAGTCATACGCCTCGGTGCCGGTGTCTGAGGACGGCATGGCAATGGTCGGCGCCGGAGCACGGGAGGTCCAGGACGCCTCGGCCGGTCCGGGGGCAACGACGATCGCACTCATCAGGCACGCCGCCATGAGGCGGTTTCGACAGACTGAGCCGACCCTGATCGCAAACATCATAGGCTCACTCTACACGATCCGTCCCCTGTTGTGTACCCGACCCGGTTTCCCTCGCCCCCCCCGCCTACCGCCCCTGCAGGTCCCCGATACACAACATAGGGGATTCCCCGATTTTCGCATCAAAACCCGGAAAACCCTTGCCGATCCCGAACCGGGCGGAAATACTTCCTGCCGTTGTATTCGCTATTCCGGAGGAACACGTATGGACGCCCTGACCCTCGCCCGCTGGCAATTCGGGATCACCACCGTCTACCACTTCTTTTTCGTCCCCCTCACCCTGGGACTCTCCATCCTGGTGGCGGTGATGGAAACCATGTATGTGCGCACGGGCAACGAAGAATACAAGCGCATGACGAAGTTCTGGGGCAAGCTGTTCCTGATCAACTTTGCCATGGGCGTGGTCACCGGCATTGTGCAGGAGTTCCAGTTCGGCATGAACTGGTCCCAGTACTCACGATATGTCGGAGACATTTTCGGGGCCCCTCTGGCCATTGAAGCCCTGCTGGCGTTTTTCCTGGAATCCACCTTTCTGGGCGTATGGATCTTCGGCTGGAACCGCCTTTCCAAGCGAGCCCACTGCGCGGTGATGTGGCTGGTCGCGTTCGGGTCCAATCTCTCCGCGCTGTTTATCCTCATTGCCAACAGTTTCATGCAGGAGCCGGTTGGCTATGTGCTCCGCAACGGCCGGGCGGAGATGGCGGACTTCTTTGCCCTCCTCACCAACCCGCATGTCTTTGTCCAGTTCCCGCACGTGTTTTTCTCGGGGCTGACCACCGCGGCATTCTTCATCGTCGGCATCAGCGCCTTTCATCTCCGGCGCCGGAGCCGGGACCGCCCCGTGTATCAGAAGTCATTCCGCATCGGGATGGTCACCGCGGCCCTCGGAAGCCTGCTGGTCATGATGGTGGGCCATACCCAGGCCCAGCACATGATTCACGCCCAGCCCATGAAAATGGCGGCCGCGGAGGCGCACTGGGACACCGAGGACCCCGCGAGCTGGTCTCTCTTCACTGTCGGGGACGAGAAAGAGCGGAAAGACATCTTTGCCGTCCACATCCCGGCCATGCTCAGCTTCATGGCCTACAACGAGTTCGAAGGCGAAGTGAAGGGGATCAACGACCTGCAGCGCGAGTACGAAGAGACCTACGGCGAGGGCGACTACGTTCCGTCCGTGATCACAGCCTACTGGTCCTTCCGCATCATGGTCTTTGCCGGCGTGCTCATGCTGGGCCTCGCGGGCTACGGGCTCTACTGCATCATGCGCGAAAAGGGCAACTGCAAGCCGCGCTTCATGACGCTTCTGATATGGGCCATCGCCCTGCCCTACATCGCCAATACTGCGGGGTGGATCTTTACGGAGATGGGCCGGCAGCCCTGGGTGGTATTCGGCCTGCTCAAGACGGAGGAGGCCGTCTCCAACATGGTGTCGGCCGGATCCGTCGCCGCCTCGCTCCTCGCCTTTACGCTGCTCTACGGCGCGCTGATGGGGGCGGACATCTTCTTGCTGCGAAAATTTGCCATCGCCGGCACCGCGGGACCGGACCAACAGGAGGGCTAGGCTGTCATGATCGATCTCAACACCGTCTGGTTTATTCTCATCGGCGTATTGTTCACGGGATTTTTCTTCCTGGAGGGCTTTGATTACGGCGTCGGGATTCTCATGCCGTTTCTCGGCAAGACCGATCAGCAGCGCCGGGTCATCATCAACAGCATCGGCACCTTCTGGGACGGAAACGAAGTATGGCTGCTCACGGCCGGGGGCGCGATGTTCGCCGCGTTTCCCCACTGGTACGCCACGCTCTTCAGCGGCTTCTACCTGGCCCTGCTGCTCATCCTCCTCGCCCTCATCGTCCGGGGCGTGGCGTTTGAATTCCGCAGCAAGCACGATCACCCCCGCTGGCGCACTACCTGGGACTGGGGGCTGTGCGTGGGCAGCTTCGTTCCGGCCCTTCTCTGGGGCGTCGCCCTCGCCAACATTATCCGCGGGGTTCCGATCGATGCGGAGATGAACTACGTCGGCGGGTTCTTCAACCTGCTCAATCCGTTCGCCCTGGTCGGGGGACTGGCCTTCCTCAGCGTGTTTCTGCTGCACGGCGCCATCTTTCTGAACCTGAAAACCGAGGGCGATATCCGGGAACGCGCGCGCCGCACGGCCCAGCGCATCTGGCCCGTTTCGCTGGCCCTGGTTCTCGGCTTTGTCGTATACGGCTACTTCGCCACCGACATGTTCACCCGGCTCGGGGTCAATCCCGGCGTGTTTCCCGTGTTCGCCGGCATCGCACTGGCCTCCGTGGGGTGGTTCCTCTCCCGGTCCTTCTGCGGCTGGGCCTTTGCCATGACCGGACTGACCATCGCCTTTTCCACCATCACGGTCTTCATGGGCCTCTTTCCGCGGGTCATGGTGTCCAGCCTCGACGCCGCAAACCATCTCACCATCTACAATGCCTCCAGCACCCCGTACACCCTGAAGGTGATGACCATCATCGCCCTTGTCTTCACGCCGATCGTCCTGGTGTACCAGGGGTGGACCTACTGGGTGTTCAAGCGCCGTTTGAGCGAAACATCCGAGCTCGAGTATTAACGCCCCGGACGTGCCGGATTTCTCTCTTGCACAAGGACGCGGCGCTACGTAGCGTTCCTGCGGAAATACGCGACTTCAGGGGGACCCCTGAGACCCCCGCCCCCCCAAACCTACAGGAGAACTATGAAGACCCAAAACCAGAAACTGCTCGACTGGGTCGAGGACGTAAAGGCCATGTGCAAACCCGAACACGTCCGCTGGTGCGACGGCTCCGACGCGGAGTACAAGGAACTCGCTCAGCTCATGTGCGAAACCGGCACGTTCATCCGCCTCAACGAAGAGAAGCGGCCGAACAGCTTTCTCTGCCGGTCGGATCCCGCCGACGTCGCGCGCGTCGAAGGCTCGACCTTCATCTGTTCGAAGAACGAGGAAGACGCAGGCCCTACCAACAACTGGAAAGACCCGGAGGAAATGAAGAACATCCTCCGCAAGCACTACGACGGCTGCATGCAGGGCCGCACCATGTACGTGATTCCCTACTCCATGGGCCCCGTCGGCAGTCCCATTGCCAAGATCGGCATCGAGCTCACCGACTCCCCCTACGTCGTGTGCAACATGCACATCATGACCCGCGTCGGCACCCGGGTGCTCGAGGTGCTCGGCGACAGCGATGACTTTGTCCGCGGGATCCACTCCGTCGGGCACCCGCTGACCGAGCCCCGGCAGCCCGATCAGCCCTGGCCCTGCGATTCGGAAAACAAGTATATTACCCACTATCCGGAAACGCGCGAAATCTGGTCCTACGGCTCCGGCTACGGCGGCAACGCCCTGCTCGGCAAAAAGTGCCACGCCCTGCGCATCGCCTCGGTGCAGGCCCGCGACGAGGGGTGGATGGCCGAGCACATGCTCATCCTCAAGCTCACCTCGCCCGAGGGCGACGTGAAGTACATCGCAGGCGCCTTCCCCAGCGCCTGCGGCAAGACCAACCTGGCCATGCTCAACCCGACTGTGCCGGGCTGGAAAGTCGAGACCATCGGCGACGACATCGCCTGGATGAAGTTCGGCGAGGATGGCCGGCTCTATGCGATCAATCCCGAGGCCGGCTTCTTCGGCGTCGCCCCGGGCACCAGCATGGACTCCAATCCGAACGCCATGAAGAGCTTTGAGGAAAACAGCATCTTCACCAACTGCGCCCTCACCAAAGACGGCGACGTCTGGTGGGAAGACATGACCGACGACATGCCCGAGGCGCTCGTCGACTGGTTGCGCCGGCCCTGGACGCCCGAGTCCACCCGCACCGCGGCCCACCCCAACGCCCGCTTCACCGCCCCTGCCCGGCAGTGCCCGGTGGCGGCCGAGGAATGGGAGGACCCGGCGGGCGTGCCGATCAGTGCGATTATCTTTGGCGGCCGCCGCGCCACCACCATCCCGCTGATCAGCGAAGCCAAGAGCTGGGAGCACGGCGTCTTCCTCGGATCCGTCATGGCCTCCGAAAAGACCGCGGCCGCGTCCGGCGCTGTCGGCATTGTCCGCCGGGACCCCTTCGCCATGCTGCCCTTCTGCGGCTACCACATGGGCGACTACTTCAAGCACTGGCTGCAAATCGGCGAGGCTTCCTCGGAAGACAAGCTGCCCAAGCTGTTCTACGTCAACTGGTTCAAGAAGGACGACGAAGGGAAATTCATCTGGCCCGGCTTCGGCGAGAACAGCCGCGTGCTCAAGTACATCTTCGAGCGGTGCGACGGCAAAGCCGAAACGCGCGACACAGCCATCGGCAGTCTGCCCGCGGACGGGGCGCTCGACCTCGAGGGCCTCACCATTGCCGCCGAGGACATGGCCAAGCTCCTCGAAGTCGACACCGAAGGCTGGAAGAGCGAACTCGCCGACATCCGCGAACACTACGCCAAGTTCGGAGACAAACTGCCCGCCGAATTGAGCAAGCAGCTCGACGAGCTCGAATCCGCCCTCAACCAGGGCTGATCGAATCCGGGATTCGCCATGGGGCCGGTACGCAACGCGTGCCGGTCCCTTTGGCCGGGTGAGCGCGCTCCTCCCGGGGACGCACACGGGCGGGCCGCCGGCCCGTTCCGTACCGGTCTTGACATTCGGCCGCGTTCATGCGACCAGCAGGTCTTGCGACACGTGTTCGAGGGCATGCGCCCGCACCTTTTTGCATCCGAAAACCGAGGACCTTTCCATGTACAATGCATCCGACCTCCGCAAGGGGTTGAAAATCGAGATGGACGGCGACCCCTGCGAAATCGTCGATTTCCAGTTCGTCAAACCCGGTAAGGGCCAGGCCCTCTACCGGTGCAGAATCAAGAACCTCAACACCGGCAGCACCGTCGACAAGACCTACCGGTCCGTAGACAAAATCGATAAGCCCAACCTTGTCGACAAGGACATGGTCTACTCGTATGACGACGGCATGCACTTCGTCTTTATGGACCCCGAGACGTTTGAACAGGTCGAAGTGGACAGCGAGGTCATCGGCGACCAGAAGTATTTCCTGGTGGAAGACATGGAGTGCAAGATCCTCTTTCACAACAATCGCCCGCTGGAAATCAGCCTCCCCTACTTCGTGGAGAAGGAAATCACCGAGACCGAGCCCGGAGCCCGGGGGGACACCGCCACCAACGTGCAGAAGCCGGCCAAAATCGACAATGGCTACGAGCTGCAGGTACCGATCTTCATCAACGAGGGCGATGTCGTCCGCATCGATACGCGAACCGGGAAATATGTCGAACGGGTCCGCTGACCTCGCCCGCTTCCGGACGGCGTTGGGGGTCCGCGCCCGCACCCTGCAGAGTATCCGCACCTTTTTTATCGGGCGCGGCTACCTCGAGGTCGAAACCCCGGTTCGAATCGAAGCCCCCGCCCTCGAACTCCACATCCAGGCCGAACCCGCCGGAGAGGCCTGGCTGCGCACATCGCCGGAACTCCACATGAAGCGGCTCCTCGCCGCCGGCTACACCCGCATCTTTCAGATCGGGCCCTGTTTCCGCCGGGGGGAACGGGGGCCGCTGCACCACCCGGAATACACCATGCTGGAGTGGTACCGGGCCGGTGCCGATTATCTCGGGATTCTCGGCGAAACCCGCGCTCTTCTCTCCCATGTCGCGCATGATGTTCTCGGCACAACACGCCTGCCCCGTTCCGGTCGCCCCCCCCTCGACCTCGCCGCCCCCTGGGCTGTGATCCCCGTGCGGGACGCTTTCTCCAGCCGGGCCGGGTGGGATCCCGTCGATGCGTTCGACGCCGACCGCTTCGACACCGACCTGGTGGACAAGGTGGAGCCACAGCTCCCGCCGGACCGGGCCGCCGTACTGATCGACTACCCCGCCCCCCTGGCCGCACTGGCCCGGCATAAGGCCGGGTGCCCACAGATCGCGGAGCGGTGGGAACTCTATCTGCACGGGATCGAACTGGCGAACGCGTACAGCGAGCTGACCGACGCCGAGGAGCAGAGGCGGCGATTCGACGAATGCGCCGCCCAGCGGCGGGCGCTGGGACGGGACTCCTATCCCGTGGACCATGCCTTCCTTAACGGTCTCGAATCCGGCATGCCCGAAACCGGCGGCATCGCCCTCGGCGTTGACCGCCTCGCCCTCCTGCTCGCAGACCTCCCCGACCTCGACGCCCTCCTCCCCTTCCGCAGCGATGAAGGTTCATGAAATGGAGCCGGTTTTCGGCTATGTTGGATGTAGTGGATATAGCGATTATTGCTTGACTTGTTCATGGGGTCCGCCGATATTGATCCCATGAACCGGAACACAAAGATTCTCGTAGACCCCTCAGCAATCGATCCTGAAAAATTGGATGGATTACTGAAAGTCCTCCAAGAACCTCATCACCCTGCGCTCGTTAGCGAACAAGGATTGCGAACTGAGATCCCACAACCGGTGTTCGAAACCCTCCTGAAAACTGTACAGCTTATGCGGGAGGGGCACCGCATTGTCCTTGTCCCCGAGGATGAAGCCTTCACGACCCAGGCTGCAGCTGACTACCTGGGGGTGTCGCGACAGTTTCTCGTCAATGTACTGAAAGAGGGGGAAATCCCGTATCACTATGTCGGAACCCATCGGCGCGTCCTTTACAAAGACCTTCTCGCCTATGAC
>CAZCOO010000092.1:0-2340 GCA_964500395.1 uncultured Verrucomicrobiota bacterium
GGCCCGTTCGGCCTGGCGCTCCCGGAGAATCCGAATCGCACTCTCTTTGCCCCCGTTCCCCGGGGAGCGGCGATCAGAGTAAGCCGTTCCGGCGGCGCAGGGTCCATTCCGTCAGGGCGAGGGCTCCGAGGAGAAGGAGCAGGGCGGGGTGATCCCACCACGGCACCCATTCTACGGATCCCGCTTCCCGTTCGCGCTCTCGGGGGGCAAACAACCCGGCGGCGCCGGCGGCGGCCTCCGGCGCGAGGACGGTGCCGCCGGTGAAGTCGGCGAGACGCCGCAATGCCTCGGGGTCAGCGCTCAACCGGTCTGCTTCCCCGGGCGGGGGCGGCACGCGGAGGAGGGCGGTCGCGGTTTCGTCTCCCCACGAGGCCGCGATGCGGTACCGGCCTTCGGCGTCGGGCGTGAAGACGGTTTCCGCTCGCCGGGTGGGGCCGGCATCGAGGTCAAGCTGCGGGTAGAGTTCCTGCACGGGGTCCCCGTTGCGGGTGATGACAACCGTGGGCGGGGCCTCTGCATCCCCCGCTCTCCGCATGCGGACGACGGCCTTGACCGGTTCGCCGGCCCGGGCCTGGTGGTGGCTGAGGCGGATGGACAGACCGCGGCCGGGCAGAAAGCCGGTGCGGGTCGTCATCCACTGCAGCAGCTCGACCCAGAAGCGTTTGTAGAGGTCGCCGGACTGCTCGTTTTGCGGAAAGAAGTCCCATTGCCAGAGCCCTTCGCCATTCATGAGGGCAACCATGCCGGTGCCCACCCGCCGGGTGATGAAAAGGGGCACGGCGCGCTCTCCGTCGCCCCCCGCGGGGCGCCCCTCGGCCAGCACGTCGCTGAACGCCTTGACCCGGCGGCACTCCTGCACCCCGGTGACGGGGGAAAGGTGGTCCCAGATCGCCGCCTCTGAACCGGGCAGGATGTCGCCGAAGAATTGCCGGCCGCCGGAAGGAACGGGCCGCCACCGGCGCGGCCCCAGCGTCCCCGGTCCCCACTCCACGGGCTCCAGCCGGGCGAGGGCGGGGAAGTCCCCGTGGTAGGATTTACCCCGCGAGAAGAGAACCGCCCCGCCGATCTCCCGCACGTACTGTTCCAGCAAGTTCGCGTGCCGGTCGGTGAGGAAGTAATCCGCCCCCCGCCCCATAATCACGACATCGAATTCGGAGAGCGCGTCGAGCGTGCCGGGAAATACGGTGCGCACCGCCTGGGCCTGGTCCTCTCCGCTGAGCACGCGGAAAAACCGTTTGTTCGTGACCCGGTGCACGGTGGTCAGGGCGAGGTGGGGTTGGCGGCGGAGGAGTTGGATGAGAAATTTGTTGTCCCAGTGCGGCGTCCCCTCCACCAGGAGAACCCGGATCGGCTCGTCCATCCGCAGCACCTCGATCTTGAGGTGGTTGTTCTTTGCGGTTTTCTCCCCCGGCTGTTCCGCCGCCTCGATCCGAAAGTCCCGCAACGCCGTTTCTCCGTCCGGCAGGGTAAAGGCGACCCGCCGCCGGGCGCCGTCGGCAAGGTCCGTTTCCCGCGTATCCAGGACCTCTCCACCGGGCGTCAGGAGGCGCAGGCGGGCACGCACGGGACCGAGCCCCTTGTTCTGAACACTCACCCGGAGAGTCACCTCTTGTCCGGGAAACTGCACCCATTGGCGACGTTCGATGGAAAGAGAGAGATCCGGCTGCTCCACCGCGCCCCCCAGCGGCAGCACGTGTACCGGCAGTCCACGGGCCAGCGCGCGGCGGGCGAAGTCCTCGTCCCCGCCGGCCCGGCTTCTGCGTCCGTCCGATATCAACAGGATCCCGGCCAACGTTCGGTCTCGCCCGTCGTAAAGATCCAGGAGGTCGTTCCCGGCCCGCGGGGCATCGGTGGCGGGTCCGTCCGGGGCGATGGTCGTGAGCGATTCGACCGTGGCGGGGTCCGGATCCAGCTTTCCGGCAAACGTCCGCACCTGCACGCGCGCGGGATCCGCCTCCCCTTCCACGGCCCGGCGCGCGGCCTCCACCGCCGCCTGGATGCGCGCCCGTCCGCCCGCATCTTCCACGGCCATGCTCCGGCTGCGGTCCAGGAGCACGATCCAGTCGGAATCTGCGTCGAGCCGGTCCTTTTGCCAGTGCCCCGGGTTCAGCGCGAGGAGCAGCAGCAGAGCGGCCACCGCGCCGCGCAGGGTGAGGAGGCCCAGCCGCAACCGGCGGGCACAGGACCGGGTGGAGGCCCAGGACAGCGCGAGCCCGCCGCCGATCAACACCGCCGCCAGCGGCAGCAGGTATTCCAATGGAAGGAGCGGATTCATGACGTCCTCGACCACCAGGCGACAGAGCTTTCGATGAGAGCCAATCCCACGGCACAGACAAGCAG
>CAZCOO010000092.1:2350-11071 GCA_964500395.1 uncultured Verrucomicrobiota bacterium
TCGAATTCGACGGCTGGCAGAGACAGTCCCACAAGGGCCAGAGCGGCCGGCCCTCGCTGACCGACCGCGCTTCGCGCCCCCCGGCCGCCGTAATCCACTCTTCGTTCAGGATGTCCGGATCGGGCACACTCCGCAGATCGGACTCGCGCTCCGGGAACCGGACGACCGTATGGGCGGCGGGCGCACCATGGAGCCGCCACTCGTACACTCCCGGCACGGCGGCGGGTTCGCCGAGGTACGCGGTGCCCCCGGGCTCATCGCGCCGCTCGAGGGATACACCGCCCGCCTCGGGCGAATGCAGAGCAATCTCCGAAAGGAGGACTTCCCGGTCGGCCTGCCACCGCGGACGATCGCCCGGCACCAGGGCCGGGGCGGGATCGGCATCGCCGCCGCGGGCCTGCAGGAGCATCTCGCCGACCAGGGCCACCCATTCCGGGTGCGACTGCATGGTGCCGGCGTTCCGATGCAGGGGGATGTTCCACAGAAACCCCTGCCGGGCCGGCCCCAGGCGGGCGAGGGCGGGCACCCCGTCGCGATACCGGATGAGAACACGGTCCGCCGCCACGGCGTCGGGAGGGATGCGGATGCGGCCAAAGGCGCGGGCGGCCGACGGATCGCCAAAGGTCCCCTCTTCGAAGACGCGGAAGATGGATTCGGACGGGGCGACCAGGTCCATGGGAAAGGACTCGCGGGTCGTTTCCCAGGGCCACGGGCCGGGGCCGGCTCGTGCCGGAGCCGCATCCTCCAGGGCCGCCAGGGCTTCGGAGCGCATGGGGGCGCCGGGATGCCAGATGATCGCGCCCCCGCCCTCCCCGTACGTGTGCGCCCGGGGGACCGGGTCGCCCGTCCACCCCGCCAGAACCAGGACATCGGGCCGGGCGCCGCCCGGCGGCGCGGCGGGCCGGACCGGTTCATGGCGGGCCCAGGCGAGCGATTCGAATACGCGCCGCCAGGCGTATGCGCGGTCGGCATCGTGCTCGACCAGCCCGACCCGCAGGAAGGGCCGGACGTCCACCACGGTGTCCCGGCGATTGTCCCCGGGGAAGGCGTCTTCCTCGATCTCCACGCTCGCCCGGACGGGGCCGGCCCGGTGCGTGCGAAAGGGCAATACGACGGTTGCCTCCCCCCATGCGCCGATCCTCACATCGCGCCGCTCCCGTTTCTCGCCGGCTTGCAGGAAGACGTTGAACCGGCGCGGGGCAGGGCTGTAGTTGTGCACCCCGGCGTAGAGCCTGACCTCCTCTCCGGTCAGCGGGGCGGGCGGATCGAACCGGACGCGGGATACGGCGAGGTTGCGCCCCTCCGAGGGGGCGGCCGGGACCGCCACCACCCGCACCCCCTCGGAGATCGCCGCCTGCACACCCTGCCACTGGGTCCCCTGGAAGTCCGACACCAGGTAGAGTTCGCGGCGCCCCTCGACATCCTGCAGCATGCCGTCGGCGAGGCGGAGCGCGGCGGGCACATCGCCGGGTTCGAGCGTGGGGGCGGCGCGCCGAAGGGCCGCGCGCAAGGCCCGGTGGTTGACGTCCGGGGCCGGGAACACGGCCCGGGGCGGGTTGCGCACCCAGATGAGGTTCACGCGGTCATTCGGCCCAAACCCCGCGAGGATATCCGCGGCGGCGGCCGTGGCGGCGCTGAAGCGGGACTGCGCCCCTTCGGTATAGCCCATGGAGGCGGAGGCATCGACCACCAGTACGGCCGCGCGCCGGCCGCCCCCGCCCGCCCAGTCCGCATCGCGAAAGAGCACCGGGCGGAGGAACAGCAGAACGACGGCAGCCACGAACAGGGTGCGCAGCAGGAAGAGCAGCCAGTCCTGCGGGCGCTTGATTCGCCGGCTGTGACGGACCAGCGGACGGAGAAAGGCCAGGGAGGGGAAGCGGACAACCGACGGGCGCGCCCGCGCCAGCAGGTGGACAAGCAGCGGGCCGGCCACCAGGAGGGCGAACAGCCAGAGCCGGCTCTGTTGAAAGAAGAGGTTCATTTTACGAGGGGATCGAACAGTTCATAGAACGAGCGGTCCGTACGGGCCAGCGTGTAGTGAATGCGGCGGCGGATGGACAATTCGCGCAGCGCGTCGATATGGCGGCCCATGGCTTCGCGGTATGGGGTGACCAGCGCATCGGTGTGGGTCACCAGCCGCTCGCCGGTTTCCATATCCTCAAACGCGACCAGCCCGGCATCCGCCATCTCCAGCTCGGCCGGGTCGAGCACGTGGAAAAGGTAGATGGCGAAGCCCTGGTGCAGGTAGGGATTCAGGGCGGAGAAGATGGCGGCGGGGTCATCGAAGAAGTCCGAGATCACGATCAGCGTGCCGCGGCGGCGAAGCAGGGGGAAGGACCGGTGGAGGGCCGTGGCCAGGGAGGTGCGCTCGCCGGGGGCATTCTGCTCGAGGGCGTGAAGGAGGGCATTCAAGTGGCGGCCGCTGCTCCCCGGCGGGTGAAAGGCGCGGATGTCGCGGTCGAAGAGCTGCAGGGAGACCTGGTCGCGGTTGCGGGTGATCAGGTAGGCGATGGCGGCGGCAAAAAAGGAGCCGTACTCCAGCTTGGTCACCCGGTCGCCGAAGCCCATGGAATGGCTGCTGTCGAGGAACAGGTGGCACACCGTATCGGTTTCCAGGTTGTGGGTGCGGAGGTAGTAGCGATCGGTGCGCGCGTAGACCTGCCAGTCGATGAGGCGGGGATCGTCGCCCGGCACGTAGGGGCGGTAATCGCGAAATTCCGTGGACAGGCCGGGCGAAGCCGAACGGTGCCGGCCCGCCAGGTAGCCTTCGACGACGTGTTTGGGCGCAAACTCGAAGCTGTCGAGCGCACGGATGTCTTCGGGGCGGAGATAGGCGCTCATCGCCCCGGGCCTCCTCCCCTCTCCGGTCTCCGTTCACGATCGTCCATGGACGGCCCCTTACAGCGACGCGATCAGATGCTGCACGATATCCTCAACGGAGACATTCTCGCCGGTGGCATTGTAGCTGGGGATGATGCGGTGGCGAAGCACCGGCAGGGCCACATCCCGCACCTCCTCCAGCGAGGCGGCCGGGTTGCCCCGCAGCATGGCCAGGGCCCGGGCGGCGCGGACAAAGGTCTGCGAGGCGCGCGGACCCGCCCCCCAGGCGACGTATTTGTTCACGTACTCGTCCGCCTCGGGTTCCCCGGGGCGGGTGGCGTGCACCAGGGAGAGGATTCGATCGAGGACCGGGTCGGGCACCGGGACATCGATCGTCGCGTCCTGCAGCTTGATCAGGTCCTCCCGGCTGAGTTTCCGGGTGGCGGTGGGCCGCTCGTGGCGAGTGGTGGATTGCACGATGGCTCGCTCTTCGTCCCGGGAGGGGTACTCGATGCGCAGGTTGAAGAAAAACCGGTCGAGCTGGGCCTCCGGCAGCGGGTAGGTCCCTTCCTGCTCGATGGGATTCTGGGTGGCAAAGACGATAAACGGCTCCTCCAGCGTCATCACCTGCCCCGCCACCGTGACCTGCCGCTCCTGCATGGCCTCCAACAGGGCGGCCTGTGTCTTGGGCGGGGTTCGGTTGATCTCGTCCGCCAGCAGCAGGTGGGCAAAGACCGGACCCGGCGCAAATTCGAAGGTCCGCCGGCCCGTCCGCGGGTCCTCCTGCAGGATTTCGGTTCCCAGGATATCCGTCGGCATGAGATCCGGCGTGAACTGAATCCGGTGGAAGCTGAGGCCGAGGACTTTTCCCAATGTGCTGACCAGGAGGGTCTTGGCCAGGCCCGGCACGCCGACGAGGAGGCAGTGTCCCCGGCAGAGCAAGGCGATGAGCATCTCTTCGACAACCTGCTCCTGGCCGATGATCACCCCGCCGATCTCGCGTTTCAGGTCGGCAACCCGTTCCTGCGCCCACGTCCACGCGGCATTTCCCGTTTCCATATCCATCTCCTTGCTCTTACTCCGGTTGCGGGGCGGCCGGGAGCCCCAGGAAGGTGACGGAGGCGTACTGCAACGGAAAACTGTCCGGCTGGTACAGAACCCGGACGGCTTCCCAGAATTCCTGCTTTGTCTCCGATGCTTCCTCCTCCAGGACATCGTCCACCTCGGCCAGGGCATCGCCGAGCAGGTCATCCATGCCGCCGGCCTCGTCCTCGGAGGCCTCGTCCCCGGGTGTCTCCGCAAGCCATTCCGCCCGGTGAAGACCCGCGGAGGGGATCCGGGTATAGCCGGAGACCAGCGCCTTCTCCGTAGAGGGACGCAACCAGCCCTCCCGGTTCTGTCGAATCTCCCCCGCATCCAGGCCCCATACGGATACCCGTATGCCGCGCAGAAGGGGCAACCGCTCGATGTTCAACCCCGCGGCCCGGCCGTCATTCAGGTGCTCCTTCAAGATCTGCACCCCCTCTTTCAGGGTGTCTTCGTCCACGCGGCGATCGAGAAACACCTCCCGCAGCGCCTCCTCATCCAGACCTTCGCCGCGGACCACGACCTCCGTAATCGGACCCAGCTTCTCCGCCAGGACCGCCCGCAGGGACTCATCGTCGGCCGCAGCTTCTGTAACAGCGAGGCACATGGACATGTCCGCGTCCCGCAGGAGGGCCCGGCATTCCTCGGGGGCCGCCTCCGTCAGAGAGGCCACAAGCTTGTCCAGGTCCTCCGCCGCCACCGCATCGGGGTCCGGCACGGCCGGCCAGTCACCCGGATCATCGCTCTCCAGGCGCGCCCGGGCCCACTCCGTAAACCAGGACCGCCCGGCTTCCCCCAGGCGATGCACGGCATGGTAGTCGCTCCGGTCGTCCGGTCCGTAGAGGTAGACCATGCGCTGGGACACAAAATCGCGAAGCGTTACGCTTGAGCGACCCGGCCAGGGGGATTCCTCCGCCACGTCATCGTCCAGGAGCTGGGTCCACAGGTCCGCGTGCTCTTCGAGGGCCGGCGGAGAGGTGTCCTCCTCCGCCGGGCGCCACCGGAAGGCGCCATAGGCGTTGACCATCTTCACCAGCTCGCTGCGGCGCACTGCATTCGTGGTTGTCAGGGCCGCCTCCAGGAGCATTTCGACCGATTCACTCGGGCTGATGTCCTGAAACCGCATCATGAGAACGGCCCGCTCACGGCTCAGGTCGGTTTCCCCGGCGGCAATGGCCGCCAGGATGTCCGAGAGGGGCTTGGCGCGGGACATCTTGCGAATCTGCTGAAGCATCTTGATATTCTGCCGGCTCCGCCAGTCGTTGTAATCAAAGCTGCCCCCCTCTTGCGGCATGCGGGGTTCAGCCGACTGATCCAGATCGTACACATCCTCGAACCGGGCAATGAAGTCGTCCGCGAATGCACGGGCTTCGCCCTGGCGCTGCCGGACGTAGGCCTGCGCCGCCTCGATAAGATCCTCGGCGGGGGTCGCGGTCAACAGGACGTCCTCGACCTCTTCCAGCACCGCCGGGTCCTGCCGGGCCACGAGGTAGCGGATGGCCGACGCCCGCAGGTCGCTGTCCCCTTCCCGCATGTAGATCTGGGCGAGTTCCAGGCGCGACATCCCCTCGAACCGTTCATACCAGCGCTCGACTTCCGCCAGCAGATCCGCCGCCGGCCAGGACCTCATTTCCCGCCGTTCATCATCCTCCATGAGCAAGATCGGCTGGAGGTAGAGCCGCGCTACATCCGCGCGCTCCGCCGGCCTCGGCATGGCGCGGTACTGGCGGCGGATCTGTTCTTCATTCAGGGAGCGGTGCCCGCCGAACGAGACATGGCGGGTTCCGCTGAGCGATTCGAGCGGCAGGGCCGTGAGGGTGCGGTCCTCGAGCAGGGCCATCAACAGCGGCACCGCATCCACGCCCCGTTCGGCGATCTGGTAGAGGACATTCGTGCCGGAGGCCGCGGCCGAGGGCATATAGGCCGAACGTTCTTCCGACCCCGGCAACAACCAGACCCCCTGGCGCAACCGCTGGTCAAAGCCATCCGGATCACGCAATGTGAGCAGGGCGGCCGCCTGCGAGCGGTCCGTTTCGGCCAGGGCGTCGTTTTCGGGCAGCGGCGGATCCGGGTCCTCCAGCCGGGCCTTCACCCGTTCCAGCAACAGGTCGATCGATTCCCCCTTTCGCCACCCCACGCGGAACGTTCCCCGAATGGACCCCAGACGCCCGGCAAAGGCCTGCCAGTCCCGGTCGCCTAAAAAGGACTGATAGGCTTCCGCGTACTTGGCGTCAGCCAGCGAACCGAGCCCGGCGACCACAACCGTGCGGGGGTCGCCGACGATCTCAAAGAGGCTCTCCACGATCGCATTCGCCCGATTGGTGTACCCGAGCCGATAGGCCTGCGCCGCCATCAGAAAGCAGGTGCCCGCGGAACTCCGGACCCGGTATTCCTCCTCGTCTTCGATGACCTCCTCGAGGTACTCGACGAGCGTTTCCAGGTCCGCCTCGTAATCGGCCTCCTTCCAGGTGCCGGGCATTCGCCCCCGGGCATCCGTCTTGTAGGAGTGAAGCTGGACATGCACGGATGTCGTTTCGCCGGTTTTTTCCCGCTCTTCCCTGCGGATCTCCATGAGCGTGTCCCGGTCCCACACGGTCTTGCGTTCCGCGGGATTCATGACAAAGGTCGAGGCCCCGTCCTTCACTTCCTCCACCAGCCACGCATTCCCCGTCAACTTCTGCCGCAGCCCGTGCAGGCCGGAAAAATGGGAGCCCCACAGGGTCAGCTCCACATATTCCGCGTCCCGGACATCCGGCAGCCCCAGCTTGTAAAACCGGGAGAACCCCTCGCCGTAATCTTTTGCCTCCGCGGCGACGACCAGGGCCGCGCCCAGCAGACCGATCTGTGCTCTTCGATAGATTTGTCTCACGGGCTTCCTCCCCTTATTTCGCGTATCGGATCACGATGGTCCGGTTGGTCTCCAGTTGAACCCCCGGGAACCCGTGCAGCTTGTGGAGCATATTTTGGCTGCCCGGAACCATCGGCGAATCCTCCAGACCGGAAAGCGCGCCGAGATGCTGGTCCATTTCCTCAAAGGTCAACGAATACAGAGTAAAGCGATTCGGCCGTTTCTCGCTCGGGAGGGATGCGGGCACATCCTCAACCTCTCCTGCGAGCTGAACCTCCAGCCGGAAGGCGCTGTTGCCGTACATCATCCCGAAGATCTCCTCCGGGCTTTCCTCGCCGGTCAGGCCGAGGGGATTTTCTCCTCCCATCGTCGGCCCCATCATGGTCAGGCCTTGCCGCATCTGCTCGATCTCGGCCTCGGACATCGCATTCGTCGAGGGCGGGGTGGGAGCCTCTTCCACAAACCCGGGCAGGTCGAGGGTCAGCGTCCCCGCCTCCCGATCCATCAGAAAATCCACTGTATCCGCCGGCTCCACCGGCAGGCCGTCCATGCCCGGCGCCGAAATCATCGCCGTGGAAATCGCCATGATAGAGGATTGAAGGTCATAGGGGATGCGAAGGTCCTCCACGCGATCAAAGGCATACACCGCCGCAAAGCCTTTGTTCCCCCCCTTGTCAATCGGCCTGGCTTTCACAAAGGTCGCGCCGGGGCCGAACAGGGCGCTTTGTCGTTCGATGCCCGCCTGATTGAAAAAGATATTGGTGGACATGTTCATGCTCATGGGCATCTGCCCGGACTCCATGGCGGCTTCCATCTGCTGTATCGAGGCCTCGACGAGACGGACCCCTTCCGGGGTGTAGTAACGCGAGAGAACGATCCGCCCGCTGCCGTCGGGCTCCACCAGCACCAGAATCCGCTGTTGTAAACACCCCGTGGTCATCAAAACGACACTGAGCAAAAAGACCCCAAGCAAACGACAACGTTGCATGTTTACCTCCCACGTGTTGGCGATGCGTTGTCCCAGGCGATTCCCTCGCTCGTGAATTACCAAACCGATTGCATTGTGTCCACCTAAGAAAAGGGGGCGAGGCGATAAACCATCGCGGTCCGAAGGGGGCCGGGCCCGTACCCGCATAAACAGCCTTCCTCCGTCATGCTCAGGGGGACCGGGGAAACGCGCTGAATGCCGAGAATCGGAATCCCCCCCGTTCGACAATCCGCCGTTGCGGTCGTATGGTGACTACCACGCAAACAACGAGGAGAGCGCACCCAATGTCCCCAAATGCCCGGAATGTACTCAACGGCCCCCTGGCGCCGTGCAGCGATGACCCCCTGACCGGTTACTATCGGGACGGCTGCTGCAATACCGGCGCCGACGATCGCGGCGCCCATGTCGTGTGCGCGGTGATGACCGATGAATTTCTAACTTTCTCCAAGTCGCGCGGCAATGACCTCTCCACCCCCCGGCCCGAGTTTCACTTTCCCGGTCTCCAGGCCGGCAACCAGTGGTGCCTCTGCGCCCTGCGCTGGCAGGAAGCGCTCGAGGCGGGGGTCGCTCCGCCCGTGGTGCTCGAAGCCACCCACATTTCCGCCCTGGAATACGTTTCCTTTCAGGATCTCAAAGCCCACGCCCTCCCCATCTCGGAATAACCCCGCCGGTACACACCGCACAATTCAGAGGAGTCCCCCATGGGTCTATTCGGCAGGAAAAGCAAAGACGCCAAATTGCAAAAGCAGTACCAGGCCAAGATGAAAGAGGCCATGGAGGCCCAGCGCAATGGGGATATCCAGAAATACGCGGCGCTGTATGAAGAAGCCCAGGAAATCCTGAAGCAGAAGGAAGATTAGCCCCGCATCCGCGGGGGGGGGGAGGCGGGCGTTCGCTTCCCGGGCAGGCGCCAATCCAATTCACCCCGGGACAAGCCCGGGGGATCTTCTGCGCAATGCCCCGGCCTCGCGCCGGGGAT
>CAZCOO010000093.1:0-10983 GCA_964500395.1 uncultured Verrucomicrobiota bacterium
ACCCTCCTATCAGGGTGAGCCGACATCCGGGTAGGGCGCAGCCCCCAACCCGCCGTCTTGCTTGTTTTGTGGAGTCGGGGCCGGGGCCCAGGTAGCGGATGAACTTCGGCTCCCGACCGGGTCACGTCACGATGGCCGGGCCTTCTCCGCCGCCCGGACGGGGGAGGCGCTGAGCTTGTCTTCCCGGAGCACCTCGCCGGTCTTGGGGTCGACCTCCCCGAAGCTCAACACCCCGGTGGGGCAGGCGTGGACACAGGCGCTGCACCGCACGCACTCGGGGTCGGACATCGGGATGCCCTTGTTGGCGAAGTTCATGATGTCGATGCCCTGGTGGCAGACGCTGGTGCACACATTGCAGGAGATGCACTTCTTCTTATCGGCCAGGATGCGGAAGCGGGAGAAGCGCGCGTAGATGTGCATGAGCGCCGCGAGGGGACAGGCAAAGCGGCACCACATCCGCCCCGAAAAATGGAAGTAGAGGCCGATGCCCAGGACCCCGGCCAGCACGAGGTCCACCATCCACCGGTAGTTGATGGCCCGGAAGGCCCCGGAGGCCGACTGCTCCATGTACCGCCCGGCCTCCGCATTCCAGGTGACGGACTTGCCGGTGAGCATGTGGCTGAAGACATTTTCCACGGTCCGGTCCAGCCCGGAGCCGGCCGGTGCGACCCAGCCGACAATCCGCACCCCGAGCATCACCAGCGCCACCAGCAGGATGACCTGGCCGAGCATGTTCAAGCGGTTCCAGCCCGGGCCGTGGGGCATTTTGTGCCGGTGCGCATCGCCCAGGGTTTCGGCCAGGGCCCCGCAACTGCAGATCCATCCGCAGTAGGCGCCCTTGCCCCATTTGTAGATGATGGCCGGGATGATCACGAAGGTCTGCAGCACGCCGACCACCAGCCAGCCCATCAGGGGAGACTGGGTGAACCAGTTGTAGACAAACAGCGGCCAGGCGAGGACGAAGCCGTACGCCCGCCAGTAGGCCCGCTCGTGACCGGCGGAGTCGTACGACTCGAAGAACCAGTCGGCGATGCGCCCGCCCATGGTGCCCGTTTCGAAGAGGCCGTTGCGCCCCGCCCAGGGAAGCAGGATTTCCGGCAGGATAAACAGGGGAATCACCTGAATCGCCATGAGCGTCAGGGTCTGCACCTTGATGTAGGGGGTTTTGCGCCGCTGAATGCGCCGGACCCCGAAGACGACGACGGCGGTGGAGTAGGCCAGGGTGTAGTAGAAGGACGGCCCCGACATGGACGTCTTGAGTGTATAAAACAGGTGGCCGGGCGCCCGGGCCCAGCTCTGGAGGGTGGCGCCGAGGCCCGTGACCCAGTCCATCAGGTTGCCGGGGTCGATGATATCCGCCGTCCAGGAGTAGTTTTTCCAGTGGTACATCCAGAGGAAGAACAGCAGGACGGCCGCCAGGCTGATGTAGGATCGGGCCCGCCACTCCCCGCGAATGGGCACGCCCGATCGCCGGAAAAAGTCCAGCGGCGGTTCGCGCCCGATCATGCGGAAGACGACATCATTCTCCAGCGTCCGGGCCTCGCCGTGTTTGTCGACGATCTCGACCTCGTGGTCCCGGATGTCCCGGACCTCTGTTTCCATGAGGAGGGTGAGGCGGCCGGGCGCGCCGCCTTCGATGTAGGGGCCGACGGAGGTTGTTTCGCGCTCCGAGCTGGGCTCCTCCACGCCGACCGGCGTCCGGGGGTCCTCGGCCAGGGAGTGGATCTTTTCCACGTTCTCGGGCTTGGGGCGGCTGAATTCGGGTTTGCGGTAGCTGAGTGCGACATCGGCCCCGCACTCGGTGAGGGCGATGGCCGTCTCCAGGGCGCTGTCCCCGCCGCCGACCACGAGCACGCGCTTGTCGCAGTACTCCTTGGGGTCGTGCAGGCGGTTGAAGACCTTGTCCCGATCTTCCCCGGGGACGTTCAGCTTCCGGAAATTCCCGCTCCGGCCGATGCCCACGATCACGCGCCGGGCCTTGAGCGTCTCCCCGCCGCGGAGTTGCACCTCGAAGCCGCCCCCGGTCCGGCGCACCTCCTCGGCCCCGGCCTGCCGGGGGTCGATCCCGTATTCGCGCTGGATGCGCTTGAGTTCGTCGACCAGGCCCTCTTTGACCTCCGTGCCCTCCCCGAACTGCAAATCCCCCTCCGGGGTCATATCGGTGGGATAGGTGTAGATGGGTTTGCCCTTGGGGAAGTTGACGATGGTGGAGAAGGGCTCGGTGGCCTCGAGGATCTCGTATCGCAGCCCGGCCTTGGAGGCCTCGATCGCGGCCGCCATCCCGGAGACCCCGGCGCCCACGATGACCAGGTCGAGCGTCTCCTCGTCCGCCGCGCCGCGGTCCCTGCGGAAGCCCGAATCGTTCAGGATCTGCCGGACGACCCGGGCGCCGCTGTCGGAGGAGAATTTCAGGAGGGGGATGCCGGTGAGGTCCCCCACGATGTAGAGGCCGGGAATGGCCGTGGAATGGTCGTCCCGGACCTCGGGCAGGTTTTCGACCGTGCCGGCGGGCCAGCGGGTGTGAAGCCATCGGGTGTAGTTTGTGATCCAGCGAAACATGGAAACTCCTCGTGCGTCTTTTCCTTTCCCCATGGGTCGAATACCCGGCCGAAACCTGACCATGTTATTGAACCGAGGGCATGAAAAGTGTAAAACGCGCGCAGTTTGGAGGAGCGGCGGATACGTCCATCACATCAACACCGGACCCAAGGAGTCTTTTCATGCGTTGTCACGAAGTGGATTATGAACTGATCGGGGATGACATGCAGCTCGTAGAGGTGGAGCTGGATCCCAATGAAACCGTGATCGCAGAAGCCGGCGCCATGAGCTACATGGAGGACGGCATCACCTACGAGGCCCGCATGGGCGACGGCTCGAAGGCCGACAGCGGCTTCATCGGCAAGTTGTTTGATGCCGGGAAGCGGATGATCAGCGGGGAATCGCTCTTCATGACGCACTTCACCAATGCCGGGGACGGAAAAAAGCGGGTCTCCTTTGCCGCGCCCTATCCCGGCAAAATCATGGCCATCGACCTGGCCGAACACGGCGAAGAGCTGATTTGCCAGAAGGATGCCTTCCTGTGTGCCGCCCTGGGGACCGAAGTCAGCATCACCTTCAACCGCCGGATCGGCGCCGGGTTCTTCGGCGGCGAGGGGTTTATCCTCCAGCGTCTTCGGGGCGACGGTCTGGCCTTTGTGCAGGCCGGGGGCACGGTGATCCAGAAGACCCTGAGCAATGAAAAACTGATGGTCGACACCGGCTGCCTCGTGGCCTTTGAAACCGGGATCGATTACGACATCCAGCGCGCGGGCAATCTGAAGTCCATGTTCTTTGGCGGGGAGGGGCTGTTCCTGGCCACGCTGCAAGGGACCGGCAAAGTCTATCTGCAGAGCCTGCCGTTCTCGCGCATGGCCGACCGCATCCTGCAGAATGCGCCCTCCAGCGGCGGAAAACAACAGGGCGAAGGTTCGGTCCTGGGCGGACTCGGCCGGTTGATCGACGGCAACTGATTCCTCTCCCACAACGATAAAGGAGGCCCGTATGGCCCAGGACAAGAACGGGCTGCTGCCCACCGGAAATGAGTATCTCTGCCTTCCCACCCTGCGCGAAGCGGACGGGGCGCTCGAGTCATTCAACATCATCCTCATGGGGCTCGACGGGCTTCTGGAATTCGCCGGCAGCGAGGACACGCCCCTTTTGCGTTTCCCGGGCCTCGAGCAAAGAAGCGGGGCGTGGACCTGGTCCTTCCGCGAGGACTGGATTCCGGAATTCCGGCACGACGAGGAGGAGGACCGTTGCGGGCGCGTGGTCGCGCCTCCCGGGCAGCGGTTCTTTTTCTACCAGCTCCCCGAGCGGGGGGAGGGCGCCCTGGCCCGGATCCACCTCGGGGCGCTCTACCAGACCGCGAACACCCGGCATCGCCTGCCCCATCCGGATCTCACCGTCGGGGCCTTCCACTGGGCGGATGATCAGGCCCTGGCCGTCAATGTCTACCTCGGATCGCTGACCGCCACGGTCATGTTCCGGGTGCCGAATGCCGGGCGCTACTTCCTCGTCCGGGACGGCAAACGCCACGAACTGCGGGCGGACCGGGAGCCGGTCTCCGTGAGCCTGCCGGTGGACCTGGAGGTGGTGTCCGAGGGGGACCCGACCTTTGTGGTCAGCGCCGGCTTTTCCAATGTCGGCACGATTTCGGCGAATGAGGAAGTCGGCCGCCTGTCTGCGGACACCTGGCTGCAGCGGGCGGAGGCGGCCCTGGCCGAAAAGCGGGCCGAGGTGCCGGCCGACCCGGCCCTGGCCGTCAAAGCCAACCGGAACGGGCACTTTGCCCGGTACTACGCCATGGGGCGGACCCTGGATACGGATGAGCCCGTCTCCATGACGTCGCGCAGCTACCGCTACTACGTCTCGTCGGCCTACTGGGACCGGGACTCTCTGCTCTGGCTGTTTCCGTTCCTGGTCCGCAACGACCGGCAACTCGCCGCGGACCTGCTCGGGTTTGCCTTCGGGCGCCAGCTCGACAACACCGGAATCCACAGTCGCTACATCTCCGGCCGGATTCTGGAGTACGGGTTTGAGCTGGACGAGCTTCTCGCCCCGCTGACCGCCCTCGGGCTGTGGGCCCGGGTGCACCCGGACATTCCGCTGTGGGACGATCCCGGCATTGAGCACGGCGTCATGGAACTGCTGGACCGCCTCCGCCGGTGGCGGCATCCCGACCTGCCCCTCTACCGCACGGAGTTGATGCCTACCGATGATGAGGTGATCGAGGGCCGGGACCTGCTGACGTACGATAATGCGCTGACGGCGCACACGCTGGCGGGCCTGGTGCCGGTGCTGGACGACATCGCCCCCGAGCGGGTGGCGCCCGCGCTGGAGGAAGTCGACGGCATCCGCGGAGCCGTGCGCGAACACCTGGTCCGCGACGGGGTCTTTATGTGGGCCGGGGACGGGGCCGGCTCGAACGAGTTCTACGACGAGGCCGCGGGCAGCCTGGTGCTGCTCCCCTACCTCGGGTTCTGCGACCGGGACGATCCGGTGTACAAGGCCACCCTGGATCGCCTCTACTCCGATGCCTACCCCTACCGGAAAGAGGGGCGCTTCAGCGACCTCGGCAACCGGCACACGGAGGGCGATCCCCATCCCTGGGTGCTCAGCGCCTGCAGCGGGATCCTCTCCGGCAGCCGGGTGGAAGAGGGGCTCCGCTTTCTGCGGGACGCGCCCCTGGACCACGGCATCGCGTGCGAATCGGTCAATGTGGACACGGGCGAGCCGGAGACCGGCTTTCACTTCGCCACCTGCGCCGGGTTCGTGGCCCACGCCATCATGTCCCACGAGCGCGGCGATGTGACCTGATCCGGGCAGGGGGAGAACCACGGATGGACACGGATGGACGCGGATGGAAAAACCGGTAGGGGACCGGCCCGGATCGGCTCATACAGCCGGCTCTGCAACCGGAGGACAGGGGGGGCAGAATCGACCCCGGTCGGCTTGTCCGACCGGTGAAGAAGTTCACAAGCTGACGGGCTGGGTTCCCGAAACGGCCCCGGCCGGTTTATCCGGCCGGTGAAGAAGTTCCGCGCGCTTCCGGCGGGCCGGGGACGGAGGGAGCACGCCGTCAACGGCGTGGATACAGATACAGGTCGGCTCGATCAGCCCTGGGAGATCTCGCCCTCTTCCTCGACGAGGGTAATCGACCGGGGCTTGGCCAATTCCTGGAGGGCCTTGTCCGATTCTTCCAGGTGGCGGCGAAGCTGCTGCAGGGTTTCCTTGAATTCCTCTGTGGTCGTGATGGACCGCAGGGTTCCCTCCGTGGCCTGCTGGGCGTGGAGCACTTTTTCGATGCTCTGCTCGACCTCGGTGATCTTCACCAGCTGCCCCACCAGGGCCTTGTTGGTGGTTTCGAGCTTGTCGGCGTATTCGGACAGGGTGGCGTTGAGCTGCTCGGCGGCTTCCTTTCCGGCGCCGCTCAGGCTGCCGGAGAGCGAGGCCTGCACCTCCCGCAGCTCGTTCACAACGTCCTTTGACGTTTCGCTCAAGCTGTTGGCGAGAGCCCCCTGGGTTTCCTTCAGTTCCCCGGCGACTTCTTTCGCAGAGTCGCTGAGGGTGGAGGCGAGCTCGGTCTGGGCGGATTTTAAGGTGTCGGCGGCCTCGGAGGCGGCCTGGGTCCATTTGCCGGCGATATCCGACTGGACGGCGTCCAGCTTTTCGGCGCTCTCGGCGCCGGCCTTGCCGATGGCGGATTCGACCCCGGCCAGGCTCTTGTTCAGGGCCTCGCCCTGATCGGAAATCTTTTTGCCGCCCTCTTCGACCGCTTCGCGGATGACCGAGGCCAGCGCGTCCGGCTTGGGGATGTACTGGTTGAAGGCCCCGTCGATGGCCTTTCCGATGTGCTGTCCGAGCTCGGCCGCGGTCACGTCGGTCCCGGGCAGCGAGGCGGGCAGGCGGGCCAGCAGGCGCGATTCCAGGTAGAGGTCGATCCGGCTCAGCAGGCTGAGTTTGGCCAGCAGGGTGAGAGCGAGCACGAACAGGCCGCCGGTGACAAAGACCCCGGTGGCGCCCATGAGATACGCCGGGCCGAGGAGGAGGACGACAAACAGGGCTCCGGCCAGCACGGGGCGGCGGGCCCGGCTGCTCTGAAACGCGGCGAGATCCAGCGTGGCGCGGGTGTCATGCCCGGTGCACCACGAGTCGAGCAACTGGGCGGCGCGGCGGGCGAAATCGGACGAGGGTTTGATGGTTTCAGCGTGTTGGCGGACGGCATCACGGTCGTCGAGCGGGATGTCGTCGGGAAGCGGATCGGCGAAAAACCCGAAGGCCTGGCCCACGATATCCACCCACTGCAGGATGAGAAACGCCCAGGCGAATCCGATGGCAAACGGGAGGATATTGAGCGTCGCCTGGGTTTCCAGGGCCTGGCCGGACAAGGCAAACCCGAGTGCAACCCCTAAAACAACGATGATTACGAACCCCGTGAGCCACTGGCCCGGCGTCGATTTTGAACTGGTTGAAGCCATCTTGATGTCCCCCATGAAGACAGTAGGTCGATGAGCGTCCGCAGAATAGGGAGTCCTGCCTCGTTTGTCAAAGCCAAGATTCGTTACAAAATGGTTATTATGTGGATACGCCCGCGTGAGACCCGCCCGCCGCCCGGGTGGGGATCAGCCTCGAATCAGGCGGAGGACCTCGTCGCGTTTTTCCTCCATCATGTCGCGGGTCCGGGCCTCGAGATTCAGGCGCACGACCGGCTCGGTGTTGGAGGGGCGGACATTGAACCACCAGTCGTCGAATTCCACGGACAGGCCGTCCAGCTCAAACATGGTGCCGTGGCCGTAGGTGTCCTTGAGCGTGGCGAAGGTCTTCTCCACGTCCTCGACTTCGCTGTTGATCTCGCCGCTGGCCACGTAGCGCTTGATGGGCTCGATGAGCTGAGAAAGCGTTTTGCCGGATTCGCTGACGAGGTTGGCGATGAACAGGGCGGCGAGCCCGGAACTTTCGGCGAAGTAGTTTTCGCGGAAGTAGTAGTGCCCGGACAATTCGCCGGCAAAGACCGCTTCGGCCTCGCGCATCTGTTGTTTGATGAAGGCGTGGCCCACGCGGGACATGCGGGGTTCGCCGCCGTTTTCCCGGATGAATTCGCGCACGGCCCAACTGCTGCGCAGGTCGTAGAACACCACGCCCTTTTCGAATTTCAGAATCTCTTCGGCGATGAGGGCGGTGATCATGTCCATGGCCACGATGTCGCCGTTTTCATCGACAAACCCGGCGCGATCCGCATCGCCGTCGAACGCCACCCCGAAGTCATACCCCCCTTGGCGCACCGTTTTCTGGAGGGCGTCGTATGTTTCGGCCAGCAGGGGGTTGGCCTCGTGATTGGGGAAGGTCCCGTCGAGGGTGTCGAAGAGGGGGGCAATGTCCACGAGGCCGTCCAGGACGTTGCCTTCCAGAATGCCCATCGCGTTGGCGTAGTCGATGGCGATCCGCACCGGCTTCTCGATTTTCGCGAAGGTGCGGATGTGTTCGATGTACTCCTCTTTGATGTCGTGTACGGAGACGGCGCCGGCGGAAGCGGCCATGGGGGCGTAGGCCTCTTCCTTGATAATGCGTTCGATGTCCTGGATGCCGGTGGCCCCGCTCAGGGGAATGGCCTCTTCGCGGCACATCTTGAAGCCGTTGTACTCCCCGGCATTGTGCGAGGCGGTGATCATGATGCTGCCGTCCGCGCCCCATTTGCCATTGGCGTAGTAACACATCGGGGTCGACACCAGCCCGAGGTCCAGAACATCCACCCCCTGTGCGGTCAGGCCGCGGGCGAGGGCCTCGAACAGCGGGGTGGAGTGCGGGCGCATATCCCGCCCCACCACCACCTTGCGGCAGGAAAGAAAGGTCGCGAAGGCCCGGCCCACCTTGTAGGCCAGATCTTCGGAGAGCTCTTCGCCGTAGATCCCGCGAATGTCGTATGCCTTGAAAACACCTGCCATAGTCGTACCTGCTTCCTTTTGCTGATCCGTTGTCCGTAAAGGCCGTTGCCGATGCCGAGGGGATCGGCCGAACAGCCCGTGCGCTCGATCCCGGAATGAGTCCGCAACCTTAGACAACGGGATGCCGCCGTGCAAGTCCATCGAGCCGGGGAGGGGCCCGCACGGCTCCAGCGAGCGGGGGCGGATCCTCCGCCGGCCTTGACAAACGGCCTGCGGCGTTCTTATTTACCGACGGTTGCCGGACTCACCGGATGGGCGGTGCGCCCGGGCAACCCGGTGCCGACGAGCCCGCATAAGCCTGCCGATCACATGGAAGGAGCGAGAGGGTGAAGATTTACGACGACATCACAAAAACGGTATTCAACACGCCGCTGGTTCGCCTCAATCGACTCGCCGAGGGCGTCGATGCCGAGGTGCTGGTCAAAATGGAGTCTCACAATCCGCTGGGGAGCGTGAAGGACCGGATCGGCGTCGCCATGATTGAAGCGGCCGAAAAAGAGGGGGCGCTGTCGCCGGACACCACGGTGATCGAGCCGACCAGCGGCAATACGGGAATCGCGCTGGCCTTTGTCTGCGCGGCCAGGGGATACAAGTTGATCCTGACCATGCCCGAGAGCATGAGCATGGAGCGGCGGATGATGCTCAAGGCCCTCGGGGCCGAGCTGGTGCTGACCCCGGCCGAGAAGGGCATGCCCGGGGCGGTCGCCAAGGCCGCGGAACTCCTCGAGATCACGGACAATGCCGTGATGCCCCAGCAATTCCAGAACGCGGCCAATCCCGAGATCCACATGAAGACCACCGCCGAGGAAATCTGGCGGGATACCGACGGCGAGGTCGATGCCATTGTGGCCGGCGTGGGAACCGGCGGAACGGTGACCGGGGTGGGCAAAGCCCTCAAGGAAAAGAACCCCGACTTCAAGGCCGTCGCCGTGGAACCGGCCAAATCCCCCGTTATCTCCGGCGGCGACCCGGGCCCGCACAAGATTCAGGGCATTGGCGCCGGGTTCATTCCGGACGTGTTGGAGAGAGACGTGATCGACGAGGTCATAAAAATCACGGAAGAGGATGCGATGAATACCGCCCGGGCGGCCGCGGCCCGGGAAGGCATCATGCTGGGCATTTCCGGCGGCGGAAACCTCTGGGCGGCCATCGAGTACGCAAAGCGTCCGGAAAACAAGGGCAAGCGCATTGTCACCATCGGCTGTGACACGGGCGAGCGCTACCTCTCTACACCGCTCTGGCAGCAGTAAGTCCGGTCGCCGCCGACGGTTCAGAGCCCCGCCCGGTCCGGGAGATCCGGGAGCCGCCCGCGTTCCGGGAGGGTCCTCTTGATCCCCTCCCGGGGTGCGCCGGGGCCCGGCCGCCCGCATGCCGGCCTGGTTGACCATGACGGATTTCGACCCCCATCCCATTCCCGATCTCCGGGGCCGCCGCGTGGCCGTCGGCATGAGCGGCGGGCTCGACAGCACCGTTGTGGCCGCCCTGTGTCACCGGGCCGGCGCCGAGGTGCTCGGCATGACCCTTCACATGTTCAAAGAGGGGTCGCGCTGCTGCTCCATCGAGGATGTGGAGCGCGCCCGCAAGGTCTGCGATCAGCTCGGCGTGCGCCATGCGGTGGTCAATGCGGTGCAGGAGTTCGAGGAGACCATCATCCAGCCCTTCGTGAAGGAATACGCCGCCGGCCGCACCCCCTCGCCCTGCATCCTCTGCAATGAATTCATCAAGTTCGGCATCCTGCACCGGCGCGCCCGGCAGCTCGGCTGCAGCCGCGTGGCCACCGGCCATTACGCCCGTCTCGACGACGGCGGGGCCGGCGGCACCCTTCGATTGCTCGCGCCGCGCGACGCCAACAAGGACCAGACCTATTTCCTCCACCGCCTGTCCCAGGACCAGCTCGGCCGCTGCCTGTTTCCCCTGGAAGGCTGGACCAAGGACGAAGTGGCCGCCTACGCGGAGCAGAACGCCCTCCCCGTGCGCCGGGGGATCAAGGCGGAGAGCCAGGACCTCTGCTTTGTGCCGGATGACGGACACGCCGAGTTTGTCGAGACCCGGCGGCCCGAGCTGGCCGGCGCGGGCGCGATTACCGACGAGGACGGGGCCGAGCTGGGGGTTCATCGGGGCATTCACCGGTACACCATCGGACAGCGAAAGGGCATCGGCGTAGCCGCCCCGACCCGCCTCTACGTGAAGGAACTCGATCCGGACGCCAACCGGGTCGTGGTGGCGCCGCGGGAGAACCTGCAGAGCGTCCACGTCCGGGCGGAAAAAGTGCATTGGATCGCCGGCGCCCCGCCCGCGGATTCGTTTGAAGGAACCGCCCGCATCCGCTACCGGTCGCCGGCTTCCTCCTGCCGGGTGGATGTGCTCGACGAGGAGACCGTCGACCTCACCTTTGATGAGCCCCAGTTCGCGGTGACGCCCGGACAGGCGGCGGTGGTCTACCGCGGACCCGAGGTGCTCGGCGGCGGCTGGATCTCCACCCGGCGCCGGGAGACCGCCTGAC
>CAZCOO010000094.1:0-10785 GCA_964500395.1 uncultured Verrucomicrobiota bacterium
GAGCATGCGCCGGTAAAATCGAGGGGCGCGGACCTCCAGGATCGCGGGGTCCGCGGCGGGGTCTCCCACGGTCGTCCTCTCCCCGTTCGGATCGATCATATCCAGGCGACCGGTCCGGACCCGCTGCAGGACGCGCAGGACCCATCGCCGGGCCAGGCGATCCACCCGGGAGGCCGGCCGGCGAACGATCGTGTCCGGATCGTCGGGTTCGGGCCGGCGGTGGACGGGCAGCTTTTTTTGCCAGTACAGACGGGCCGCCTGCGCCATGATCCGCGGCATGGTGAGCGCCGCCGCGGCGGGGTGCCGGATCAGTGTTTGCCGCAGGGTCCGCCCCTCGACCGGTTTCGACTGCCCCCGCCAGCGCGCCTCCAGCACCGGCGCGCCATTCTGCCAGAGATCCACGCGGATATCGATGCTGCGCTCGGCGAGGGAAAACCCGAACCGGTACTCCCCCTCCCGCGAGAAAAACGGGGAGACGTGAAACCGCTTTTCGCGTTTGTCCGTCAGCGCGGCACCCTCGCCCTCCCGGCGCAGATCCGAACACACGTAGAGGTGCCGGTCTCCGAAGGTGTTGTTGACCTCCGCCACCACCCACTCGGGTTCTTCATCCGAGGCGCCGAACGCGAAATAGAAACTGACGGGGTTAAAGACGTAATGGAAAAACCGGGCGCAGGTGACGAGGAGAATGCGGCGCGGGGACTCGGAAATCCCGCGGGCGCGAACAAACGCAAGGAGCTTTTCGCGGATGCTGCCCCCGTCCGGCGAGAGGTAGTCGCGGTCGTGAACGGCAAAGGGCCGAACCCGGTTGTAGCCGAACAGGCTCGTGGAGGCATCCAGGGCCGGCAGCTCATCCAGGTCGAATCCGAAAAAGTATACCGGATAGCGGAACGCGTGCTCGACCGGCGCCAGGCGCCGGTGCAGGACGTCTCCCGTATAGAGACAGGAATTCACCATTCCACCCCCATGCTGCGGGCGGCCTCCACACCCGACCGCGCGGCGTCTTCGTGAAATCCGTAGCCGAAATAGCTGCCGCAAAACCAGGTGCGATTCTTCCCGTTGAGAGACGGCAGTTCCGGCTGGGTGGCCATGGACGCCGGCGTGTACCCCGGATGGGTCATCACGGTCTCGTCGATGATGTGTTCCCCGGGGATGGGGGCGCTCCGATTCAAGGTCACAAAGTACGGATGGGTGGTTTGCAGGCGCTGCAGGCGGTTCATGTGGTAACTGACCGAGACCGGCGCATCGGGGCCGGCGGCGGGCTCGCGGACGACATTCCAGGACGCCCAGGCACGTTGTCTGGGCGGCATGACGCTCGCATCCGTGTGCAGCACGACTGTGTTGGGCTGGTACGTCCAGGGGCTGAGCAAACGCTGTTCCTCCGGGCTGGGATCCTGCAGCAGGCGCAAGGCCTGGTCGGCATGCGTCGCGAGAACGGCATAATCGTAATGCAGGGGGTCCCCCTTTTCAAATTCCAGCCGTACGCCGGCGTCCGTGCGGGTGAGGCCCGTCACGTTCTGCCCGCACCGCACCCCGCCCGAAAAGTCCTGGAGCATGTCCCGGATGTAGGAAGCGCTGCCGCCCGGGATGTACCGCCACTGGGGCCGCCCTTTGAGGTCCAGCAGCCCGTGATTCCGGAAAAAGCCCATGTAGGCTCGGGCGGGAAACCCCAGAATACTGCGGTTCGAAGCCGACCAGATGGCCGCGCCCATGGGCGCCAGGTACCGCTCCACAAAGGGGCCGCCAAACCCGTGCTCCCGCAGCCAGTCGCCCAGGGTCTGCCCGTCGCGCATCTCTCCCTGCAGGGTTTTCTTGGCCAGCTTGTTGAACCGGAGGATGTCGAGGATGAGTTTGTGATGACGCGGCGAGAGCAGCGAGCGTTTCCGGGCAAACAGGGTGCCGAACGATGACCCGGCATAGCAATACTGCGTCGCGAGGTCCGTGTAGCTGAAGGACATGTCGCTGTCCGCCCGCTCCACCCCCCACGCGTCGAACAGTCGATTCAGGATCGGGTAGTTGCGGTCGTTGTGCACAATGAACCCCGTATCGACCGGGGTGCCGGCGTCCGGCCCGTCCGGCACCTGAAGGGTGCGGGTGTGCCCGCCGAGCGTTTCGTTTCGCTCGATGAGGTCGACCCGGTAGCGTCGCTGCAGCAGCCAGGCCGCGGTCAGGCCGGCAATGCCGGATCCGACGACGGCAACCCGGGGCCTCGATGAACTGTCGGGGGGAGGTCTGTCGTCTGTCATGGTTTGCGAAATCGCGCGTGGCACACGCCCCACGGGTCTCCATTGCGGTAATTGAACAGTTCGGCGCAGGCCATGAAGAAGATGCGCCATCGGCGCCGCCAGAGGGCGGCCTGGGCGGACCCGTAATGCTCCCGCAGAATCGCTTCGGCCTCGCCGCGGTGGGCATCCATTTTGGCCAGCCACGCGTTGAGGGTCCTGCCGTAATGCCGGCCGTTCACGCGCCAGCGCTCGTCGACCACCAGGGAGGTCTGCGCCCAGTCAAAGAGGTCCTGCGAAGGCATGGTCCCCCCGGCAAAGAAATACTTGCCCATCCAATCGCTGTCGCCCTCCGTTGTGAAGAGGTACGGCACCTGGTCGTGCGCAAAGACATGCAGAAACATCCGGCCGTCCTCTTTGAGCCACCCGGCGCACGACGCAAACAGCTCGGCGTAGTTCCGCACGTGTTCGAACATCTCGACCGAGACAATGCGGTCGAACGTCGAGTCGAGATGCAGGTCGTTGATGTCACAGTGCAGCACCTCCAGCCGATCCGCCACCCCTTTCGCGGTCGCGAGGTCGCGAAGGGTCTCGGCCTGCAGACGGGAGTTTGTCACCGCTGTTACGCGGGCGGCCGGCAGCGTCTCCAGCATCCACAGCGTCAGCGATCCCCATCCGCATCCGAGTTCCAGGATGGTCTGCCCGTCGGCCAGCTCCGCGCGCTCGCAGGTCAGCGCCAGCATGGCCTCTTCGGCCGCCGCCAGATCCATGTCGTCACGGGGCCACAGGCAACTGCTGTACTTCCGCCGCGGCCCGAGGACGCAATCGAAAAAGGACGGGGGCAGTTCATAATGCTGTGCATTGGCCTCTTCGGTCCGGTCCGCGACGGGGTGCCGGTTGATCGCATCCAGGAACCGTTGGCGGTATTCATCCGGGTTGGATTCATATTCCCCGCGAATGGTTCGCAGCCGCCTGGAGAGAAGACGACGGATGCCCGCGCGCACCAGGAAATCCGGCATCCATCCGCCTTCAATGAGATCAATGGCGAGTTTTACGATGGGTTCTTTTTTGGGGGCCATGGGAAAAACCTGCTGGTTGTTTGTTCGTATTCGGCAAAGTCAGACCGGTTCTGTCGAGCCCGGCGCTCCACGTGGGGAATGCCGGTGAGATGGACCAGGAAGACGTACATGAGGACGGGGCCGAGCAACGTCATCCAGAAGTACGGAGAGCCCGCGGCAAAGGCCACATAGGCCCACCAGTGGACCCATTCGAAGAAGTAATTGGGGTGGCGGGAGTACCGCCACAGGCCCCGCCGGCATGTGGACCCGCGGTTTTCCTCGCGGGACAGGAAGGCCGAGAGTTGGCGATCGGCGAGGGATTCCCCGCCCACGGCCACGAGCCATATCACCACCCCCAGCGTGTCGAGCCACCGCCAGTGGTCTGCGGGCGCTGTCATGGCGCCGAGAAGCGGAAGGGCAAACAGAACCACCAGCAGAGCCTCAAATTCAAACAGGAGTAAGAAATTCCGGTCCTGGCGATCCCCCCAGTGCGCCCGCAGGTCCCGGTACCGGCCATCCTCCGGTCCGCGAAGAACGCGGTTCCGCAGAATATAGGTTCCGAGGCGTCCGGACCAGATGACGGCCAGCAGCGCAACGGTGAGCATCCGGGGCCCGTACCCGTCCAACAGGAACAGCCAGGTCACGGCCGCCAGGGCGATTCCGTAGGTCCAGGCGACGTCAATCGTCCCCATGTCCCGGCGGAGCCGCCCCCAGGCGTAAAACCCGCCCATCCAGACCAGGGCACCGGCGGTTAAAACGGCGATTTGCAGAGAGATACTCATAGACAGGTCCCGGAATTATCGTGACAGGTGTGTGCCGATTCCGCAACGCGAAACCATAGTGTCTGCACCGGTATTGTCAAAATATACGGCCCATATTTCGGTCCCTGTATAAATGACGGCATGGATGAAACAAGATTTTGCCGGCCATTTGTTTGACATCACTTGGACGGGTCGTACTTTCCCGCCAGAAAGGATTGTGCTATGAACCATGGACTTGCTTCTCTGCGAGACGATTTAACCTTTATCCAGGATGTGCTGAAGGCCGGACTGCCGGCCGTACCCGACAGCCTGGAGAGACCGATGACGCTTCTGGCGCCGGTGGATTCGGCGTTCAGAGCCTCTTCCATCGGCCGGTCTCATGCCTTTCTGAACGATCGTTCGATGGCCCGTTCCCTCATCGATCGCCACCTGCTCGCGACGCCGGTATCAGCAGCGGATCTGATGAGTCGACCTTCCTGGACAACGGTCTCGGGGCACGGTTTGACCGTGCAGGCCGGTCGGCTGAACCTCGCCCGCTTGCTGGATGTAGACTTCGCGTGCAACCGGTGGAGCGTGCACGTGATCGATCGGCTGTTGCTGAGCGGCAAGGACCTCGAGTCTCTCACGGCCGAATCTGTCGCGCCCCGAACGGTGTCGGCAAAACGGGTCGAAACACCCAACGAGGATTGGAAAATGTCAACCGGACCTGTCTATTTCCGCCCCGTGTCCGGGCCAAGCGATCGCCTGTTTATCGCCACCGAACACCGGACCGTACAGAAGTCGGAGATTCAGTTTATTGAATACCCTCAGGACGATGGGAACGAGGGGTACTCCCCCTGGCAAAGCAGCAATCATTCGTGCGCCGCCTGCGTCCAGTGGCAGGAGTACCCGTCATGAGCACCCCTTCCGGATCCATCGTGATTGTCGGCGCAAGCAGCGGCATCGGGGCCGCCACCGCCCGGCTCCTCGCAGAGGAGAACAGGGCCCTGGCCCTCACGACGCGGCGCCCGTCTGACCTTCCGGACCACCTCGCCGGCCACCCGGTGTACGAGCTGGATGCGTCGAACTGGGATGATGTCGATGCCGTGTTTGAGTCGATTGCCACCGATGCCGGCCGCATCGACGGCGTTGTCCACTGCGCGGGATCCGTCTTCCTGAAACCCGCGCATCTCACGTCGGAAGAGGAGTACCGCAGGGTCCTGGATACCAACTTGTCAACGGCCTTCGCTGTTGTGCGCTCCGCCACCCGCCACATGATGAAGACGGGCGGGGACATCGTCCTCATCTCCTCGGCCGCGGCCCGAATTGGATTGGCCAACCACGAGGCCATAGCGGCGGCCAAGGCCGGCGTCATCGGTCTCGTGCAATCCGCAGCCGCCACCTACGCGCGACAGAATATCCGGGTAAACGGCGTGGCGCCCGGTCTGGTGCGGACGCCGGGCACCAAGCGGCTTACCGGAAATGAGGCCTCGGTCAAAGCGTCCGAGGCTATGCACCCTCTGGGTCGGATAGGAGAGCCGGAGGATATCGCGCGATGCATCACCTGGCTGCTCGATGCGGGTCAGTCCTGGCTGACGGGCGAGGTAATCGGGGTCGACGGAGGCCTCTCGCACGTCAAACCGCTAGCGAGGGGCGGTTCATGATGATGCCCACCCCGGACGCCGAGATTCTGAGCACGCAAATGAACCAGTGCGGTCGTTCCCTGGCGGCGTTGTCGACCGACACCCCGCTGCTCCTCGTGTTTCTGCGGCATTTCGGATGCACCTTCTGCCGCGAAGCAATGAGCGATATTTCCCTCCGGCGAGACCTCATAGAGGGGGCCGGCCTGCAGATCGGGTTGGTGCACATGGGGCCGGAGGACAAGGCCCAGGCAATCCTGGCCCGGTACGGGCTGGATGACGTGAGCCGTTTTGCAGACCCGGACAAAACCCTCTACAGGGCGTTCCACCTGTCCCGGGGTACCGCCTGCCGGCTTTTCGGCCCGAAGGTCTGGGTGCGAGGGGTCCGGGCCGGGATCCTGGCCGGTCACGGTCTGGGTCCGCTGGTGGGAGACGGATTTCAGATGCCGGGCGTCTTTGTCCTCTACCGCGGGCGCGTCACCGCGGGATTCCGGCATCAGTCGGCAGCCGACCGGCCGGACTACGCCGCTATCGCGCGCGAAGGCGCACCCCCTGAACTCCCCGAACGGCCGCAGGATCAGGTTGCCCGGAAGGCTGACGTTCAGTACAAGAGGGCGTGATGGATCCTTCTGTTTCGAACCTCCTGCTCATGGCCCATGTCCTGGCCACCGTCTACATGACCGGCGTGATCTGGTTTGTGCAGGTCGTCCACTACCCTCTCTTCGCCCTTGTCGGCCAAGCTGAATTCACCGGTTACGAGGCGAGGCATGTTCGGCGCACCGGGTGGGTGGTGGGACCTCCCATGATTCTTGAGGCGGGGACCGGTCTGGCTCTGGTATTCGTCCCGTCGCTTGCGCCGTACCGCCTGGGTCTTGGGGTGTCACTGGCGGTCCTGGCCGCAATCTGGATCTCGACCATCGCGCTGCAGGTCCCCGCCCACCGCACCCTGGAAGCGGGGTTTGATGCCAACGCCCACCGACGCCTCGTCGCCAGCAACTGGATTCGCACCGCGGGCTGGACCCTGCGCAGCCTCCTCGTCATCGGGGTCTGTGCCGGAATGGTCGCGGCCCCGTAAGGAAAGACAGGAGTATATCCCCGGAGCCCCTTCATGCCCGAATTGCCCGAAGTCGAAACCTGGCGGCGTCTGGTCCTGCGCAATCTCATCGGCAAACGCATTGAGCAGTGCCGCGTCGCGAACGATCGGATCATTTTCGACGACGCGTCGCCGGCTGCCGTCCGGAAGGCTCTTCGAGGGGCTCGTATCGAGGATGCCGACCGACGGGGCAAGTACCTCTGGTTGCTTCTCGACCGCCGCCCGTGGCCCCTCTTTCACTTCGGGATGACGGGATCCTTTATCCTGCAATCGAGCGCCGACGCGGCGCCCGACCACACACCCCTGCATATGCGCATGGACAACGGGGCCACGCTGTACTACCGCAACCTGCGTCGACTCGGGCGGGTGCGTCTTCGTCAGGATCCTCTGCGCGAAGACCCCGTCGCCCGGCTCGGATTTGACCCCGCCCACCACCTGCCGCCGGCCGCGGAGCTGCATGCGCTCATCCGGCGCCGCGACACGCCGATCAAAGCCCTGCTCCTGGATCAATCCTTTGCCGCCGGCATCGGAAACTGGATCGCCGACGAGGTGCTCTATCAATCGCGGATTGCACCGCACCGCCGGGCCCATTCCCTCTCACCCGGTGAAGTCAAACGCCTGCGACGGTGCCTCCGGCGGATTGTGGACAAGGCCATTGAGGCCGGCGCAGACGCCCGCCGTTTTCCGCACACCTGGCTGTTTCACCACCGATGGGGGAAAAAGCCGAATCGCCGGACATCCGGCGGCGGGTCGGTCCGGTATGACACCGTCGGGGGCCGAACGACGGCATGGGTGCCGGAGGTTCAGCGATGACCGCGCCTGTCGCGATAGCGGAGCGCGGCAAAAATAGCCGCGATGTGCAGGGCCTGGCGGAACCGCCCGTTGTCAATCCAGCCCAGCACGCGGTCTATATCCTCAAAAGAGTGCTCGATATACTCTCCCGGCTCCTGAAGCGGAGCCTGGACGGCCTCCGCCCCGCTCGCCACCAGGCAGTGCACCGTGTTGTTGTGAGTCGCGGAATTCGGGGTCCAGGAAGCAATACAGGTCCAGTTGACGGCCCGGCACCCCGTCTCCTCGAGAAGCTCGCGCGCGCCGGTTTCGATGGGATCGCGTTCGTGGTCATCCATCGTCCCCGCCGGGATTTCCGTGCTGATCTCCCCGTTCCCGTGCCTGTACAACCGGGTTATGCACATCCGGTCGCGCCGGTCAAAGACCACCATGTGCACCCAGTCCGGATACTCCAGGACATAGTAGGGCGATACGCGGTGACCCTCCGCCGTCCGGCAGTCATCGGCGCGAACCTGAATCCATTGATCCCGGAGCACGATGTCCGAGTTTTCCGTTTTCCATGGTTGAATGGTCATGGTCAGTCCTGTTGTGTACCGGCAATCCACCTGAAATCAATACCATGGGAGCGTACGGGATGACGGAAACGGGAACAATCATCGTCTGGTTTCGCCAGGACCTTCGGCTGAGAGACAACCCGGCGTGGCACGCCGCCTGCCGCACCGGACGCAAGGTGGTGCCTCTATACATCCATGCCCCGGATGAAGCGGGCCGGTGGGCCCCGGGCGGCGCCTCGAAATGGTGGCTCCACCATTCCCTGAGCGCACTGGGCGAGGAACTCACAAAAAAGGGAACCGATCTCCTTCTGCGACACGGCCCCTCTGGAGCGGCGCTGCAGCAGCTCGTACGAGAATCCGGCGCCGAGGCGGTGTATTGGAACCGCTGCTACGAACCCTTCGCCATCGAGCGGGATAAGACAATCAAGCAGAACCTCCGCGGCGAGGGGCTCGTGGCCAGGAGTTTCAACGGTTCGCTTCTCTGGGAGCCCTGGACGGTCGCCACGGGCGAGGGAAATCCCTACCAGGTATTTACGCCGTTCTGGCGGGCCTGCAGCGCCGGTGAAGAACCCGCCGCCCCCCTTCCCTCGCCCGCCGATCCGCCCGGCCTGCCCCGCAGGCTCGACTCTGAAGAACTCGACGATCTGGGCCTTCTCCCGACCATCGACTGGGCGGGCGGACTGCGCGAGACGTGGGCGCCCGGCGAACGCGGCGCGCTCCGGCGACTCGACGCGTTTTGCGAGGACATCCTGCAGGGCTACAAAGACGATCGCGATCGGCCGGATCTCCCGGGCACATCCCGTCTTTCGCCCCATCTTCATCACGGCGAAATCAGTCCGCGCCTGGTCTGGCATGCCGTTCGGGAAGCCGCCGAGAGGGGCGGGCAAAGCGGGCTGCACAAGGGCGCCGAGGCGTACCTGCGTGAGCTCGGCTGGCGGGAATTCTCCTACCACCTCCTCTACCATTTCCCCCACACGCCGGAGACCGCCCTCAAAGAACAATTCCGCGACTTTCCCTGGGAGGAAGACGCGGATCAGCTCCGCGCCTGGCAGAAAGGGCAAACCGGCTATCCCATTGTCGATGCGGGCATGAGAGAATTGTGGCACACGGGCTGGATGCACAACCGGGTGCGGATGATTGTCGCATCCTTCCTGGTGAAAGACCTCTTGATCCCCTGGCAGCGCGGGGCGGAATGGTTCTGGGACACATTGGTGGATGCCGATCTGGCCAACAACACCCAGGGATGGCAGTGGGCCGGCGGATGCGGGGCCGACGCCGCCCCCTACTTCCGGATCTTCAACCCCATTCTCCAGGGCAAGAAATTTGATCCCGGGGGGGACTACGTCCGCCGCTGGGTTCCGGAGATCGCAGCACTGCCGGATACGGTCCTGCACGAGCCCTGGAATGCCGGGGACGAACCCCTGCAGCAGGCCGGCATCCGGTTGGGCGATACCTACCCGGCCCCCATGGTGGACCACCAGGAGGCCCGGGCCGACGCCCTGCAGGCGTACGAAGCCATCAAAAAGTCATGACCCGCGGCCGGGCCCACGTGTACCAAGCCATAGACATGGCCCCCGCCGGCCTTTTTGCGGGGCGAGCCGATTCGCTGCCGATCGAGGACGCCTTTGATGTCCCTGCGCCGCCGGTGAGCCGGCTCAGGCAAAGCGGTCCAGGATCGCCTGCGCGGCATCGCGGACATCCGTGCTCCGGGTAAAGCCGCATGACCGAATCTTTTCGGTATCGAGCAGGGTGTTTTCGGGCCTGGGCGCCTTCGTGGGCGGGGGGCGGTCCAGGGGACGGACCGCATCGGCGGAGGCCCCGATCAGCTCCGCCAGTTCGCAGACCCACTGATATTTTGTCCCGCCCCGCTCCCCGCTGACGTGAAACGTGCCGTCGAGTTCGCCCTCGAGCAGAAAGCGTACCGCCGCCGCGACATCCTCTGTCCAGGTCGGGTAGCGGATGCCGACATCGTCCGCGGAAAACGGTTCGCCGGAGCGAATCCGGTCGATGCTTTCAGCCACAAATCCGGACTCCGCCCAGCTCGCACCGGCCCCGATGAGGAGCGGGATCCGCACGATGATCGTTCGCCCGCGCCCCTGCAGAAGATCTTCCGCCTCGACCTTGGACGCCCCGTAGACATTGACGGGGTTCCGTTCATCGGTCTCGGCGTAAGGCGGGCGGCGGCCGTCAAACACATAATCGCTGGAGATGAACACAACGCGCGTGGACTCGGGAAGCGACTCCAGGAATGTCCGGACCGGCGCCACATTCAGGGCCCGGGTTTCCTCCGGGTGTTCCTCGCAGTAATCCGGGTCCCGGTAGGCCGCGCTGTGGATCAATACGTCGGGCGTCTCCCGTCGGCACAGGGCGTCGACGGCCTCCGCATCCCGCAGATCGAGCGCCTGCAACCCGCCCTCTGCGTGGCGATTCGCCAGGCCGACCACCTCGTGCTCCTCGTTCAGTTCGCGATGCAGGGCGCGCCCGAGCAGGCCGCTGGCCCCGGTGAGTACTATCTTCATGTCCCCACCCTGCCCCGGCCTCGAACCCGGATCAACGAAATTATCGGGTCCACCGCGACCGGCCCCGGAGAATCCTGATCGCACGCTATCCGCCCCCGCCAGGCGAGCGGGCTGTGGGGTCCGTACATTGTAACATTTTCCCCGGCTCCCCGCGGATGCGGCGAGGGGGAGAG
>CAZCOO010000095.1:0-10769 GCA_964500395.1 uncultured Verrucomicrobiota bacterium
AATCGGCTGAGCATGGCGGCCATGCGATCCAATTCAATCTTACGCTTACTGCTTTCGGCTTGATCAAGTGCCTTGCCAACAACCAAGACATCCTGAATGGCGGCACATTCCAAGGCAGACCCGCGAGCAATCTCGAAGTAGCGCCTTCGATCAGCTTCGGCGGTCTTGCCGTTGCCTTCGGCGATGTTCAGCGGGATCGACTGGCTGGCTCGCAGCCATTGATCCCTCGCCGGGCGATGAATCCCGTTAAGACCGGCCGCCTTTTTGTAAACCCAGGCAACATAGCCAACCGACAATCGGTATACATCAAGTTTTTCGTGACCCAATGTCATTTCATTTTCTTTCGATTTCGATAGCGATCACGATTTCGATTTCGATTTCGATTATCCCAACCATGGTGGGGGCGCGAGGGAGGATTACCGTGGCAAAAACGGGTTCAGTATTTCCAGCGTCTGGGCGACCGACCCTCGCCGGTCGCGAACCACCCCTGCGGCCCGGCTTCCCATGAGGTCGCGCTTGGCCGGATCGCCCAGCAGTTCGCGGACCGCCTGATTCAACCCGTCCGCATCGGCCACCTGAATGAGTGCTTCCGCCTCCCGAAAGTGTTCCATGACGAGGGGGAAGTTCTCCATGTTGGGCCCGGTGAGGATCGCTTTTCCATACAGCGCGGGTTCAATGACGTTCTGTCCTCCGTGAAAGGTCAGACTCTTGCCGACGAAGATTACATCTGCACAGGCGTACAGATGCTTCAGCTCGCCCGTGGTATCGATAAAGAGGATATCCGGAGCGGACGACGAGCCGTCGTCATCGAGAGACGACCGCCGCAGCCAGGATCGACCCGACTCCTGCAGCAGACGCTCAATCTCATCCCTCCGTTCCACATGCCGGGGGGCCAGCACCAGGCATAAGGCGGGGAATTCCGTCTTGAGGCGGGCGTACACATCGACCAGCACCCTCTCCTCCCCCGCCCATGTGGAGCCGCCCATCAGCACGAGGCGATCCGGTCCGATCCCGGCCCGCCCGAGAATTCCACGCGCGAGTTCCTCCGAGGCCGGGTCGCGCTCCGCTACATCATACTTTGCTGTTCCGGTGACATGCACGCGTTCCGGGGGCGCACCCAGCCGGGTGATTCGATCGCCGTCGCGGGGCCCCTGCATGCAGCAGGCGGACAGACGGGGCAACACCCGCCGCGTCATCCAGCGAACCCGGCTGTAGCCGCGAAATGATGAGTCGGACATCCGGCCATTAATCAGGGCCACCGGAATCCCCCGGTCTGTCGCCAGTCGAATCAGGTTGGGCCACATTTCACATTCCACCAACAGGATCAGCCGGGGGTTGATCAGGTCCAGGACGCCCCGCATAACCGGCGGGAAATCCACGGGGAAATACAGCAGAATGTCGTCCCGCGGCAGCTTGTCCTCCGCAATACGGTGTCCCGTAGACGTCGTCACGGTCAGCACAAATCTCTGCTCGGGGGCCCCTTTGCGGAATTCCTCCATGGTTCGCAATGCGACGAACACTTCGCCGACGCTCACCGCATGCAGCCAGATCCAGTTTCCGGCTTCGAGTTGCTGCCTGAGGGCGGGATCATATACCCCCAGACGCTGGCCGAAATTCCGGCGATACCCTCCGCGCCGCTTCATCCGCAGGAGGAAATGGGGAAGCAGGCAGGCAAAGACGACGGCAAAGAGAAAATTGTACAGGATCCAGGCCATAGAGAGATGAGAATGCGATGCGGTTCCAATTCAGCGAGGCGGGCAGAGTAGGGCATCCCCCACCCCGCTTCAAGCCCGGAAGCAATCCGCGAGGTGAGCGGTTCTTCCATTCCTTCCCGGCGACCAGGGATTGGCCCGGGAAACAGAAAACCCGCCCCGCACCATGCCGGTGCGGGGCGGGTTTTGACAAGAAGACGGATGCGTCGGATTACTTGCGCGTCTTCACCTGGACTTCGTACCACGGCGTGGGATTGATCGGGCAGCGATACTTGAAGCCGTTGTCGGTCGCTTCAAAGCTGAATTGCTTGGTCTGCCCCGGCTTGATCGGGCCCTTGGCGAGGACTTCTCCGGTTTCGGAGTCCTGCACCTCAAGCCCGCAGAGCTTATCGGCTACATTTTTCACCTCGATGATGTACTCCCCCGATTTCATCCCCATGAGGGTGTCCTCGGCTTCGAAGTAGCCGTTGTGCTCGTAGAGCTTGATCTTTGTCGGGGCTTCCTCGTCGGCAGCGAGTACGGATCCACCGGACATCATCAGCACGGCGGCGGCAAGGGCACTCAACACGGTGGGAAACCAGCGGGTTGCGGTTCGCTTGACCATAGGGCGATTCTCCTTCTTACGGTTTGAGCAATGCGGGGTTGATCCCCGCACGATTTCGCCCTATGGGACGTCTACCCTCCTTGCCCGCTTACAGTTTTTTCGGCGGGTCAGGCGCGGGGATGGGCGAGTTCGTACACTTCCTTGAGACGTTCGATCGAAACATGCGTGTAGATCTGAGTCGTCGAGAGGCTGGCATGGCCCAGCAATTCCTGCACACTGCGCAGGTCGGCGCCGGCATCGAGCAGGTGCGTGGCAAAGCTGTGCCGCAGGGCGTGGGGCGAGTACTCCGCCGGGAGACCGGCATCGGCCAGGTAGCGCTTCATGATTCGCTCGATCGACCGCCCGGAGATTCGCTTGCCCTGCCGATTGAGAAACAGCGGTCCGTGAGCCGGCCATCCCTCGGCCGCCACCAGCGCCTCCCGTTCGCGTTCCGCCGCCTCCAGGGCGCGCACGGCGGGCCGCCCCAGCGGGCAGAGGCGCTCCTTCTTCCCCTTCCCCCGCACTTTGACCACCCCGGACAGGAGTTCCATCTGGCGCACATTGAGTTGAACGAGCTCGTTCAATCGCATCCCGGTGCTGTAGAGAACTTCGAGGACGGCCGCATCGCGCGCCACGCGATATCCCTCCCACACTTCGGAGCCCTTCCGCGGCGTCTTTGCCCGCGATTGGGCCGGGGCTTCCAGCAGTCGCTTTACCTCGTTCCGCGAGAGCACCGCGGGCAACTTCCGGTCGCGCTTGGGCAGCATGACGCCCGTGAACGGATTGGCCTGGAGCCATTCATCGCGTACGAGGAAGCCGAAAAACGAGCGCAGGCTGGACAGCTTCCGGGAGGTGGTGGTGGCCGCCATGCCGGCCTTCTGGATGCTCACCAGGAACTTCCGGGCGGCGAACCGGTCTACCTCCCGCCAGGCAAAGGGCGGCTCTGCATCCTCGCCCCAGGTGGAGGCCACGAATTGTCGAAGGTCCAGCAGGTAATTCTGAAGGGTATGGGGGGAGGCCCCTTTTTCCACGTCGAGGTATTCCAGGAATGCCTCGACCGCCGCGTCGTCGAGAATGGATCGGCTCATGATCCCTTTTTGGCGCCGGGCGTCTTGGGCGGCGGCAGCCCCATTTCGTCCGCCTTCTGCTCGTAGTCGGGGATCTGGGCGGCATACCGGGCAATCATCTTTTTCAGGGTCGCCCGCTGCTTGTCGGACAGGCTTTTCTTCTGTGCGTACTGCCGCTTCAGGGATTCGTAGAATTTCTTATCGTCCCACTCCCGCTTGCCCCGCTGCACCGGCGGATTCCATTCCGAGACATTCTCCATCAAGGCGAGGAGAGGGCCGCTTTCATGATCTTCGGTCTGCTCGGCGGGGGCCAGACCCAGTTCCTCGGCCCGTTGTTCGAAGTCGGGAATCTGGGCCGCGTATTTCTGCACGATCTTATCCAGGGCGCGGACCTGGTTGTCCGTGAGACGACGGCCCTGCTCCACCCGTTCCCCCAGGGACTCGACAAAGGCCTTGTCGTCATAAACCCGCTTGCCGACTTTGCGGGGTTCCTGGAATTCGACCGGCTGCATCAAGGCAAGTTTTTTGCGGGTCGACTCTTTCGGAGGTTCCTCCTCTTTCCGGGTTTCCTGCAGGAAGTCCTGAAGGCCGAGATCGCCGGCCTCGTCCAGAAGTCCGGGGATCTGGTCGCGGTACCGGCAGGCAAGTTTCTTCAGCGCGTCGAGCTGCCGCTGGGAGATGGCCTTTTCCCCCTTGTCGAGTTGTTCGCGGATGGATGTCACGAACTTCTCATCGCTGTAGGTGCGCTTGCCCCGTTTTTGCGGAGGGGCCCATTCCTGAACGGTATCGAGCCGATCGAGGAGGGCGCGGACCAGCTCGGTATCGGCGGCCGGTCCTTTCGCCTGCTCGACCCACTGCGCAAAATCCCGGTAGAAGCGCGAGAGCATATCCGTCCACTCGACGTCTCCGCTTTCAATCTTGTCGAGCGACTCTTCCATCTGTGCGGTAAACTGCGTATCGAAAAGCCGGCTCAGGTTTTCCACCAGGAATTGATTCACCTCGCGACCGAGCTGAGTGGGTCGCAGACTGCGTTTTTCCCGCTGCACATAGTCCCGATTGTAGAGCGTAGAGAGAATCTGCGCGTACGTACTGGGACGGCCCACGCCGTTTTCCTCCATGGCGCGCACCAGCGCGGCCTCGGAATAGCGCGGCGGCGGCTGGGTCTGTTTCTCTTCCGACAGCCATTCGAGGCACTCCAGACGTTCCTGTTCCGTCAGCGGGGGCAGCGAATCGGCCTCGTCGTCTTCCTCTCCGTTTTTGGTTTCGTCAGGGCCCTTCTTTTTCTTCCGCTGATCCTCCCCGGTCGCCTTCATCCAGCCGGGAAAGACAATCTCCGAGGCGGTCGCCCGGAACCGGTACTGCCTCGGGTTGTCCGGGCCCCGTTCGCCGGGATCGGCTTCGACCTCGACCGTACGGCGGCGAATGGTGGCGGGGGCCATCTGACTGGCGACAAAGCGCTGCCAGATCAACCGGTAGAGCTTGAGCTCATCCGGCTTGAGAATTCGGGCGAGGCTGTCGGGCGTGCGGCGGACATCCGTCGGGCGAATCGCTTCGTGTGCTTCCTGGGCGCCGCCGCGGCTTCGGTACCGCGGCGGTGTCTCCGGCAGATAGTCGTTCCCGTACTGCTCTTCCACCAGGGCCCGACAGGCGGATTGGGCTTCGCGGGAGACCGCCGGCGCATCGGTCCGCATATAGGTGATCACCCCCACCGGTCCCTCTCCGAAGTCGACCCCTTCGTACAACGACTGCGCGATGCGCATGGTGCGGGAAGGCGTAAACCCGAACACGCTGGAGGCGGCCTGCTGGAGGGTACTGGTGATAAACGGCGGCCGGGGCTTTCGGCTGACGTCTTTTTCGGCGATCGAATCAACGCGCAACCGCCGCTGATTGAGATCGTGTTGGATGGACTCGGCTTCCTCCGCCGTGCCGATCTCCGCTTTTTCGCCATCGATCTTCACCAGCCGGACGTCGAACGGATCCCGCGGATCCACCTCTTTGCAAACCCGCGCCCCCATGACGAAGTAGGTCGACGGCTCGAATTTGTCGATCTCATCCTCCCGCTCGCACACCAGCCGCAGGGCCACGGACTGAACCCGCCCCGCGCTCGCGCCCCCCTTGGTCCGGCGCCACAACAGCGGACTCACCCGGTAGCCCACAATCCGGTCCAGGATTCGCCGGGCCTGCTGGGAGTTCACCTTGTTGATGTCGATGCGCGAGGGGTTTTCAAAGGCCCGGCGGATGGCGGGCGCCGTGATTTCGTTATACGAAACGCGGTAAAACTGGTCTTCCGGGACGGACTTGGCCAGCGCCTGTTCGAGGTGCCAGGCGATGGCCTCCCCTTCCCGGTCGGGGTCGGGGGCGAGGTACACGGCATCGGACTTCTTCGCCTCCGCCTCCAGCTCCTTCAATACCTTCTGCCGGCCTTTGACCGGCACGTACTGGGGCTCGAATTCATTCTCGATATCGACGCCGAGCTTTTTCTCCGGCAGGTCCCGTACGTGGCCCATGGAAGCCTTCACCTGGTAGTCCGTACCCAGGATCTTGTTGATGGACTTCGCCTTGGCCGGCGATTCTACAATGACTAAGTTCTTGGCCATGCCAACCCCGTTTTCGTTTTTACCTGCTGCTCCCGGGCGTTTCCAGTCCCGCACGCAGGGCGATGCGGTGCCCCGGCAGGAGGCTCACAATTTTTTTCATTTCCAGACCGATCAGCAACGCACTCGCCTGGTGCGATTTGATCCCCGCTTCCCGGGCGAGGGAGTCGAGATCGGTTTCACCATCGGCGAGCACGCGGATAATGGATTTTTCGTCGTCATTCAACTGAAAAGGCAAGGCGGTCAGCTCCGGCTCCGGGGCCGGGGCGCTCGTCCGGGGCTCCTCCGGCAGCAGGGTTTCGAACTCCTGCAGGATGTCTTCTACGTTCTGGACGAGGACCGCCCCGTCCTTAATCAGTCGATTACATCCCCGCGCGGGAGGGGAGTCGATCCGGCCCGGGACCGCGAAGACGAGGCGGCCGTGCTCGTTGGCGCAGTCGGCGGTGATGAGCGAGCCGCTTTTCTCCGGCGCCTCCACCACCACCACGCCCAGGCACATGCCGCTCACCACCCGGTTCCGGTACGGGAAGGTCGTGCGGTCCGGCTCCCGGCCGAGGGGATATTCGGAGAGGAGAGCCCCCTGCGCTGTGATCGATTTGGCCAGCGATTCATTTTCCGCCGGGTAGATCCTGTCGAGGGCGCCCCCGAGAACCGCAAGGGTATCGCCTCCGCCCTTCATGGCCCCCTGGTGGGCGGCCGTGTCGATCCCGCGAGCCAGGCCGCTGACCACGGTCATTCCCGCACGGGCCATCTGGTAGGCGAGCCGATCCGCCGTCTGCCTGCCGTAGTGGGTGCAGCGCCGGGACCCGACCATGGCCACCGCGTGCCTGTGCCGGGGCGCCAGGTCCCCTTTTACATACAGGGCCAGGGGCGGATCGTGAATCTCCTTCAGGCGCGCGGGGTATCCGTCGTCCAGCGGCGTAAGAATCCGGGCGCCGAGCTGCCCCGCCGCCTTTTCTTCCCCGCGGGGGTCGACCCGGTCCCGCTCCCGCATCAGGGTGCGCGCCAGCTCCGGCCCGATACCGCGCACAGACGACAATTCGCCTTCCGCAGCAATAAAGATGTCGGCCGGGGAGCCGAGTGCCCCGATCAGGGCCCGGGTTTTGACCGGCCCGATTCCCTCAATCAGGTTCAATGCAATGTAGGCTTCGCGGTCCGATATCATGATCAATGGCGGAATTCAGGGGGCCCGGCGCCGAGGGGGTTTCCCCGCGAAAAGCTCCAGTTGGGGGTCTTTCACCAGGTCGTAGTTTTTCATCAGGCGGAGGATCTGCAGGAGATCCGATTTCTCGTAATTCTTATTGATGTCGACCGTGCGCATCATTTCCAGGAGCATGGTGCGAAACAGCAGAACCCCGTCCACCCCGCGCTCGCGTATCATGTGCAGAGACTGCTCCTCAAGGGACCGGGAGGCGGGCAGGCCGGGCAAACAGAGGATTCTGGCAAAGGGCCCCTCGCCCAGAATGGCGGCGGCTTTCTCCTGCACATCCTGTTCGACAAACCGGAAGATCTCGGGGGAGACGGAGAGAAGCGACGGGGTAAACCGGTCGGTGTGCCATCCCCGCACACCGATAATCGCCCTCTCCACGGCCCGCAGGTCCTCCCCCGCCCACAGCGGATGACCGGGAAGGGCCCCTTTGTCCGGATTGGGGTTGTACACCAGCAAGTCGAATTCCTCCTCGGCGCGCTTCGCCCGGGCCGCCACCTGGTACTTTGTCGGCTGATGCACCAGGAAGCCCCGGGACTCAAAGTATTCCCGCGCAATCCACTCACTCACCGCGGCCATGCCACACCTCCGCCAACACTTCGTCGGGCACTTCGCAGCCTACCGCCACCCGGCCGATGTCATCTGCAAGCACGAAGCGGGTCACGCTCGACACCGTCTTTTTGTCCACCCGCATCGCGCCGCGCAGAGCCGGCCACTCCAGGTCCGGCGCCTCGGTGGGGAGGCCGAACCGGCGAAACAGCGCCTCCAGACGATCCACAGCCTCGGGCGGGAATCCGCGTTGCCGGGCGGAGAGACGCGCGGCGTAGACCATCCCGATCGCGATCGCTTCCCCGTGCAGGTAGTCCCCGTAGCCCGCCACCCGCTCGATGGCGTGGCCCAGCGTATGCCCGAAATTCAATTCCGCCCGCACCCCGGAGGTCTCCCGCTCATCTTCCCGGACAACCTCCGCCTTGATTTCACAGCATCGGGCGATCACCCGGGTCAGGAAAGCTTCATCCAGCGCCAGGAGCGCATCCGCCGAGGTCTCGAGTGCGGCAAAGAAATCCGGGTCCCGGATCAATCCATACTTGATGACTTCCGCCATGCCCGAGGCGAACTCCCGCCGGGGCAGGGTGTTCAGGGTATCCAGCGATGCGATCACCGCCTTGGGCTGATAAAACGCGCCGACCAGGTTTTTTCCGTGCGGCAGGTTGATCCCCGTTTTCCCCCCGACCGCACTGTCCACCATGGCCAGCAGGCTGGTCGGCACCTGGATGTAGTCAACCCCTCGAAAGAGGCTCGCCGCGGCAAAGCCGGCCAGGTCCCCCACCACCCCGCCACCCAGGGCCACCACCGCGCCGCGGCGATCCAGGCCCCCGGCAATCGCCCGGTCGTACAGCGCAAATAACTGTTCACCCGACTTCGAGGCCTCTCCGGCCGGCACGGCCGTCCGGGTGGCGGCAAACCCCGCCGAAGCCAGGGATTCTTCCACGACCGGCCCATACAATGGATCCACATTGGAATCCGATACCACCAGGCACCCGGCCCCCAGTCCGAGCGCCCGGCACTGCTTCCCCACCTCGGGCAGGAGATCCGGACCGATGAGAATATCATAGGACCGATCCCCCAACTGAACTGGAACCACTTTCGACATGATGAGGAGAGGACATAGATCCCGGGCCCATCCCTGTCAACGGTTTTCATTTTAAGGAGGTCTTGACCTGAACCGATTCCCTCTTAGGCTGGTGGGAACTTCATCCCCATCTTGCAGGGAGGCCCAATGAGAATTTTCGGACCCAGGGAAACAAAGCCGGACGAGCGGAGGGTGCCGCTGATCCCCGAAACCGTCTCCAAGCTGGCCGGTCTCGGCGCCGACATCGCCGTCGAGTCCGGACTCGGCCGGACCATCCAGGTTCCCGATCAGGCATTCGCCGAGGCGGGGGCCTCGATTCCCGAGGCGCCGGAGGAAGCCCTCCAATCCGCGGATATCGTCCTGCGTTTGAACCCCCCGTCTCCCGAAGACGCCGGAAAGGGCAAGAGCGGAGCCCTGCATATAAGCTACATGGATCCGTTCAACAATCCGGAGCTGGTCCGGGCCTTTGCGGAAAGCAACACCAGCGCCGTCAGTATGGAGATGATTCCGCGCAGCACCATCGCCCAGAAAATGGATGCCCTGAGCTCGCAGGCCAACCTGGCCGGATACGTGGCCGTCCTGCTGGCAGCCGGCAAACTCGACAAGATCCTGCCCATGATGATGACCCCCGCGGGGACGATTACGCCGGCGCGGGTGTTCATCATCGGCGCGGGCGTGGCCGGCCTGCAGGCCATTGCCACAGCCCGGCGACTGGGCGCCCGGGTCGATGCCTTCGACACCCGCCCCGTGGTTGCCGAGCAGGTAAAATCCCTGGGGGCCAAGTTCCTGAACGTCGACCTCGGCGAAACCGGCCAGACCCGCGACGGCTATGCCCGGGAGCTGACCGATGAGCAATTGCAAAAACAGCAGGAGGCCATGGCCAAAGCCTGTGCCCAGGCGGACATCGTCATCACCACCGCCCAGGTATTCGGCAAAAAAGCCCCCCGCATCATTACCGCCGACATGATCAGGGACATGAAGGCCGGCAGCGTGCTGGTCGACCTGGCGGTCAGCACCGGCGGCAACATCGAGGGGAGCCGGGTCGACGAAACCGTGGAGACCGACGGCAAATCCATCATCGGCCTCAGCAACTACCCGGGGCAGGTCCCTGTAGCAGCCAGCCGGATGTATTCCAGCAACCTCGCCAACTTTATCGATCATTTCTGGGATACGGACAGCAAAACCCTGCCGATCGACCCGCAGGACGAAATTCTGAAGAGCTGCCTCATTACGCATGGCGGGGAAATCGTCCACGAAACCATCCGCGACCACCTTACCACGTCCTAACCGGGAGACCCCCAAATGGAAGATATGGGACTGCTTATATTTATTTTCGCGCTGGCGATATTCCTGGGATTTGAGCTGATCTCCAAGGTTCCGTCCCAGCTTCACACCCCGCTGATGTCCGGCTCGAATGCCATCTCCGGCATTTCCATTGTCGGGGCCATCGTCGCGGCGGGGGCCGACCAGTCCGACGGCATGGCCATCGCCCTCGGCACCCTCGCCGTCACCTTTGCCACCATCAATGTGGTGGGCGGGTACCTGGTCACCAATCGCATGCTCGGCATGTTCACCCACAAGAAAGGCGGGTCCGAGTAATGGCGCAGCTCATCAACTACAGCTACATCCTCGCCTCGATCCTGTTTATCTTCGGGCTGAAGATGCTCAGCTCGCCGAAGACCGCCCAGAAAGGCAACCTGGTTTCCGCCATCGGCATGCTCATTGCCGTGATCGCCACTCTCCTGAAAAGCGAGGTCGTGACGTTCCAGTGGATTGCCGTCGGGATCCTGATCGGGGCGCTGATCGGGGCGACCGCGGCGCGCCTGGTGAAAATGACCTCCATGCCGGAGATGGTGGCCCTGTTCAACGGGTTCGGCGGCATTGCCAGCCTGCTCGTCGGCTGGTCGGAATATCACGTCCGCCCCGAAAGCCCGCTCTTTACCGTGATTGCGATCTTCCTCGCGGTGCTGATC
>CAZCOO010000096.1:0-10722 GCA_964500395.1 uncultured Verrucomicrobiota bacterium
GGCGTGTCGTGCGCCCCGCCGGGGCGCGGGGGGTGTGGATGGCGGGTCCCGGGGCTGCGCTCGGGGACTCGCGTGCCCCGGGCTGCCGGCGCCGGTCCCTCCGGGACCTGGGGGACCTGCGCGGGCAGGCTGTCGATGGCGCACCGGGACCGTGCAGGATGCTCCGGAGGAGCATTCGCGGGCAGCCCGGGGCCGGCCGGCCCCGGGACCGACACCGGAACAAACCGGCCCGGCGCCCCGGAGGGGTGCACGCCATGCCTCATGTTCACGCTTTTATCGCTTGACCCTGTCGATTGGGTTCGGTCACGATACAACCTTCGTATCCAGAATTTTATGACGAGGAATGACATTTCATGTTCAGTCGACTGCTCGGCACATTTTCCAATGATGTCGGAATAGATTTGGGGACGGCCAACACCCTGGTGTATGTGCGCGATCGGGGCATCGTGTTGCGCGAGCCCTCGGTGGTGGCCATCCAGGCGGGCTCCAACCGGGTCCTGGCCGTGGGGGAAGAGGCGAAGCGGATGCTGGGCCGGACGCCCGGCAGCATCGTGGCGGTGCGACCGTTGAAATCGGGCGTGATAGCCGATTTCGAGATCACCGAAGCGATGCTTCGATACTTTATTCGACGCGTTCATAATCGAAAAAAAATGGTGCGGCCGCGCGTGATCGTGGCCGTTCCCAGTGGCATTACGGAGGTAGAAAAACGCGCGGTGAAAGACTCGGCGACCCACGCCGGGGCGCGCGAAGTGTATTTAATTGAGGAGCCGATGGCCGCGGCGATTGGCGTTGGACTGCCCGTACAGGAACCGGCCGGAAATATGGTCGTGGATATCGGCGGCGGCACTACGGAGGTGGCGCTGATATCACTGGCGGGTATTGTCTTCAGTCGCAGCGTCCGCGTCGGCGGTGATGAGATGGACGAAGCGATCGTCCAATACCTGAAACGGGAATACAATTTGATGATCGGGGATCGCACCGCGGAGGAAATCAAAATTGCGATCGGATCGGCGTACCCCATGGGCGAAGAGACGTCCATCGAAGTGAAGGGGCGCGATCTGGTGGCGGGTTTGCCCAAGACCCTCACCCTGACCTCGGAAGAGGTCCGCGATGCCATGCAGGAACCGGTGTCGACGATTGTCGATGCGGTCCGCGTGACCCTGGAGCGATGCCCGCCGGAGTTGTCGGCCGATCTCGTCGACCGGGGGCTGGTGCTCGCGGGCGGCGGCGCGCTGCTGCGGGGGATCGACAAGCTAATTGCCGAACAGACCGGCCTTCCCGTTCATGTGGCGGACGATCCATTGAGCGCCGTGGCCGAAGGCACCGGCGTGGTGCTGCACGAACTGAGCCTGCTGCGCAAGATGGCAGGCGCGGAAAAGTCCTACTAGGGCCTGCGGCCCCCTTCCCATCCCGCTCTCGGCTCCTCGACAGGGCGACATTGTGATGCCCTGATTGGATGGAGCAACTGTGTGAGAGAACAGTCCATGGTAAAATGGGTGCTGCTGGGGGCGGCCCTGCTGGTGGCCCTCAATGTGCCCGGACCTGTTTCGCATCAGGTGAAGACCGCGATGCGGGAAGGGATGGCCCCCCTGCAGGGGCTGCTGACGTCCGCGGCCAAGCGACTGCGCGAAACGGGCCGGGCGATCAAGGGATTCGGCGGGATCGCCGCCGAAAACAGGCGGCTGCGGCAGGAAGTGGTGCGCCTGCGGACCAAGCTGCATGCCCTGAGCCGGATGCAGGCCGAAAACGAGGAGCTCAGAGCCCTTCTCGAATTCCGCGAGCGCTCATCCCGCAACCTGATTCCGGCCGAGGTCATTGCGCGCAATATCAGCGGCTGGTGGCAGACCGTTCGCCTCAACAAGGGGGAGGGGCACGGCATCTCCCGGGATGCCGCCGTGTTGACCGCACAGGGGCTGGTCGGCCGGACGATTTCCACTTCGCCCAAGACGTCGGATGTGCTGCTGCTGTCCGATCCCGCCTGCCGGGTTGCGGTCATGGTCTCCCGCCCCGGGGCGTTTGGCATTCTGTCCGGGCGGGGCGTCGATGCCTCCGGGGACGTGCTCCTCGAATTGAACTTCCTGAACAAGGATCGCGAAATCCGGGAAGGGGATATGGTGGTGACGTCCGGGCTGGGCGGGATTTTTCCCCGCGGGCTGCTGGTGGGATACGTACAGCAGGCCGAAATCGATGACTCCGGCCTGTACCAGCGTGCGGTCGTGTTGCCCAAGGCGGACCTGGGGGGGCTGACCACGGCGTTTGTGATTGCCCCGCAGCCGGACGACCCGGCCCGGGACCTGCTCCTGCGGCGCAGGGCGAATCCCCGGGAGGTGCGGCCGTGAAGACCGCGGTACTGCTTTTCTCATTGGTGGCGGCGGCGGCCCTCCAGGCGGTGACCCCCGCCTGGGATCTGTTCGGGCAGGCGAAGATCCCCTTCCTGCCCGGCGTCATCATGTACTACGCCCTGACCCGCAATGCCGGGGAGGGCATACGGGCGGCCTTCCTCGGCGGTCTGATCCAGGATTCTCTGGGGCTGGTACCGCTGGGATTTTCGTCCCTGGCCTTTTGCCTGGCGACACTGGCCTGGGGGTACTACCGCAACATTGTATTCGTGCGCGAAGGGCTCACGCACATCCTCTTCGGCTCGCTGGGCTGCGGCGGCATCACACTGGGTATCGGCGCGTTGCTGCTGGTGAGCGGCGAATTCGGGATGAGTCCGGCCGGCGTGGTCGGGCGGGCGCTCGGCAGCGCCCTCCTGGGGGGGGTGTCCGCCCCTGTGCTATTCCGGCTGATGGCATCGAGTGAGCGAACCCTGGGGGTCCTCGAACCGGTGGAGGCTCCGTGACGGCATGAAGTGGATCCGCCAACAACCGGCCCGTATCCGGCTGATCACCCTGGCCATGCTGGCCGCCTTTGGCCTGCTGGGAGGGGTGTTGTGGAAGATGCAGGTGGCGCGCTCTCAAACCTATCGCCAGGATCTCGAAAAGCAGAGCGTTCGACGGGTCCGCATCCCCGGCCTCCGGGGGCGGATCCTCGACCGGCACGGCCAGGTGCTCGCGGACAACCGCCCGAGCTACTGCATCGCCTTCTTCCTGGAAGAACTCCGCCAACCGGGGGGGACGGGGAATACAATCGATCATGTTGAATCGCTGGTCAACGACTTGGCGGAGGTTCTGGGGGTGGAGCCGGACGTGGACCGGGAGGATATTCAAAACCACTTTCGGCGCCGCCTGCCGTTGCCCCTGTTGGCCTGGCGCGACGTATCCCCCCAGGTATTTGCCCGGTGGGCGGAACAGGCCACGGAGATTCCGGGGGTCGATGTCTTCCCCCGGGCCACCCGCGTCTACCCCCACGGGAAATCGGCCGCCCACGTGCTGGGCTATGTCGGCCGGACCGATCTCGCCGCGGAGGAGTCGGAGCCCTACCACTATTACCTCCCCGACATGAGTGGAAAGACCGGGGTGGAAAAGACCATGGATCACGTCCTGCGGGGCGAGGCCGGAGGCCGCCTGGTCCGGGTCGACGTCACCGGGTTTCGCCGGGAGGACCCCCACCTGGCATCCATGGTGCGCGCACCGGCCCCGGGGCGGGATATTCGACTCACCATCGACCTGGGGATCCAACAGAGTGCCGAGCGCGCGCTGGCGGAGGAGCACGGGGCCGTGGTGATCATGGATGCACAGAACGGCGATCTGCTGGCCATGGCCAGCGCGCCTGCGTTCGACCCGAACGCCTTTGTGCCGACCATTTCGAGCCGTCGCTGGGAGGCTCTTCGGAAGAACCCGGCGAAACCGCTGTTCAACCGGGCGGCCTCGGGGACCTATGCCCCCGGCAGCACCTTCAAGCCCGTGGTGGCCATCGCCGCCCTCGCCAATGGGAAGGCGACCCTGGAGGAAACCGTCCACTGCCGAGGCTCTTTCTCCCTCGGCCGGTTTACCTTCCGCTGTGCGCACGTGCACGGGGATATCGGGTTCCAGGACTCCATTACCCGCTCCTGCAATGTCTTTTACTACCGCCTGGGCCTGCAGACGGGATGGGCGCCCATTGCCCACATGGCCTCCGCGCTGGGTCTCGGCCGCAAGACCGGCATTGCGCTCGACCACGAGAAGGCCGGGCTTCTACCGGATGACGCGTGGATGCGCCGGACCTTCGGGCACGGCTGGAGGGCGGGCGACACGGTCAACGGGTCCATCGGACAGGGGGCGCTGGCCGTTACGCCCCTGCAGATGGCGGCCGTGGTGGCGGCGTTCGCCAACGGGGGCACGGCGATCAAGCCGCGCCTGCTGCAGGCGGTGGAAGCCGACGCCGGCCGGGGGTTTGTGCCCCGGCCCCGCGAACCCGGGCGCCCGATGAACTGGCGGGAGGAACACATCGGCATGATTCGACGCGGAATGCTCGGTACGATCATGGGGGACCACGGCACCGCACGGGGAGCGCGGGTCGAAGGGGTTCGCATGGCGGGGAAGACCGGGACGGCCGAGTACGGCCGCAAAGAGGAGCGCAAGTACCGGGGCTGGATGATTGTCTTTGCCCCCTATGAACGCCCCCGGTATGCCATTGCCGTAGTGGTCGACGACGCGGTGAGCGGCGGCACCTCGGCCGGCCCCATCATTCACGACATCGTCGGCGACCTGCTGGGGCCGGGAGGGGGACGGGGATGATCGACGTGCGGATCATACGGCACCGGTTGGAGCGGATGGAATGGGTGATGTGGATCGCCGTGCTCGCCCTCATGACGATCGGGGTGTTGTTTATCCTCAGCGCATCCGTCCACCAGCCGGAACTCAGCATGAGCTCCCTCGGGCGCAAACAGATGATGTGGTGCGCGATCGGGGTTCTGGCGGCGCTGGGGGTCGCGGTGTTTGACTACCAGGAAATCGGGCGCCAGGCGTGGCCGCTGTATGCCCTCAGCCTGGTGAGCCTCGTCCTGGTCCTGCTGGTGGGCACCCGTATTCACGGGGCCGCCCGTTGGCTCAATATCTTCGGCATCTACCTCCAGCCTTCTGAACTGGCCAAGATCGCGGTCATCATCGCGCTGGCCCGCCACCTGGGGCGGCCCGGGCGCGACCTGGGGCATCCGCGGTCCCTGCTGCCCGTCGCGCTCATCGCCGGGGTCCCCTTTCTGCTGATCGTGATCCAGCCCGATCTGGGGACCGCGGCGGTTCTGATCCCCATTACCTTTGTCATGATGTTTGTCGCCGGGATCCCGTTCCGCTTCCTGGCCATGCTCGGGGGGGCGGGCATTCTCATGCTCCCCTTCGCCTGGTTTGGCCTGGGCGACTACCAGAAAGAGCGGATCCTCGTCTTCTTTGACCCCTCCCGGGATCCGCTCGGGGCGGGGTGGAATAAAATCCAATCGGAGATTGCCGTGGGATCGGGAGGGCTCACCGGCAAGGGACTGTTTCAGGGGACCCAGAACATCCTGGGGTTTCTCCCCCGAACCGTGGCGCCCACGGATTTCATATTTTCCGTGATCGCCGAGGAAATGGGATTCATCGGATCGATTCTGATCCTGACCCTGTACAGCGCATTGCTGCTCGCGGGCATGCGGGCGGCCCTGCGCGCTCGGGATGAATTTGGACGACTGCTCGCGGCGGGGGCCATGACCCTGCTGTTCAGCCACGTCTTCGTCAACATCGCCATGACCATCGGGTTGTTGCCGATTACGGGCTTGCCCCTGCCGCTGATCAGTTATGGAGGATCGTTTATGGTCAGCACCATGCTGGCCATTGGACTTGTACAAAGTGTCTACGTTCGCCGCAGGCGACGGTAACCGGAAGGAAGAACTATGCTCGAATCATTAAAAAAGAACGCTTTGCCGAAGAAGGAAAAACGGGAAATCATCATCAATGAAGAAAGCCTGGAGACCCGGGTCGGGGTTCTCCAGGACGGGCGGCTGGAGGACTTCTTTATCGAACGCTCCTCGGAAGACCGCATCGTGGGGAGTATTTTCAAAGGGAAGATTCAGAACCTGGAAGACGGGCTGCAGGCGGCCTTCGTGGATATCGGCATGAAGAAGAATGCCTTCATCCACTACTGGGATATGGAACCCGAAGACACCGCCCGTCTCGAAGCGGAAGAGGGGATCCGCCGGTCGCGGTCCTCGCGCCGGAAAAAGTACGGTCCGGGCGAGATGGCCAAGCGCTTCCCCGTCGGGTCCGAAATTGTGGTGCAGGTCACGAAGGGGGCCATCGGCACCAAGGGGCCGCGGGTGACGGCCAACCTCAGCATCCCCGGCCGGTTCCTGGTCATGATGCCGGGCAGCCGCCTGAAGGGCGTCTCCCGGAAAATCGAGGAGACCAAGGAGCGCGCCCGGCTGAAGAAGATTCTCAGCCGACTGCCGATCCCCAAGGACATCGGCCTGATTGTCCGCACCGCCGGATCCGGCGCCCGCAAGACCAGTTTCGTTCGCGACGTCCGCAACCTCGTAAAGACCTGGGAGGCCATCGAGGAGGGGATTCAGAATAAGCCCGCCCCCTGCCGTCTGTACCAGGAGCCGGGGCTCGTGGAACGGGTGGTGCGGGATTCCCTCACCGAGGAGGTGGACCGGATCGTGGTCGATTCCCGGGAGGAATACGAACAGATCAAAGGGGTCCTGCAGCGGTTTTCCCGCCGGTCCAAGGGCCGGGCCAAGCTGTATGACGGCGACACCCCCATCTTCGAGCACTTTGATATCGAGCGACAGCTCGAGCAGGCGTTCCGCCGCAAGGTGTGGATGAAGTCCGGCGGCTACATCGTCATCGACGAGACGGAGGCCCTGGTGGCCATCGACGTCAATACGGGCCGGCACAAAGGCGGCAAGACCCAGGAAGAGTCGATCGTCCAGGTCAACAAGGAGGCCGCCGAGGAGGTGGCCCGGCAGGTCAAGCTGCGAAACGTGGGCGGGCTGGTCGTGATCGATTTTATCGACATGAAGCAGCGGCGAAACCAGAATGCGGTCCTGCGCACGCTCAAGGAGGCCCTTCGGAACGACAAGGCCCGCACCAACGTACTGCCGATCTCCGAACTCGGCCTGTGCGAGATGACCCGGCAGCGCGCGGAGGAAAGCATCCGCCAGACCACCTATGCCGACTGCCCGTATTGCGAGGGCCGCGGGAAGATTAAATCCACCCTCAGCATGAGTGTGGAGATCCAGCGGCGCCTGCTGGAAACCATGCGGCGCAAGGCCGGCCGGCGGGACTTCACCATCAAGGTCACCGTACACCCCACCGTCCTCGACCGGCTGCGCCGGGAGGACGAGGCCCTGCTCGTGGGGATGGAAAAGAAATACGGAGGGCGGCTTCTTTTTGTGGCCGACCCCAATATTCATCTGGAGAATTTTACCATTCTGAACCAGGATGAGGACGAAGTCCTGTTTACGAATATCGAAGCGCAGGGCTGAAAAAACGGAACCCCGTAGGTGGAAAGGTGCGGCCATGGATATACAAGCGGAACAGGTGTGGCGGGATGTCGAAGCGATACGGAGCCGGTCCCCCCTGGTGCACAACATTACCAACTATGTGGTTATGAACAATACGGCCAATGCCCTTCTGAGCCTGGGGGCTTCGCCTGTCATGGCCCATGCGACAGAGGAGGTGGAAGACATGGTGGGCCTGGCCGGGGCGCTCGTGGTGAACATCGGGACGCTGTCCGCCGGATGGGTGGAAGCCATGCACAAGGCCATGCGCGCGGCGGCGCGCCGGGGAACGCCGGTTGTTTTTGATCCGGTCGGGGTCGGGGCCACGGGATACCGCACGGCGGTGGCCCGGACCCTCATGCGCTCGGCCCCGCCCACGGTCCTTCGCGGAAACGCCTCCGAGGTGCTTGCTCTCATGGATGCGCAAAGCACGACGAAGGGCGTGGACAGCACCGAAGGCGCGGCGGCGGCCCGCGAGGCCGCCGTGTCGCTTGTGGAAACCGGCGTTGGCGCCGTCGCGGTGACGGGCGAAACCGACGTGGTGGTCGGGCCCGGGGAGGACATGGTCATCGCTCTCGGAGACCCCCTGATGGCGCGGGTGACGGGGATGGGATGCACCGTGAGTGCCCTGTGTGGCGCCTTCCTGGCCGTGAATCCGAACCCGGTGCAGGCCGCCGCGCACGCCTGCGCTGTCATGGGAATCGCCGGGGCCATCGCCGGCCGCGACGCGAAGGGGCCCGGGTCCTTCCAGCAGGCCCTTCTCGATGCCCTGTATCAGCTCGACGAGCGGGCGGTCTCGGATGGATTGAGCGCATGATCAATGCCCCTGCCGATTGGCGACTGTACCTCGTTACCGATTCCTCCATGGTCGGCGAACGCGATGTGGCCGACGTGGTGGAGCAGGCCGTGATCGGGGGGGTGACGGTGGTGCAACTCCGGGAAAAGACGCTGGGGACGTACCCCTTCATCGAACTCGCGCGCCGCGTGAAGGCGAGGCTGGAGCCGTACGGGGTGCCCTTGATTATCAATGATCGCATCGATGTCGCGCTCGCCGCCCAGGCCGACGGCGTCCATGTGGGGCAGAGCGATGTGTCCTGCCTCGAGGCCCGCGATATGCTGGGGGCCGATGCCCTGGTGGGATTGTCCGTGGAAACCCTCGAGCAGGCGCGCGCGGCGGAGGCCTGGGAGGTGGACTATTATGGCGTGAGCCCGATCTTTTCCACCCCGACGAAAGAGGATACCGGCGCGCCCTGGGGGGTGGAGGGGCTGCGCACGCTTCGCCGGGAAACCGGTCGCGTCCTGGTCGCCATCGGCGGGCTCAAGGCCGGGAACGCGGGCGAGGTGATGGGGGCCGGGGCGGACGGCATCGCCGTGGTCTCCGCCATCTGCGCCGCGGACGACCCCGCCGAGGCCGCGCGGGAATTGAGGCGCGCCATCCACGCAGGATGATCCCGGCCACTACCCCAGGAAGAGAGGGCGGCAGAAGGCTTCGATCCGGTCGGGGGTCATCTCGATGGGGTTGCCGGACATGCTGGAGCCCATGGAGCGTTCCGCCAGTTCACGGATGTCGTCTTCCGACCAGCCGAGGTGTCGGAAATGGGCGGGCAGGCCCAACTCCCGGTTGAGCCGGTGAAGGGTCTCGATGCCCTCATCGATGGTGTGCGTATCGGCCTCGGCCTCGCCCAGAAAAGCGGCGAGCACCTCCGCCAGCTCCCGTTCACACGCGTCCCGGTTGTAGGTCAGGGAGTGGGGCAGCATGACCCCGCAGATCAGCCCGTGGGGCTGTTTGCACATGGCCCCCATGCCGGAGGCGATGCCGTGTGCGAGGGCCAGACCGGCATTGGCCAGGCACACCCCGCTGCTGAACCCCGCCCGCATGAGCGTTTCGCGCGCGTTCCGGTCCTCCGGTGTTTCGTAGGCGGTCAGGAGCGCTTCCCGGCATCCGCGAATGGCGGTGAGGGCGAGTTCGGTGGTGGCGGCGGTCTGCCGGGCCGAGATGCAGGGTTCGATCAACTGGGTGATGGTGTCCAGGCCCCCGGCGGCCGTCGTGCTCGCGGGAACACTGGCCGTGAGCGCGGGATCGAGAATGACCGCATCCGGGATCATCCGCCCGTCGCGCATGCTCTTTTTATATTTCCGGGTGTGATCGGCAATAACGGCATTTTTCGTGGCTTCAGCGCCGGTCCCGGCCGTGGTGGGGATGGCGAGATAGGGAAGGGGATCGGCCTGCAGGGTCCAGCCCTGTCCCACCCCTTCCAGGTACTCTTCCACACCGCCCTCGTTGGTGGCCAGGGCGGACACGGCCTTGGCGCAGTCGATGCCGCTGCCGCCCCCGAGGCCGATGATGAGGTCCGGGGCGATGGCCCGGGCCTCCCGCGTCGCGGCATCGACAGCCGCGGCCGTGGGTTCCCCGTGGGGCACGGTCTGCCAGGAGACCTCCCAGCCGGCCTTCTCGAGCAGCGCGTGGAGGCGATCCCGGTGCCGGCGGGCTGACGGGGAACTGACGACGTGACAGGACCGCCCCCGGCAGAGGGTGGCGGCGGTTCGGCCCAGGGCCTCGTCGAGCACGCCCCACCCGAAAACAAGGGTCTTCGGCGCGGCGAGATGCTGATCCCGGATCAGGCGATGCAGAGTCTCAATGGGACGGGGCGTCATGGCAGAAATCCTCATGGTTGTTCAGCGGAGGCTCGAAGACCCTGGCGAAGCTGCGCCTCAAACCGGCAAGTGGAGCAGAGTCTGGCACTCCCATTCGTCGTGTTGTTTGACTGTTCGATGCAGGCAGGTGCCGGCGCAGCGATGCTGGATACTGGTTTCTGGATGCTGGGTACCTGCGGGCAGGGTCATACGTCCGTGCGGTGCTCCTTTTCGACTGACTGGATGAAGCGGTTGATTTTCCTTCCCAAGGTCTGCAGCTTCTGGTGAAGGGCTTTGTACAGCGTCTCCTCCTTCAGCGATCCGGTCTCGTAGAGTGTTTCCAGGTGGTCGGTTGTCTCATCGCATGAGGCCAGCGCAAAGGTCAGAAAGCGGATGTACTCCTGTTTGTATCGCCTCCTGGCGTAACCCTCAACGATATTGGACTTCACCGACTTGATCGAGCGGCGTATCTGGCTGCCTTCCTCGTAGATCTCAAAGCTTGGCAGCTTGCTCAGTGTCATCTTGTGAATATCAACGACGACGCTTCTTGATTCCCGCCAGATCGTCAGCGTCCGGTAACTCATGGTAGCCCTCTCTCTGTGGCAAATGAATCGAGTCGATGATGTATCGAAGGGAGGTCCATCATGCCTACAGGTGCCGACATCCTCAAGGAACACGTTGCGCTGGACGTGGAG
>CAZCOO010000097.1:0-10226 GCA_964500395.1 uncultured Verrucomicrobiota bacterium
AAGATGGACCTGCCCCGCGGCCTCGCGGATGGCCTCGACCGCCCGCGGCGAAGGCCCGAGCGGATTTTCATTGGAGGCCAGCTTGATGATCTCCGAGGCATCGGCAAAGCCCAACTCCCGCGCCACCTCTTCGAGAGGCCGGCCGGGTTCGTACACCGGCAGCCCGCTCACCCAGGGATTCGCCCCGCCCTGCAGATCCGGCCCGCCCATCAGCGCGCTCCCCCCAACCCGTGAGGCGCCTCGACCCCGGCCCGGGGGTAGGATCCGAGCACGGTGAGCATTGTGCAGTGGGGGTCCAGGTCCCGCAAAGCGTCCTCCACCGCCGCGTCCGCCACATGCCCTTCAAAATCGACAAAGAAGCTGTACTCCCATGCCTTCGTCTTGCTGGGACGGGATTCGATTTTGGTCATGTTGAGCCCGGCCTGCTTGATGACCCCCAGGGCCTCGTAGAGAGCCCCGGCCTGGTGGCGGACGGCAAACATGATGGAGGTCTTGTCCTCCCCCGTCGGCTCGCCGCCGGTGCGGCCGATCACCAGAAATCGCGTCGTGTTGCCGCTCAGGTCCTGGATGTTGTCCGCGAGAATCCGGAGGCCGTACAACTCGGCGGCGGGGAAACTGGCCAGCGCCGCCGCGCCGGCTTCCCCGGCGGCCATCTCGGCCCCCCGGGCCGTGCTCGATACGGGCACCAGGTCCACTCCCGGCAGGTTGTCCTGCAGCCAGCGGCGGCACTGGCCGAAGACCTCCGGCTTGCTGTACACCCGCCGGATCGAGTCTTTGTCGCCCGCGGCCATCAGGTGGTGCGCGATGGGCAGATAGATCTCGGCACAGATGCGGCAGGCGGTATCCATGAATTGGTCCAGCGTATGGGTGACCGCTCCATCCGTGCTGTTCTCGATGGGCACCACCCCGTAGTCCGCCGCGTTCCGGTCGATGGCGGTGAAGACATCGGCGATGGTCTCCCGGGGCACGTACGCCACGCTCCCGCCGAACCGCTCCCGGGCCGCCTGGTGAGTAAAGGTGGCCGGGGGGCCGAGGTAGGCGATCTTCAGGTCGTGCTCCAGCGCCAGGGCCGCGGACATCACCTCCCGGTAGATCGACCGCAGGCTCTGCCCGCTCATCGGACCGGGGTTCACCTCCTCGATGTGATCGAACACGGCCTTTTCCCGGTCCGGGCGGTAGATCTCCCCGCCGGTCTCCTTCTTCACCCGGCCGATCTCCAGGGCCACCCGCGTGCGCTCGTTCAACAGGCGAATCAATTCCTCGTCGATGCGGTCGATATCCGTGCGCAGGGATTCCAGTTCACTCATGACTCACTCCCCTCCTGTTTCGCGTCCGCCTCGGGGTCGCTGGTGGTGGAAGGCTCCGCCGCGGCGGCCGCCCCGGGGTCGTCCGCCCCCGTCCCGTCTCCCGCGCCGGGCTCATCGCCGCCGGCGCCCTCTTGTTTCCGCCCCTGCTGCTCGTTGCGCCGGCGGAGTTCTTCAATGCCGGGGAGGTCCTGCAGGTCGCGCAGCCCGAAGTGTTCGAGGAAGGTATTGGTCGTGCCGAACAGCCAGGGGCGGCCCGGCATCTCACTGCGGCCGGTCACCTTGACGAGTTCGAGCTCCAGGAGATTGCGCACGATCTGATCCACCGCCACACCGCGGACCGATTCAATTTCGGCGCGGGTGCAGGGCTGGCGGTACGCAATGATCGCCAGGGTCTCCAGGGCCGGCCGGGAGAGGCGGTTCCCCTTTCCCTTGTTCAGCAGCACGCGCAGCCAGGGGCCGCATGCCCCGTCGTTTTCCAGCCGGAAGCCCTTGGCCACTTCCATGATATGAAAGCCGGTATGATGGCCCGCCAGGTCTTCCCGCAGTTCCGCCAGGGCCACCTGGATGTCCTTCGCGGTCGCCTCGGCAAAATTCCGGGTGGGCCCGCCCTCCTGCTCCGCCGTCTGCCGCAACACCGTGCGGATGCGGCCCACGGAGAGCGGCTCCTTGGAGGCGAAGAGCATCGCCCCGATAATCTGCTTCATTTCCGGTAGAACATCGACGTCACTCATACCTTCACTCCGCCATGGTCGCCTCTGCGCTCTCTTCCTGCCTCATCAAGACGATCTCGCCAAAGGTCTGATCCTGCTTGACCTGGGCCTGCCGCAGGCGAATCAGTTCCAGCACGGCGAGAAACGTGCACACGACCTCCTGCCGGGAGCGCATGTCGGCAAAGAGCCCCGTCACCGAGACCCGGTCGCGATTCTGAATGACGTGCAGGATATCATCGATTTTATCCCCCACCGTGTATTCTTCGGTGAAAATCTCGGTCAGGTCTTCCTGGGGAATGCTCTGCAGCGCATCGTTGAACGCGGCGATGAGGTCAAAAATACTGACGTCCTGCAGGGCCTTCTCTTTGTGCTTCCCGGTCTCCACGCCGCTGCCCGTCGGCCCGTACACGTGTTCCCGGGATTCCTCCAGCTCCTGGAGGTGGAGCGCGGCATCTTTGAATTTCTTGTACTCCACGAGCTGGCGCACCAGATCCCAGCGGGGGTCCTCCTCTTCTTCCTCGTCCTCCGAGGCCCGGTCCTCCACGGGCAGCAGCATCCGGCTCTTGATCATCATCAGGGTGGAGGCCATGACAATGAACTCCCCGGCGATGTTCAGATCCAGCATCCGCATCAGGTTCAGGTACTCCATGTACTCCCGGGTAATACGCTCGATCGGGATATCGTAGATGTCGACTTCATCCCGGCGGATCAGGTACAGCAGCAGATCGAGGGGCCCCTCGAAGACATCCAGCCGCACTTTGTATTCATCCTGGGCTGAGGGCATGCTCTACTCCAGACCCACCGCGTCCCGGGCACGCTGCAAGGTGGCGCGGGCAATGGCCCGGGCCTGGGCGGCACCGCTTTTCAACACCTCGTGGACATAGTCCATATTCTGCTCGAGCTCCGCCCGGCGGGCACGGGCATCGGCGAAGTGATAGTCAAACAACTCGAAGAGTTCCTTCTTCACCGTTCCGTACCCGAGCCCCCCCGCCCGGTAGCGCTCGGCCATCGCCTCCGTCTGCTCCGGGGTCGCCAGCAGGCGGTACAGGGCAAACACATTGCACTCCCCGGGGTCTTTGACGTCCTCCACCCCTTTGCTGTCGGTCACGATGCGCATGATCCGCTTCCGGCTCTCCTTGAGCGGGCCGAAGATGTCGATGGTGTTGTGGTACGATTTGGACATCTTCTGGCCGTCGAGACCGGGGACCACGGCCACGTTGTCCTGGATGGAGGGCTCCGGGATGCGGAACACCTCCCCGTACGCGTGGTTGAATTTCAGGGCCACATCGCGCGTCACCTCGAGATGCTGTTTTTGATCCCGCCCGACCGGCACCACATCCGAGTCCACCACCAGGATGTCGGCGGCCATCAGCATCGGGTAGGCAAACAGCCCGTGCGTGGGGGCAATCCCCTTGTCGATCTTATCCTTGTAGGAATGACACCGCTCCAGCAAGCCCATCGGGGTCATCACCGAGAGCAGCCAGCTCAGCTCGGTCACCTCCGGGACATCGCTCTGCAGGTAGAACGCGGTGTGCGCGGGATCGAGGCCGCAGGCGAGAAAATCGAGCGCCACATCCAGGCGGCCCCGCCGCAGCTCGTCGGGATCGCGGAGCGTGGTCAGGGCGTGGTAGTCCGCAATAAATATAAAATTTTCGCCTGCTTGCTGGCGATCGATTACGGGTTTCATCATCCCGAAATAGTTTCCGAGATGAAGCTTTCCCGAGGGTTGGATGCCGGACAGGATTCTCATGATCGTACCGCTGGGTTGATCGGTTTCGTTCGCTGCGGGCGCAGCCGCAAAAACAAGTCCCGCAACATAGAACAACCCCCCCGGCCTGCCAATGCAAAAACGGGTCGGCCTACCCTCCCAGCGTCTCGTTCAGCGAGAGGATGGGCAGAAGCACCGCCAGGGCCAGGAAGAGCACCGCCGCCCCCACCGCCAGGATCAGGGCGGGCTCCAGCAGGGCCAGGGCCCGGTCCACGCGCCGATCCCATCGCCGCTGGAACTGGTCCGCGGCCCGGTCGAGCAGCCGCGGAAGCTGTCCGCTCGCCTCGCCGGCCCGGATCCATCCCGGCAGGGCGCTGCCGAGCGGCGGCATGCGGGACACCGCCGACGCAATCGAGTCCCCCCGCCGGATGGCCTCGGCCGAAGCCGGGGCGAGGCGCCGGACCCAGGGCGACCCCGTGGCCTCCGCGGCGAGGGTTACGGCCTCGACCACCTCCACCCCCCCGTTGAGCAGGAGGCTCAATGTGCGGGCAAACCGCAGGCGGATGAGGGTTCGCCGCAGGGAGCCGACCACCGGCACCCGAACACTCAGCCGGTCCAGCCGCTCCGCCCCCGCCGCCGAGCGCCGGATACGACGCACGGCCAGCCAACCGCCTCCCCCCGCCAGCAGGAGCAGCCCCCCAATCCCCGGCAGCCCCCAGTCTCCCGCCGCCAGCAGGACGCGGGTCGGCCACGGCAGAGCCGGCGCCGTATCGCGCAGCATGTCCTGCAGCGAAGGCAACAACAGACCGACGACCACCAGGGCAATGGCCAGGGCGAGCCCGGCCACAACCAGCGGATACACCAGGGCCGTCCCGATTCGATCCGTCACGCGCTGCTGCTCATCCAGCACATCCGCGAGCTGGTGCAGCAGACGATCCATCGTCCCCACCGTCTCCCCCGCCCGCAGCACCGCCGTTTCGAACGCCGGCAGACGGGGAATCGCCTCGGAGAGCGCCCGGGAGAGCGCGTCCCCCTCCCGCACGCGGTCCCGCACCCCCGCGAGGCGCGTGCGGGCCGATCCCGTCTCCGGGGCGGCAATCACCAGGTCCAGGGCCGGCACCAGCGCCACCCCCGCCTGGAGAAGAGATCCCAATTCCCGGTAGAATACGGCCCGGTGTTCATTGGGAAAGGCGGACCGCCAGGGCACCCCGCGGCCGGCGGGCGGGGCCGACGCCTCCTGCAGGGAATCGACCCACACCCCCTGCTCGACGAGCTGTTCGCGCGCTTCCTTGCGGGTATCCGCCTCCACCATGCCCCGCATAGAGCGCCCGGCCGCATCATAGCCGGTGTAGGCGTAGGTCTTCATGGCGTCCCGGACCGTCCCCCGACCACCCGCAGGACTTCCGAGACCGAGGTCTCCCCCCGGCGCGCCTTGTTCAGCCCGCTGTCCAGCAGCGTCCCCACGCCGGCGGCCCGGGCCCGGGCCCGCAACGTGGAGACCCCGGCCCCCTCGCGCAGGGCATCCACCACCTCCGTATCGACCGGGAAGAGTTCGTAAATCCCCGTCCGCCCGCGAAAGCCGCCCCGGCACCGGTCGCATCCGGCCGCCTCGTACAGATCATCCCCCCGGAGCCCGCTCGCCACCTCCTCGCCCAGGAGGTCGCGCTGACGGTCCGTGAGGGGGGCCGGCACCCGGCAGTGGGGACACAGGCGCCGGACCAGTCTCTGCGCCAGACAGGCGCGGGTCGACGACGCCACCAGGTAGGGCGCGATGCCCATGTCCACCAGCCGCACGAGTGCGCCGACCGCATCGTTGGTGTGCAGCGTGCTGAAGACCAGGTGGCCGGTGAGCGACGAACGCACCACGATCTCGGCGGTTTCGCGGTCCCGCGTCTCCCCCACCAGGATCACATCCGGATCCTGCCGCAGGATGTGGCGCAGACCGTCGCCGAAAGACAGGCCGATTTTCGGCTTCACCGCGATTTGTCCGATATCGGGCAACTGGTATTCGATGGGGTCCTCGATCGTCATGATGTTCTGATGCTGCGTATCCAGCTCGCGCAGGGCGGCGTACAGCGTGGTCGTCTTGCCGCTCCCGGTCGGCCCCGTGACCCAGATCACGCCGTAGGGCTCGGCCAGCAGGTCGCGGAATCGTTCGAGCAGCGATGCATCCATCCCCAGCTCGGTCAGCGGAAGCAGCGTTTCCTGCCGGTTCAGCAGCCGCAAGACCAGGCGTTCGCCCTCGGCAACCGGCACCGTCGACACCCGGATGTCGATGTCGCGGTCCCCCACCCGCACCCGCGCGGTCCCGTCCTGGGGCAGCCGCTTTTCCGCAATATCCAGGTGCGCCATGACCTTCATGCGCGACACGAGCGCGGCCTCCATGCTCTTCGGCGGGTCGGGCTGGTCCACCAGCAGGCCGTCGATTCGATACCGCAGGCGCAATCGCCGGGCAAACGGTTCCACATGCACATCCGACGCCCCCGCCTTCAAGGCCTCCAGCAGGATCATATTGACCGTTCGGCTCACCGGGGCATCCGGATCGCTCCGCAGCAAATCCCCCTCCCGGCTGTCCGCGGCCTGCGGGGACGGCGCCTCCTCCACCTCGCGATAGAGGTCGGTGGCCGACTCGCTCCGCTGGTAGTAACAGCGCTCGATCGCGGATTGGATGAGCGAGGGCGCGGCCACGACGGGATCGGGCTCTTCGCCGAGCAGGAGGCCGAGTTCCTGCGCGTCCTCCAGCCGCGTGGGGTCCGCGCACAGAAACCCGAGGCGGCCGTCCCGGCGCACCGGCAGCACCAGGCGGGAGCGCGCCCAATCCACGGGGAGATCGTCGATCAGGTCGGGATCGAGCCACTCGGCCGCCAGGTGGTCGGTGTACGGGAGGTCAAACTGGGTCGCCAGCGCACGCGCCAGGTCCGATTCGCTGATCTCGCCGCGCTCGACAAGGAGGTCCCCGATCCGCTGGTGAATCCCGTCCGCCGCCTGCGCCTCCAGGGCGGCCTCCAGGGCGTCCCCGCTCAGGCATCCCATGTCCACCAGAATGGAACCCAGGCGCATGGCTTACGGCTCCTGCGGCGCCTCGGGCCGCAACTGCAGATGCTCGAGGCCGCTCTGCAGGTCCGTGCGCTCCTGCATGGACTTCCGCAGCGCATCGGCCTCCGCCATATCCGTCACGATGTGCGGGGTCACAAAGATCAGCAGATGGGTCTTCTGCTTGTTGCGGGTCGTCCGGCGAAAGAGCTGCCCCAGAAACGGGATATCCCCCAACAGCGGAACCTTGGAGATGTTTTCCACGATGTCCTCGCGAATCAGGCCGCTGAGGACAACCGTCGCCCGGTCCGGGATCGTCACGGTCGTGGATACGTCCCGCTTGGCAATCGTGGGCGAAAACTGCCCCGGCGGGCCCTGGTCTACGATGGCCTCGATGCTGGGATTGAGGTCCAGCGACACCTCCCGGTCCGGATTCACGTGCGGCGTCATGGTCAGCTCAATCCCGACATCCATGCGCTCGATGTTCTGAATCACGTCGCGGGCCGTGCCCGCCCCGCCCTGGATGGTCGACTTCAGGATGGGGATGTTGTCCACCACGCTGACACTGGCCTCCCGGTTGTTCTGGGCCCAGAGAGGCACATTCGACAGGATCCGCACATCCCGGTTCTCCGCGATGGCCCGGATCAACACCGGAATCCGCGGCAGGATCTGCCCGCCCGGCCCGGTGAAGGTCCCGTTGGCGAGCGCCATGGTGATGCCCTGGGCAAAAAAGGCATTGGTCGTCAGTTGGGAAATCAGGTCGCGGCTCCCCGGGCGGCTCCTCCCGATGAAGGTGGTGCTGTCCGCGTCGGGCTGATCGATGGTGGACAGCTCCACGCCGAGGTCCAGGTCGTCCCCCAGGGTCACCTCCGCGATGAGGACCTCCACCATCACCTGGTGCGGGATCTGGTCGATCTCCTCCACCAGCGTCTTCACCCGCTCGTAGTTCCGGGGCGATGCCTCCACCAGGAGCGCATTGTTGGCCAGGTTGGGCTCAATCGCGATATCGCGCGGCTGCTCCGCGGTCGCGGCCGATTTTTCCAGGAGGGCGTTGAGGTTTTCCGCGGCCTCATCCGCCGCCAGGTACTTGAGAAAAATCACGTGCAGCCGGCCCGCATCCATGGGCAATTCCACGTCCAGCTCGCGAATGACATTCTTCAACTCCGACAACACCGCCGGCGGCCCGGCCAGGACCAGGCTGTTGGCCTGCGCCGCGGGCAAGACCACCGTCTCGCCCGGCAGATCGCCTCCCCCGCCCGTTACCTGCCGCACCCGGCGGCTGAAGCTCCGGCCCGCGCTCCGCGTCCCGGCCAGCACCGCAGTCAGTTGGGGCGCCAGCTCGTCCGCCGACGCGTGCTGCAGTCGGATGACATCCACCACCCGGGAGGCGCCTTCGCGGTCGAGCCGGCGGATAATCTCTTCCAGCCGCCGAAGGTTCTCCGCCGTATCCGTGATGAGCAGGTGATTGGTGCTGCCGAAGGCCGCCACCGCGCCCTTGTCTCCCCCGGCCACCAGCGGCTGCAGCGCATTGGCCAGCTCGAGCGCGCTGATGTGCTCCACTTCAAAAATACGGGTGATCACCCCCGCCGCCGTCGCGGCATTCGCCTCCGTCACCACGGGTCCCCCCTCCACCTGCCGGTCCGGACGGGGAACCACGTGCTGAACCGCCCCCTGGTCCACCACCGTGTAGCCCGAGGACTCCAGGATCGACAGAAACAGGGGGTACACCTCGTCGGCCCGGATCCGCGGAGGCGTGACGACCGTGACCGTCCCCTCAACCCGGTCATCGACGACAAAGCGCTTTCCCGTCCACTCGCCCACCAGGCGAATCACGAGACGGAGATCGGCCTGCTCGAAATTGAAATTGACCGACTCCGGTGCCGCCCGCTCCTGCGCCGCCACCGGCAGGGCCAGGTGCATCGCGAGGACGGCGGCCAGGCACCCGCGGCCGGCGCCGGCAAAGCCCGGCAGGTTCATCGCGCCACCCCCCGCTCGGCCGAGCGCAGGAAATCGACCAGCACCCTGCATTCTTCGATCTCCGCGCCCTCCGTCTCGATCTGCCGGATGGCCTCCTCCAGCGTCTTCCCGGATCGAAACAGCACGCGGTACGCCGACTTGAGGGCGGCCAGGACTTCCTCCGAAGTGCCCCGGCGCTGCAATCCCACCCGGTTGAGGCTGCGGACCCGGGCCGGGTGCCCGTCCGCCATCATGTACGGGGGGATATCCTGGGTCACCTTGGAACACCCGCCGATAATGCCGGCCCGGCCGATGCGGACAAACTGGTGAACCCCGCAGAGGCCGCCGACAATCGCGCCCTCTTCCAGGGTGACATGCCCTCCCAGGGTCGCGCAATTGGCCATGATCACCCCGTCGCCCACCCGGCAATCGTGCGCGATATGGGCATAGGCCATGATATGCCCCCCGTCCCCTACCACCGTGAGATCCCCGTCTTCCGTGGCGGCGTTCACCGTCACATACTCGCGCAGGGTCGTGCCGTTTCCGATCCGCACCCCGGGGGTGCCCCCGCGGTACTTCAGGTCCTGGGTCTGCGTGCCGATGCTGGCAAAGGGGAAGATCGTGCAGTCGCGGCCGATGTGGGTGTCCCCCTCGATGTGGACGTGGGACATCAGGCGGGTCCCGGCGCCGATGCGCACCCCGCCGCCCACCAGGCAGTAGGGTCCGATGACAGCGGATCCATCAACCTCGGCCCCGTCCTCGATAATCGCTGTGGGGTGAATGTCCGCCATGTCGGCTATTCGTCGTCCTGGGCCCCGAAGGTCATTTCGGCGTGAGAGGCCAGTTCGCCATCCACGTGCACCGTCCCGCTGACGCGGCAGAAGCCCCCCCGGATCTTCTGGATCTCCACCTCGATCCGCATCTGGTCGCCGGGGCGGATGATTTTGCGGAACTTGGCCTTATCGATGCCGAGAAAATACGAAATCTTGCCTTCGCGATCCCCCAGTTTGTTCAGCAGGATTCCGCCCACCTGGGCCATGGCCTCCAGCTGCAGGACACCCGGCATAATCGGGTTTTCGGGGAAATGACCGCGAAAAAAGGATTCGTTGAAGCTCAGGTTCTTGATGCCCACGATTCGCCGCTTCTCATCGCACTCGATGATCCGGTCCACCAGAAGCATCGGATATCGGTGGGGCAAAACCTGGAGAATATCCTGCGGTCCCATTGTCGACATAAGGGCGCCTCCCGTCTCATTTCCACGGCACATCGGGCGGGAACACCCGTGTGACAAACCTTTGTTATCCTGTAGGAAGGCACAGATATAGCAGAGCCCCCCCGGGGATACAACGGTAATTCTAACGGAGCAGTAACAACGGCAGGGCAGGCGCCGGCACCGCGGCCGCCCCGGGGCGGAGAACCGCCCGGGGCCATTCCCCGGAGGCCTGCGGGATGCGACCGGGACCCGGCCGGGAGCGGGCCGTGCGCAGAGGCCCTTTACGGGGCGGATACGGC
>CAZCOO010000098.1:0-3378 GCA_964500395.1 uncultured Verrucomicrobiota bacterium
ATTTCGGGGCTGCGCGTGACCTTGCCGTTGTCGTCCCGCTCCAGGCCCGGGTCGCGCAGCACGTTCACGCGGTGGGGCTCGAGGTAGTCCGCGATAAACCGCAGCACCCCCCGCTCCTCGCCATTCCCGGCCGCGATGGCCGTCCGGTCGGGATTTGCGTCCCGGAAATCCTCTCCGAACCATTGGAAGATTTTCGACAAGGCAATGGACGGCGGGTCGGGGTGTAGCCGCATCCCACGGTCGGACTCGAGAAAGAGCCGGGTCTGCTCCTCGAGCTGGTTCTCGAGTCGACCGGCCCGGAAGGGCTCCGCCCGGAGTGGCGGACAGCCGATCGAGGCGCAGTTGATGGCGAAATGAATGCGGGGCTCGTCGAAGCGGACGCGCAGGATCTCGTGCTCGATTTCGTCGAGGGTGCGCGCCCGCCCCATGACGGTAAAGGTCTCGCTCTTCCATACCGACCGGGACGCCCCGCCCAGGTCGCGAATACTCTCTACGGGGTAATTCTCCACGATCAGGTGCAGGGTCAAGGCGTTGTAGGTGTTGATCCAGAAGGCCAGGCGTTCGTCGGCGGTCCAATCGTTGAAGTCTGTTTCATCGAGCTGTTCCAACCGTTGGACAAACCGGTCCAGCGGGTCCCGGTCTTCCACGAGATCGGCGTAGCGGACGAATCCGGCGTCGTCGATATGGGCCTCCAGGACCGCGGCGTAATCGTCATAGGAAAACGATGCCGGGGCGGCGTCGGACAGGCCCGCGACCGCGATGAGGGCGAACAGGGGCAGCCATGTTGTGCATGAGCGGCGAGTCATGGGGACGTCTCCTTTGCATCGGATACAGGGGATGGGGATGCCCATGGCATATCGGGGGCCAGGGCGTCGAAGACAAAATGGTAGAGAATAGCCGTGGGCGGCGGGGATGCGCCGGCGCGGGGGAGCGCCCGCAGGCCATGGCCGCCGGCGGTCAGTTCCACGAGGAGCCCCCGGTCGAGCCGGGCGCGTCCCTCCGGTCCGGCCGCCTCGCGGACGTCGCGCAACGCCACTGCTCGCGCCTCGGCCCCGGCGCCGAGGATGGCCACGAGGTCCTTGGGGGCAAGGTCGGACCGCCGGGTGCCGGTGTTTTCCACGGGAAACAGGAGGCGGTCAGACGCAAAGTAGTCCTCATAGGGATTGCGGTCGTAGGGGCGGGCATGGCCCGTGTCCGGTGAGAGCACCGTCGTATCGGGATGACGCGACCGCCAATCCTGCCAGGTGGTCAGCTCGCTGGGGAGGAGGTTCAGTTCCAGACCCCGCCGGGCGGCGGGACCGGTCACAGCGCGCATGCCCACCTGGCTCCAGAGGCTCTCCGCCTCCGGATTGGATTGGCGGTCGTACAGCAACACATTGGATTGGTACAGGAGGCCGCTGATTCCGAATTCGCGGACTTGGCCGCCGATGCTTCGGTCGAACACCAGGGAGGACCGGCAGAGCGGGCAGTAGGTGACGACGAGGGGGCGTCCGCCGAGTGTATCGTTCACCGCCTCGTGCCAGGTGAGAATAGAGATCGGATAGCCGCGGGCCTCTCCATTGAATTGCACCCCGATGACCCGGTCGTCGGGGGACACGTGACCGGCCTCGCCGGCCGGGAGGACGTCCGGATCCGTCAATGCGGGGATGCCGTCTTTCGGCGGTCCCCCGCGGCGGACCTGGTCCGGATCAATCAAATGGGTCGAGAAGTCAAAGCCGTGCGGACCGCCGGCGGCCCCGGCGCACCCGGCAAGGGCCAGGGCCCCTATTCCCGTGAGACGGGCAAGTTTTTTCATGCAGATCACGCTCCCCGTTCCTGTTCTGTAGCATTCCCCGGTCTGTCGCAGGAACGGGCAATACCTTACAATGGATGCGGGTCGGGCGCGGGGGGCGCGGCGCATAGCGGTTGACCTTTGTCTCCTCCGGCGCGAGGCCGGGGAGGCAGTCCTGGCCCCCCGCACGCTCGCCGGGCGGGAGCCGGAGTTCGCCCGCTACCCGCCGCGTCCCCCCCGCCCTGCGCGCTGTGGAGACGGGAAAAATGTTACAATGTACGGACTGACCCCTCAGCCCCCGCCATGGGTCATTCCGAGGGCAGGGGACGGGTGGGGCCGATGCGGAGGACGGGCAGGGTTTCTTCCCGGAGGGGCCGGTCGAGGTCGAAGAGGGCAAAGCCGGGCGTACCGAGACGGCGGGCGATGGCGATCTGCCGGGCGACCTGGTCGGGGGTGAGCAGGCTCGAAGAGGCGGTGACGCCGATGCCGGGGCGAATCATGCCGGGCTCCAGCGGCGGGGCGGTCTGGTCGCGCACCCACTGTTCGAACCGGTCCGCGTCTTCGGTGTAGTTCATGGGGCAGACGAAGTCCATGTCGCCGTTTTCGAGCCAGGCTTTCCAGTCCTGGCCGACGGCGGCGACGCAGGAAGGATGTTTGCCGAAGACCGCCGCGCTGAGGGCCATGTCAGGATCGGCCTCCCGGATCTGTTCGCGAATGTGGCGGACGAGCAGAGAGATCATGTCGGCGCGGAATTGCTCAAAGGCGGCGGCGGCCGGACCGCCGGGCAGGACATCGGCCGGCCAGTCGGTGCGCCGGCCCCGCCATTCCTCGAACCGCTTGCGGGTAAAGGCGGAGTAGCCCGCATCGCGGTCGGGATAGCGGATGTAGTCCAGGTGCACGCCGTCGAGGTCGTAGCGGGTGGCGGCCTCCCGCAGGGCGCGGCCGATCCAGCGGACGTTGGCCGGGTGGGCGGGATTGAGCCAGGTGCGGGGCTCGCCCGCGGCATTGCGGAGGAGCCGGTCTTCGTCGGCCAGGGCATCGAGGAGTTCGTCCGGGGCGTTGCGGAGGTTGTTGACCACCATCCAGAGGTGGACTTCCTGTCCGTAGGGCTGTGCGGCGTCGATGCAGGCCGCGAGCTGGTCCCCGTGGCGCTGGTAGAGGGGAGAGGGGGGCATCGCGTCGCTGTCAAAATGGGCTTTGTCGGGCCAGAGGCCGTTCAGGAGAATGGCGTTGATGCCGAGCTGGTGGAGCTGACGGCAGGTTTTGTCCCAGCGGCCGGGGATCCAGCCCGCACCGGTGTGGTCCCACACGGCGCGCCATTCACCGGGCCGGGAGGGGATGGTGCGCACGTAGGCGCGAACCATCATGCGGTGCATGCGCCAACTGTGTTCCGCCGATTCCGTGTAGGCCCCTTCGGCGTAGGCGCGGGAGGCGGCGGCCCGCAGCCCGCGGGCCCGGCGGACCATTTCCCGTATGGCCTCGGCCCCGGCGACCGATCCGGCGCGTTCGAGGACGCCGTCGGCGGCGGTGGAAAAGGAGGCGTAGGGGCCGACGGCGCCGGCGGTCTCGAGGAGATAAAGGACCGGCACCGCGTATTTTTAAGCCCC
>CAZCOO010000098.1:3388-10112 GCA_964500395.1 uncultured Verrucomicrobiota bacterium
GCGGTATCGAGGAGATGCCGAGCGGCGGGTTGCCAGACGCCGGGGACGTAGAGGCCGACGAGCCCGAGAAGCATCTGCTGCTTGCGCAGGTCATCCCCGGCCAGGAGGATGTGGGACATCCAGGCGCCCCGCGGGCCGGCCACCCAGGCCGGATCGCCGACGGGCCGGCCGCTGCGGTCCTCCCAGGTGCCGATGACGCGGGCGGAGCGGCTGTCGGGGTAGGCGGGGCGGATATTCCAGGAGTCCTGGTAGACCACCTCCGGCAGATGCCAGGTGCGGTCTGTGTCGAAGCGGATGGCGCTCCAGCGGCCGGGGTCATCGGAGGGTTTGAAATCGCCGAGCCGGAACCCCATGAGCTCGGCGAGCCGGCGGTCGCGGCTGAAGCAGACGAGGGCCCGGCCGCCCTGCCGGAAGTATTGAAACATCGCGGCGCGCATGCGGGCGGGGAGCTCCAGGTTGTAGCCGAGGATCAGGAGGGGAATGCCGTCCAGGCGGGCGGGGCTGACCTGTTCATCGTCGATCACGCCGTGGGGGATGGCGAGGGCATCGAGCCAGTTGCTGATCCGCTCGCGGACCCGCCGCGCGGTGGTGCGCTCCGCCGGGATGGGAATGGAGGTGGTTCCCTCGACGATGAGAACGGGATCGCGCCGGGCGGAGAGGCGGTAGACGGTGAGGTCGGCATTGAGGGGATCGCCCTTCCAGGGGGAGAGGCGGATGGCGTCGATGCGGTCCCAGCCGGCGGGGTCGCCCTCCGGGGCGAACTCGCGGCGGTGAAGATGGAGGCGGTGCCGGCCGGGGCGGGCGGGGGGCGGGCCGTGCCAGGCGTACCAGCCGTCGCCGCTCTTGAGGTAGAGGGACAGGCTGCGGAGGGCGGAGGGCCGATCGATGGCGAGGTCCAGGTAGAGACTGGTCACGTGGTCCAGGTCGACCTCGACGGATCGCTCCCAGTAGTGGCGGTCGGCGCCGGTTTGCCCGAAGGCGCAGGGAAAGCGGAGGCCCCGGGCGGCGTCCTCCGCCGGGTGTGCGTCCCGGTCGCCCTCCCAGTGCCGCTCGTTGTCCGCGACGGTAGCGGGAATGATTAGAACCCGGCACGTGGCGGGGAGGGGGAGGGCGAGCCCGACCCCCAGGAAGACGGCGAAGAGGCGCCCGTGCGCCCGCGCGGCCCGCATCATTGCGGGCGTCTCCCGAAGAGGGCGAGCGCGGCAAACCAGAAACCGGCACAGATCGGGCCGAAGGGAAGGTAGCCGCTGTAGCCGAGCACCGGCATCTCAAAGATCTCAAACGCCTGCACGTACGGGACGGTGTAATGCCACTTGGGGAAGCTCCCGGAATTCCACATTTCCCAGAAGAAGCCGCAGACCAGCGCGGCCACGGCGAGGGCGACCAGTTCGCGGGCATCGCCCCGGGCCAGGGCATCGAGCGGGGACCGCTGGCGCGCGAGGGGCAGGATGCCCGCCAGGACCGCCAGCGGGGCGAGCCAGGTGAGGAAGAACAGGGGGTTGGGCCAGCGGGCCATGAGGATCAGGCCGATCCAGCCGGCGGCGACCAGGACCCGGTTGAGAGCGGGGCCCGGGGCGGGGAGCCGGGGGCCGGCGGCGTAGCGGGTGCGGAACCAGCGGAGGCTCCCGAGCAGGTCCGCGGTCTCCAGCACGGCGGGGATGACGGTCGAGAAGCAGAGCGTGGCAAAGATGATGTAGTGCAGCGCACTGAACGGGGCGACCCCCACGTACCACCAGTTCTGCACGAAGCGATTGATATACTCGAAGTACCACCAGGAGACGGCGGAGGCCGGGAACAGGGCGACAAACCGGCCCGGTGCGGCATTGAGCCGGGAGGTGCCCGTGCGGCGGAAGACCAGCGCGTCCGCCACCAGGATATAGCCCAGCCACAGCGGAAAGAATGCGTGATGCCGCAGCGGCTGGAGAAAGGGCGCCTCCGCCCACGCCACGGGCCAGGCCAGGGCGATCAGGGCGAGCCCGCTCCACATCCAGAGGGGGAACGCGGGGGTGCCGGCCGGGGCGGGGGAGGACGGCGTCTCGCGGGCGCGTATCCCCGCCGGCCGGGGCACGATCAGCAGGATGGCCGTCGCGGCGACGAGGATCGCCAGGAGGGTAAAGACCGGGGCCGAAAAGGGGGCGTGCTCCAGCGAATAGGTGCGCGGCGGAAACTCCAGCAACACCGGCGGCGTCCCGCGCCACAGGCCGCCGATCAGCGGGCCGGAAAACAGGGCCGCCGCCCCGACCAGAACCCACCGGGGGCGCGGGCGCTCTCCTTCTACGCGATTTGAGCCATTCGCCATCATCGAGGACACCATACCGCGCAGGGGCTGCGGAAAGCAACCGGTCCAATGGCGTTTCCCGGGGAGAGGTTCAGACACTCGGCGCCCGCCGAGCGGGCGGTGTGTGTTTTCGCTGTTTGCCGGCCTTTTTGCTTGTCTTGCCCGGGCCTCCCGTGACTTGCTGTGAGGGTGATGAGGAGGAGAGGGATTTCTGCGATGTTTCAACGCGCTGTCTGTCGACAACAAGGTCCGCGGAGCCGGGGCCTCGCGCCGGGGCTGTTCGCGCTGCTGCCGGCTGGGCTGCTCACGATCCTGGCGGCGATGCCCGTCCGGGGGGAATCCCCGTCCCTGCGGGTGGGCGAGGTGGTGGAGTACAAGATCAAGTGGGGGGTGCTGCCGGTCGGGCGGATGACGATTACCACGGAGGCGGTGCCCGGCGGCGATGCCCCCCTGGTCCGGGTGCGCGCGAAGGCCGAAAGTTCGGGGGTGGCCTCCCTCGTATACGGGGTGGACAACCGCATGGAAAGCGTGATCCGGCCCCGCAGCGGCCTTCCGGTTCGCTTTTCCAAAACCACGCGCGAGGGGGAAGTGGATGCCCGGAGCGAGTTGGCGTTCGATCACGAAAAGGGGATTGCCCGCTGGACGGATTCCCACCGGGACGAGCCCGTGGAGTACAGCATCCAGACCAACACGTGTGACGCGCTGTCGTTGCTGCAGGAACTGCGGCGGACCCCGTTTCGTCCGGGGGAACAGCGGGAGTACCGCGTGGCCTTTGACGACGCGCTCCGGACCATCGTGGTGGAGGCCCACGAACGCGAACCCGTTCGCCTGCCGGGAGGCGGCACGCCCTCCTGCATCCGCCTCACCGTCCACACCGAAGACGACGGGATCTTCGTCCGGAAGACACCCCGGGATATCTGGGTTACGGAGGATGACCGGCGGGTGATCGCCCGCATGAATATGGATATCCCGGTGGGGACCGTGCGGGTCATGCTGGATACATATCGTATGCCGTCCGGCAGCGGCGGAGAGCTCGAGGCGGCGGCCGGCGTGTCCGTGGAGCAGGATGGATAAAACACATTCGAGAGGGAAACAATGCGTACGATGAAGACCGCGAAGACCACCGCACTGGCTGTGCTGATCACCGGCGCCACCGCATCGGCATCCCCGGATACCTCGATGGTGGACCGGCTCATCCAGTCCTACAAACAACTCGAAACGGTCACCTGCCGGGTCCGCCGGACCACGGAGCTGCCGGAGGGAAAGGTCACGCATCTGAGCCGGGTGTCGTGGAAGCGGGGCGACCGGATTCACGTGGAAAACTTTGCCCCGATGAATCGGCGCTATGTCGCCGACGGCGAGCGCATGTACTACTACATCGAGGGCGATCCGAAGGGATTCTCCCGCCCGATTGAGGACCTGGAGGAGAGCTGGAAAATCTCGCTGCGCAAGGTGCCGGGGTCGCCCATGGATCACCTCGTTCGCCTGCGGGAAGCCGACGAGGAGGCGCTGGAGCCGACCCGGGACTACCCGCACCGGTTCGGGTATCAGGCCGGCCCACTCTACGCGGTCGTCAGCCTGGATGCCCGGAGGCGCCCGCGCCAGATCGAATTCTACAAAACGGCCGACCGGGAGGAGCGGACCGGCCGGCACCGCTACGATGATTTCGAAGAAGTCGCGCCGGGGGTCTGGATCCCCATGTCCCACGAGGGGACCGTGACCAATGCGGGGCGCGAGACCCGTGAATCGACGCGCTTTGACAACTACCGCGCCAATGAACCGGTTCCGGACCGGCTCTTTGTCGCCGAGCCGTTTTTCGAGGGGGTGGAGTTCGCGGATTCATTCGAGGACATCTACGAATGACCGGCGGCTGTATGGGGCCATCAAAAATCTTGAATACCGGGCCCGGGCCCGGTAGGCTACTCTCACAAATCGGAGGGGGCATTCCGTCCCGCCGTTCATGAACGAGGAGGTATCGATGAAGAAGCTGATTGTCTGCTTGCTGGCGGCGACACTGACCCTGTCGTTGGCAGCGCCGACAGCGCAAGCCGCGCCGGAAGGCCGGGGAGGCCTGATGGGCTTCGTCGCGGGGTGCTGCTTCGGGATTCGCGCTGGTGGCGATTACAACGAAGGCAAAGACCTGCATTGGCGCGAGTGGGTGCGTATCGTTCCCATCGTCGGGATTGTGTTTGCCGTCTGGGATGGCATCGAGGGCGCCGAGGGCGTCACGACGTCCGAACTGGCGGATCGCTACGGTTCCACCTTTTATTAAACCGACCGGAGGGAATGACGAGATGAAGAAAGTTCTTTCTATTTTTCTGACCTGTATCCTGCTCTCCGCGACGGTGGGCCCGGCCATGGCGCAAAGCGAAGGCCGCGGAGGCCCGATGGGCTTCATCGCGGGCTGCTGCTTTGGCATCCGCGCGGCCGGCGACTACAACGAGGGCAAAGAGATTCACTGGCGCGAGTGGGTGACGCTGGTGCCGTATGTGGGGGCGGTGTTTGCCCTCTGGAACGGCATCGAGGCCGCCGGGGGAATGACGACCGCTGAGTACAGCGAAAAATACGGCGCGATGTACTACTAAGCGCTTCATGAATGATCCAATTCCGATGGGAAGGATTCCGGCTCTCGCGGTCGGAATCCTTCTCTTTTTGGGGGCGGGCCGGGGTCCCGCGGACGCGGCCGGCCGTCCGGAACTCGCCCTGTCCCTGTTTGAAGAGGGCCGATGGGCAGCCGCCGAGCGCGAAAGCCGCCGGGCCGTGTTGGCCGACGAGGGCAATGCCTGGGCCGGGTACCTGCAGGCGGCGTCCTCATTGCGAACCCTCATGGCCCGGAATCTGGGCGCCGATGCGCCCGAGGCGGCGCCTGCGCTCGCCCGGTTGCGCGCCCTGGCCCGGGCGGATCGCCGGGACGACCTCCCGGCCCTGGCGGCCTATGAAGCGGGGCGATGGCATTGGTACGCGGGCGGTCCGACAAACGCCCTGCGGCTGCTGCGGCACGCGTTTTCCCGGGCGCAGGACCACGAACTCTTCCTGCGGGCGGGCGCTGCGCTGGACCAGCTTGTGCGCGAACACGGACGCGATCTCTCCGGCGCCGGCGATCTCGTCGGCCTGCGGGCCCAGCTCAATACCTGCCGCCCGTTGTGGAGCGGCGAGGTGTTTGCGGCGAGCGCCGTTGAACCGGCCGGGGATGCGGGCGGGCCGGCCTCGCGGCCGGGGCGGTGGATCGTGGCCTTCTACCGCGCCCAGATCAGCCCGGCCATCGGGTCGCGGTGTACCCTGCACCCGAGTTGTTCCGAATACTACAGGCGGGCGAGTGAGAAGCACGGGTGGCTCGCCGCGGCCATGATTGGAGACCGCCTGGTGCGCGAGCCGGGCGTGAATGCCCGGGCCGCCAGGCCGGTGCAGGTGCACGGTCACATCCGGTTTGCCGATCCGATGAGCGATCACGACTGGTGGATGAAACGAGGTGCGGAGTGAACGGTGTAGGTGGAACGGGAAAAGGATGGGGGGTCCTGCTGACCATGGCGAGCCTCGCGCAGCCGGTCTGCGGCGCGGCGGATGCGGCTGCGCGGGACCTGGCAAACGAGCTGTCGCGGGAAGGCCGCCACGAAGCCGCGGCCATCGAATACCGGCGGCTGGCCCTCCGGCCGGACGCCCCGGAGGAGGCGGCGGCCGGGTATTTCTGGGCGGCCGGCTACGAGTACGGCCAGGTGGAGGACTGGCGCACAGCGGACCGGATGCTCGACCGGGCCGAGGCGGCGAGCTCGGTCTGGGAGGACCAGACATTGCTGCTGAGAGGCGAAACCGCGCGGTCGGCCCAACGGGTGTCGACGGCGCGGTTCTATTACGAAACGCTCGCGGAGCGGGACGAGCGGGGAGGGGAGGGGGATTATGCCGCACTCCGTCTTGCCGCCCTCGCCCTGCGGGAGGCCCGGTACGACGACGCCATCGAATGGGCCCGCGCGGCCCCGGGCCGGACGGATGAGCGCGTGGCGGCGATCGAGGCCTACCGCGCGGGATCGGACAAAAGTCCGGCCCTGGGCGGACTGCTCGGGATGGTGCCGGGATTGGGATACGCCTATGCCGGGGAGTATGCCAATGCACTGCGGTCCCTCATCCTCAACGGCATATTTATCTGGGGGATGGTGGCCACGGCGGAGGAGGAGCAGTGGGGCGGGTTCGCCGTGATCACGTTCTTCGAATTCACCTGGTACTCCGGCAGCATCTATGGCGGCATCGACGCCGGCCACCGCTACAACCGCAACCGGCTGCGCGAGGCGGAGGCCGGGATCCTGCAGGGGGCCTCGTACGAGCCGGACCGCGACCTCCTGCCCACCGTCAAACTCCAATTCCGCTTCTGACCGATAGAGCAGATTCGCCCCCCGCGCCCCTCTTGACCCGATCGGGTGCGGGGGGGGGACTTGGGTCCTGGGCGCACTCTGG
>CAZCOO010000099.1:0-10082 GCA_964500395.1 uncultured Verrucomicrobiota bacterium
GGCGCTGGATGACACGCAGCGCGTTCTCAACATCAACGACTCCCTGGCTCGCCTTCTGAAAATTGATCCGGTGTGGGCGCGGAACCGCAGTGTGCTGGAGGTCGTGCGGAACTCCGACTTGCAGCGCTTCATCCAGCGGACCCTGCAGACCGAGGCCCCGTTGGAGGACCATGTTGTCATTCCGGGCCTGGCCGGGGAAGAGCGCCACCTGCACGTACACGGGACGCAGCTTACCGACACCGACAACACCCCCATCGGGGCGCTCGTGGTCTTAAACGACGTCACCCGTATGCGCCGCCTGGAGGGGATGCGGCGCGACTTCGTGGCCAATGTATCGCACGAGCTCAAGACCCCGGTGACCTCCATCAAGGGCTTTGTGGAGACCCTGATGGACGGCGCGCTGGACGATGCGGAAACGGCAAGACGGTTTCTGGACATCATCAGCCGCCACGCCGACCGGTTGAGTTCCATTATTGACGACCTGCTCAGCCTGTCGCGGATCGAGCAGGAGAGCGAGCAGGGCGAGGTGAGCCGGAGCCCGGCGTCCCCGGCGGAGGTGATGCACCGGGCGGTCGAAATGTGTGTGGCCCGCGCCGAGGACAACGATATTCGGATCGTCGAAGAATGCGGCCACGCGGAGGACGCGGATATCAACGTCGACCTGATGGAACAGGCCCTGGTCAACCTCATTGTCAATGCGGTGAAATACAGCGAGCCGGGATCGACGGTGTGGACGCGGTGCGGTGTGGAGGGCGGGATGCTGTGGTTCTCGGTTGTGGATGAAGGGGCCGGGATCGCCAGCGAGCACCTCCCCCGACTGTTTGAGAGGTTCTACCGGGTGGATAAGGCCCGCAGCCGGGAAATCGGCGGGACCGGCCTGGGGCTGGCGATCGTCAAGCACATTGCGCAAGCGCACGAAGGCGTCGTTGAAGTCCAGAGCCGCGTCGGACGCGGCAGCGCGTTCACGATCCGCATTCCGCGGCATGCCGGCGAGAGCCGGGCGATCAATTCTTGAAGGACTAATGGGGCGCTAACAATGCGCTAACGCATCGGGCGTAGCACGTTGCGAACCATCAGGACGCTGTAAACAGACCGGGAGAGGAGAGACATACAGGGACCGGAGGCGTCCGCGTCCATTCGCGTATCGGCTTCACCGGAAGCGCTGGTTCAGACAGAGAAGAAACGCGTACGCAACTCCGCCTCGCCGGAGACAGACCCTTTTGAGGCGGCTATTCCGACCCTGCAGTGCGGGTGAGGTGTAGCTGTTTCAGGCACAGGAGCACACAGGAACCATCAAGGAGGAAAGAGAGAATGAAGAAGCACATGCTCGCCGTTGTTCTGGCCGCGATGACGGGGGCCGCGCTCAGCGCGTCCGCCGGTGTCAAATACCAGGATGGCGAAAAATATCTCAAACTGGGTGGCCGCATCCAGCTTCAGTATCACTACACGGATGTGGACGAGGGCGACAGCGAAGACGAGCTTCGTTTCCGCCGCCTGCGTCCCTATATCCAGGGCAGTGTGCATGAAGACTGGACGGGCAAGTTCCAGTTTGATCTGGGCAAAAGCAAGCTGGGCATCAAGGACGCCTACATGGAGTACAGCGGGTTCGAGGGGCTGGACATTGCCGTCGGGAATGTCAGCACCCCCTTCAGCCGCGAATTCCTGACCTCGTCCAAGCGCCAGCAGCTCGTTGAGCGTACCTTTGTGGGCGACCACAACTACGGCACGCCGGATCGCCAGGCGGGGATCCATCTCTCCGGCGCTCTCGCCGAAAAGATGGTGACCTGGGGCCTGTCCGGTGCGCTGGGCGCCGTGGACCCCGACAACGACAAGCTCGACTTCGACACCACCATCCAGTACGACAAAGGCAGTGACTGGAGCGAAGGACCCATGGCGGTCGGCCGCGTCGATTTCCATCCCCTCGGATACCTCAAGAAGGCCCAGGGCGATTTCGACGGGGAGCCGAAAGTGACCGTGGGGGTGGCGGCGTTTACCTGGAGCAACGATGACGACAACCTCGCCGGCGGCGAGCTCGACGACATGGGCGCGCTCATCGTGGGCAAGCAGGATGTCGACTCCGTCACCGGCCTTGAGGTCAGTGCGGCGTTTCGCGCGGCGGGGCTCTCGGTGGACGCGCAGTACAACACCTTCGACTCCGAACTCGTGCAGGCCGGCGTCACGGACGGGTTGTACGAAAACAGCGAGACGACCCTGGAAAACTACGCCCTCGAGGGCGGGTTCATGATTGTCCCCAACCGCCTGGAACTGGTGGCCGGATACCAGGGACAGGATGCGGACAACTACGAAGATACCTGGACACGGACCTCCGTGGGTGCCAATGTGTTCGTGCACAAGCACGACATCAAGTACCAGGTGACGTACCGCATGGGCGAGAACGTCGACGGCGTGGCCGATGCCGACGCCGACGAAGTGTTTGTCCAGGCACAGTACGTATTCTAAGAACGAGACCATTCGCATGCGGGGCCCGTCCGCCGGGCGGGCCCCGCTCCGCGACCCCGCCTGGGGGAGGCATGCGGTCCCGGGTGGAGCCGCAGACAGGATGCGATGACAGACAAAGGGGGAGGAATCATCCAGTGGCCGGCAAGGGCGTGACATCACGAGGCAACCCTCTGCCCGGGCAATCATGCCGGGCCGTTGATGCCGGCCTGCAGCGCTCCCTCCATGCCATCCTGGCCCATCGCGAAGCCGCCTCCCTGGAACAGCTCGCCGCCGAAGTACAACGCGACCCCATCACCGTTCACGATTGCCTGCAGGGCCTGATCCAGGACCGCAAAATCTCCCGCCTGAGCCCGGCCGGACTCAACGGCTCGGCGTCCCCCCGCCTCCATGCCCACCTTCTCTACTACCGCCTTCGCCGGCCCGCGGATGATGCCAACATCTGGCGATTGCGCTTTTCCTGATCCTCGGCCGATCCCGCGAATCGAAGCCGATCCGAGGCTCCAGATCAAAAAATGACCGTTTTGTAATCGGTCTTTAACATTCGGGCTCCACTCTGACCCGGGGTAGGCATGCGCATACAAACAAGAGGTGAGCCGGTGGGTGAGTCATCCGCACAACTCAAATGGTTGCTCCGCGCCCGGATGCAGAGCATCAGCCGGGAGCTGGACCAGCTCGACCAACGTCTGCTGGAAAAGAGCCGGACGGCCCGCGGGGGTGCGGGACGACCGGCGGAGCAGGATTTTGCTCCGCAGCGGCGCCTGGAGCTCCTTCAGGAGTGGGCCCGCCTCCGCCGGCTGATCGACCAGACGTGGCCGCAGCCGCCCGGCGCCTGAACCCGCCCCGGTCCCCGCCCGATAAAATCGCGCCTTCCGTCCAGCCTTTGGTTGGTCTCTCCCGGCCAACTTGCTATAGTGCGCCAGTCGACGGGCAACGGGAAGGGTCCGCGGCTCAACCAGAGTGGCTCAACCAGAGAGGAATACACCATGCCGCTTCATCTGCAGCAGGATATTGATCGCCTGAAACAGAAGCTACTCGCTCTCAGCGCCCGGGTGGAGGAAAACGTCTACAAGGCCGTGCACAGTATTACCGACCGGGATGAGGACCTCGCCCGGCAGGTGATCGACAGCGACCCGGATATTGACCAGGACGAGGTGGTGGTCGAGGAAGAGTGTCTCAAGATCCTCGCCCTGCACCAGCCCGTGGCTCACGATTTGCGATTCATCGTGGCGGTGCTCAAGATCAACCACGACCTGGAGCGCGTCGGCGACCTGGCCGTGAATATGGCGGAACGGGCCGTGGTCCTGTGCAAGACCGGGCTCCCCGACATCCCCATGGACCTGGTGGGCATGGCGGGCAAAGCGCAGCAGATGCTGCGCGAGAGTCTCGATGCCCTGGTGCAATTGGACCCGGAGAAGGCCCGCGAGGTCCGCAAGGCCGACGATGACGTGGATGACATGAACCGCCAGGTGTACGACGCGGTGAAGAAGGCCCTGCGGGAGCATCCCGATGATACGAGTGCGCTTATCCACATCCTGTCCGCATCCCGGCATCTCGAGCGCATTGCCGACCACGCCACCAACATCGCCAAAGACGTGATTTATCTCATCGAAGGAGAAATTGTTCGGCATAAGCCCGAACAGTACAACCCGTGAACCGGGCGCCCGCCCCGGAGAAGGACAGCGCACCCCATGGCGGAGACCAACGCGACCCACTGGATCGGATTTGACCTCGGCGGCAGCAAGATGCTGGCCACGGTGTACGACGAAAAGCTTGAGCCGAAAGGCAGCAAGCGGAAAAAGACCAAGGCGCACCTCGGCGCGGAAGCGGGGCTGGGCCGGATCCGCGAAACAATACAGGCGGCCCTGAGCGATGCCGGAGTCGACGCGGACGAGCTGGCCGGGATCGGGGTGGGCTGCCCCGGGCCTCTCGATCTCGAAGAGGGCGTGATTCTGGATACCCCCAATATGGGGTGGAAGAACGTGGAGATGCGCGCCTTCCTGGAGGACGCGTTCGGGTGTCCCGCCGTCATTGCCAACGATGTCGATGCCGGGGTCTACGGCGAGTATGTGGCCGGCGCGGGCCGCGGCGCGCGCTGCCTGGTGGGCCTGTTCCCGGGCACGGGCATCGGCGGCGGGTGCGTGTACGAGGGCCGGATACTGCGGGGCAAGCGGCAGTCCTGCCTGGAGATCGGTCATATGCCGCTCATTCCCAACGGCCCCCTGGCGGGCAATGGGCTGAAGGGGACGCTCGAGTCCGTGGCCAGCCGGCTGGCCATTGCCTCTGCAGCCGCGGCGGCGGCGCATCGCGGGCAGGCGCCCGCGCTGCTGGAAAAAACGGGGACGGACATCATGGATATCCGCAGCGGGGCGCTCGCCTCGTCCATTGCCGGCGGGGATGAGGCCGTTGAGGAGATCGTTCGCCAGGCGGCGCGCTGGATCGGCTGCGCCACGGCGGGGGTCATTCAACTCCTCGCCCCGGACGTGGTCGTCCTCGGCGGCGGGCTGGTGGAGGCCATGCCGGATCTCTTCCGCGAAGAAGTGGATGCGGGCATCCAGGCGCACTTGATGCACACCTTTCGGGGGACGTTTGTCATCAAGGTCGCGGAACTGGGAGACGACGCCGCGGTCATGGGGGCGGCGGCGTATGCCCGGCAGCAGTTCAGCGGGGATGCGGATGGGTAAAGGCAAAAAACCTGACCCGGCCGCCGTCCCGGAGCCGAGCGAAGCCCGGGGGCCGCGCCCCGTGGCCGTTGTCGATATCGGGACGACCTCCATGCGGCTCGCCATCGCCCAGATCCGGGGGGAGGGGGATATCGACCTGCTGGAAACCCTGCACCAGTCCATCAATCTGGGCCGGGATGCCTTCACCCGCGGAGCGATCGAGCCCCAGACCATCGAAGACTGCGTGGAGGCCCTGAAGAGTTTCCGCCGCGTGATGCTGGAGTACCAGATCGAGGCGCCGGAACAGATTCGAGCCGTGGCGACCAGTGCCGTGCGCGAGGCCTCCAACCGGGATACCTTTCTCGACCGGCTCTATATCGCGACGGGGATCGAGGTCGAAGCGGTGGAGGAGGCGGAGGTCTCCCGCCTCACGTATCTCAGCATCGAACCGCTCCTGCACGAGGAGAAGAGCCTGGCCCGGGGCGACACCGTGGTGCTGGAAGTGGGCGGCGGCAGCACGGAGCTGATCCACCTGCACCACGCCAAGGTGGTGTTCTCCCACACGTACCGCCTGGGCGCCTTTCGCATGCGCCAGATGCTGGAATCCTTCCGGGCCCCCATTTCCGGACGCCGGGCGATCATGGAAAACCACATCGAACGCACGCTCGACCAGATGCGGCACAATGTCGCCTGGAAAAAGACCCCCACGCTCCTGGCGCTGGGCGGGGATGCCCGGTTTGCCGCCGGGCAACTCGCACCGAACTGGAAGCCCGGCGGCCTGGCCCGGCTGAAGGTGGAGGACCTGGAGACACTCACCCGAACCATCCTGGCCGACTCGGTCGACGAGCTGGTCCTCAAGCATCACATTACCTACCCGGCGGCGGAATCCCTGGGGCCGGCCCTGCTTACCTACCTGATGATCGCGCACGCATTCGGGGTCAAGGAGTTGATGGTCTCCAGTGTGACCATGCGGGAAGGCGTCCTGGCCGAGATGAGCCGCTCGGAGTCCTGGAACGCCCTGCTGCAGGAGCAGATCCTGGAATCCTCGCTGGAACTGGGCCGGCGCTACCAGCTCAACGAGGCTCACGCGCGGCGGGTGGAGGCGCTCAGCCTGAAGCTCTTCCACGAACTCCAGCCGGAACACCGCCTGCCGGCCCGCTACGAATTCATCCTCCAGGTGGCGGCCCTGCTGCATGAGATCGGGCTGTTCATCAGCATCAAGAACCATCATCTGCACTCCATGTACCTGATTCTGCACAGCGAACTGTTCGGCTTCGGGCCGCGGGACATCCGGCTGGTGGCGCTGATCGCACGCTACCACCGCGGCGGGTCGCCCCGATCCTCGCATCCGTATTACGGGACCCTCGACCGCGAGGACCGCATCATCGTATCGAAACTGGCGGCTATCCTCAGGGTGGCGGACGCCCTGGAACGCACTCACAGCCAGCGCATCGACGACATCCACTGCTCGCGCGAAGACGGGACCCTTGTCATTCACGTGCCCCGCGCGGAAGACCTGACCGTGGAGCGTATGGCCCTGAGCGAAAAGGGATCGCTCTTCGCCGAGGTGTACGGGTTGTCGGTCGTCCTGCGCAACCAACCGTTTGAAACCTGATCAGCAAGGCGGTCGTTTATGGCAAAGCACACGTACTTCAATCGCGAACTGAGCTGGCTGGAATTCAACCAGCGGGTCCTGGAGGAGGCCAAAGACAGCGGCAACCCGCTCCTCGAACGACTGAAGTTCATCGCCATTACGAGTTCCAACCTGGATGAATTTTTCATGGTCCGGGTCGGGGGGTTGAAGATCCTCAAGGACCAGAAACCGCGCACGACCGATCCGGCCGGCATGACGGCGTCGGCCCAGCTCGATGCCATTGGCCGGCGCGCGCACCAGATGGTACAGGACCAGCACCGATGCTACCGGGAGGATCTCGAGCCGAACATGGCCAAGCACGGGATCCGCCGCCGCCGGCCGGATTCCTTGTCCGATCGCCAGCTCCGGTTTCTCGACCAGCTCATGGAGGAGGAGCTGTATCCGGTGATCACGCCCATGGCGGTGGACGGAGACGGCGAGAGTCCCCTCCTGGCCAATCGCGAGTTGTACATGGTGGTGCGGTTGAAAGAGGCCGGCGGGTCGGCGCGGGATCCGTTGTACGCCTTCATGCCGATCGGCCGCAGCGGCCGCCGCTTTATCAGTCTTCCGTCGGAGGAGGACTATGAGTTCATCCTGTTGGAGGATGTGGTCGGGCAGTTTGTCGACCGGTGGTTCCCCGGCTACGAAGTGCTGGAAGCCATGCCGTTCCGCATCACGCGGAACGCGGATATGAGTGTTCAGGAAGATCTCGCCTCCGACCTGTTGTCGGGCATGGAGGAAGTGATCCGCGCCCGGAAGCTGAGCGATTGCGTCCGGCTGGAGATCGATGCCCGGGCGACCAAAACGCTGGGCGCCTTCATGAAACGGGTTCTCAACATCCGGGAAGAAGATGTGTACCGGACCGACGGACCGCAGGATTTCAAGGACTTCATGTCCCTGGCCGGTCTCAAGGGATACGAACACCTGCAGATCGACACGTGGCCGCCCCAGCCGTCGCCGGAGGTGGAAGCCGGCGAGCCCATGATGGACACCCTGAGCCGGCGGGATGTACTGCTCTACCACCCCTACGAGAGCTTTGACCCGGTGGTGCGGTTTGTGAATGAAGCCGCGGATGATCCCGATGTGCTGGCCATCAAGCAGATCCTCTACCGGACAAGTCGCCGCAGCCCCATCGTGACCGCCCTCATGCGGGCGGCCGAGAACGGGAAATACGTGACGGCCATCGTCGAGTTGAAGGCCCGGTTCGATGAGGAGCAGAACATCGGGTGGGCCCGCACCCTGGAGGAAGCGGGCGTCCAGGTCATCTACGGAATCAAGGGGCTCAAAACGCATGCCAAACTCTGCCTGATCATACGCCGGGAGGATCGCGGACTCGTTCGCTACATGCACTTCGGCACCGGCAATTACAATGACAGCACGGCCAAATTGTACAGCGACGTCAGCTTCATGACCTCGGATGCCGAGCTGGGGCGGGATGCCGCCACCTTCTTCAACACCATTACCGGATACTCCCAACCCGTATCCTACCGTAAGCTGTCGGCGGCGCCCCTCAACTTGCGGGATCGGATCCTGGGCCTGATCGAGAGCGAAATCGAGCGGAAGACGCAGGGGCAGAAGGCCCACATCATGGCCAAGGTGAACTCCCTGGTCGACCCGGCCATCATACGGGCCCTGTACAACGCCGGCCGGGCCGGGGTCCCCGTGGATCTGAATATTCGCGGGATCTGCTGTCTGCGCCCGGGGGTCCCCGGGTTGAGTGAGAATATCCGGGTGGTCAGCATTGTGGACCGCTTCCTGGAGCATGCCCGGATCATGTATTTCCTCCACGGCGGCGAGTCCCAGGTCCTCATCTCCAGTGCCGACTGGATGCCCCGGAACCTCGATCGGCGGATCGAGCTGCTCACGCCGGTGGAGGGGGGCGACCACCGGAAGCGCCTGACACAAATCCTGGAAAGCTACTTCGCGGACAACCGAAAATCCTGGACCCTGCAGCCGGACGGACGTTACGTGCGGACTCGCTCGGGGAAAAAGGGTAAGGGCAAACCCGTCCGCAGCCAGGAACTGCTGTACAAGCGGGCGTGCCAGGCCAGTGAGAACGCCCGCAAAAACAAGCCGGTTGTGTTTGAACCCCACCGACCGCCTGCCGGCAGCACCCCTTGACCCGGCCCGACGATGGCGAAGAAGCCCACGATAGACGAGCTTTGCCGGTGGGGGCACAACGATGACCTGCACACCGAACGTGTCACGCATTTTGCCTGCCGCCTGTACGACCTGGTGGAAGATCGACTCGATCCCGGCGCCCCGCCCATGGGCGTCCTGTATGCGGCGGGCCGTCTGCATGATATCGGGGTGGGGCACGAGCCGGACCGGCATCCCGATGTGGCGGCGGAGGTCCTGCACGAGCGGGGCGTGGAAGATTACGGCCCGGGGGAGATTCCCCGGATCGCCGCCCTCATTCGCCTGCACGCGAATATCATGCCCTCGCCGGAGACCGTTCCGGAGCTTGCGGGCCTGTCCGATACGCGCGGGATCCTCCAGCTCGGCGCCATCCTGCGCGTGGCCGACGGATTTGACCACGGACACATCCAGGATCTGGAGATTGTGGACGAAGACATCCGCGGACGCCGGCTCTCGCTTTCCGTGTTCTCGCCGCTCTATCCGCGGAATGGCGCCCGCATACGGGCCAAGGCAGCCCTGTGGCGGGATGTGATGCCCGTGGACTTGGCGATCCGCCCGGTGGTCTGGGCCCCGGATCGCATGCCGCGCTGCGGTCTGATCCGTCCCGGCGACACCCTGCACACGGCCCTGCGCCGGGTCCTCGGGCTGCGGATGAAGCGAATGCTCGACCGGCGCCCCGGGAGGCCGGAGGAGTTCGCGAAGCCGCGCGCTGCCGAGGCGTTCCTTGCGTCGGTGGATCGGGTGCTCCGCGCCGTCGGCTGGTGGGAAGCCGCCGCGGGAGAGGGGGCGCCGGCTCCCTGCCGCGAACTCTTGCAGGCCCTGCGGGATCGACTGGCGGCCGGGGTATCCCCGGGCGGGGACGGGGTGCCGGCCGATGCGAAAGAGGCCGTTACCGCGACCAAGCTCTGGGTGCGCACCGCGGTTGCCGATGCCGTGCGCGATGATCCCGGGCGGCCGCTTGGCGAACTCGAACCGTTTCTCCGGGAAGCGCCGGAGGAGGACGCCCCCCTCCTGCATTGTCTTCGAGCGGCCTGCCGGTAGAAAGGGGCCCGTTCGGGGGGAGCACGCCGTGCAACGGCGTGGCTACAGAAAGAATCGCGATCCATGTCCTGGTAAGGCGCTTTCGCCGGTCTTGGCGGGGTGAGCGCCCCGAATCAGGGATCCCGAAAACAGACCCCGGCCGGTTTATC
>CAZCOO010000100.1:0-10055 GCA_964500395.1 uncultured Verrucomicrobiota bacterium
AAACGCCGTCGCCGGGCCGATGCCCGCCCCCATGCGGTAGATCCCGGCAAACAGCGGCAGCACGGTGCAGGAGCAGACGGCGAGAATGGACCCGGAGACAGAGGCCACGCCGTAGGCTGCGGCCTTCGGCGCGTCGGGGCCGAGGAGCCGGACGATGGCCCCCCGGCTGATGAAGGCCGCGATCGCCCCGGAGATGAAGAAGGCCGGCAGGAGACAGAGGATCACGTGCTCCCGGGCATACCACCGGGCGAGGGCAAAGGCTTCCACCAGGGCCGACTGTACCGCCTCAATGTGTATGGGGAGGTGGTAGAGGGCGAGGAACACCACGAGAAACAGGAAGAGGATGCGAACTTCTTTTTTCATATTTTGCCAAATTGCCAACTAGGGGGTAAAAAAATCAGGCGCGGGCGGTTTGTTCCTTCAGGACTTCTTCGAGGCAGGTGAAGAAGTTGAGCACGCAGGGGCAGGTGAGGTGATAGAAGACCTGCAGGCCGCGTTTTTCGCTCTCCACGATGCCGGCCTCCCTCAGAACGGACAGGTGCTTGGAAACCGTCGACATGTCGGCGCCGACCAGGCCCTGCAGCTCGCAGACGCACTGTTCCCGCTCGCCCAGGGCCTCGACCATGCGCAGCCGGGAGGGATGCGCCATGGCTTTGAGGATGCGCGCGCGCACTTCAATTTGCCGGGTGGATGAACGGCTCATAGTATTTGGCAGAATAGCCAACCATTGAGGTTTGTCAAGGGGGCGGCGGAGGGGAATCCGGCTCCCGGCAGGGGGAGCGCTGCTCGGGAGCGCGGGGACGGAGATGCTGAAGCGTCGGCTCTGGCACAGGTTTGCCGGGCCGCAGGCAAGCACTGCATCTGCACCGGGAGGAACGGCGCCTGCCTTCCTCGCTGTTTCCCCCGAATACTGCACCCATCGCCGCCGGTGGGACACTGCGGGAAGGGCCTCGCCGTGCGGCGTCCGGAGGGGCGAGACGTTCGTTCTCGTGTCCGGACGTCAGGAGGCCGTGGCCTCCCGCAGGGCGTCGAGGCGGTGGTCGAAAAACCGGACGACGTTGCCGGGGCGGGAGAGGTTGAGGCGCTCCAGCCGCTCCCGGGCCTGGCCGGAGGCCCCGGCGATGAAGACGGTGCGGTGTTCGGCCAGGGCATCCTGGATGACGTTTTCCAGGGCGAGGCCCACGGTGGTGCTCAGCATGGGGACATCGTGCAGGTCGAGGATGAGGACCTCAGCATCCTGCAGGGCGGTGTGTTCGCGGGCGATGGCTTTGGCCACGCCGAAGATCATGGGGCCGCTGAGATAGAAGAGAACGATCCGGCCGGCGGCGCGCTCGAGGAGGTTGCGTTCTTCATCGTCCAGGACGATTTGATCATCGGCGAGGCTGATGGTTTTGACTCGCTGGGCCTGGAGGTTGGACAGCCGCTCAATGGTGATGATGTTGGCGATGAACACGCCGGCGCCCACCGCCACGATCAGGTCGACCAGGACGGTGAGGAGCATGACGCCGTACATAATGAAGGTGGCGGTGCGGGAGACGAGATGCGCGCGTTTCAGAAAACTCCAGTCGAGGATGTCAAAGCCGACCTTGATGGCGATCCCGGCGAGGACCGCCATGGGAATGTGGCCCAGCATGGGGGCGGCAAACAGCACGGCCAGCATGAGGAGAACCGCCCGCAAGACGCCGGCGAGCGGCGTCCGGCCGCCGGACTGGATGTTGACGACCGTGCCCATCGTGGCCCCGGCGCCCGGCAGCCCGCCAAACAGTCCGGAGATGGTATTGCCGATGCCCTGGCCGATCAGCTCGCGATCGGAATCGTGCTGCTCGCGGGTGAGGCTGTCGGCAATCATGGCCGTAAGCAGAGTGTCGATGGCCCCCAGCATTCCGAGTACGACTCCGTCGATTACCACGCGCGTGAGGTAATCAAAGGGGATCAGGGGCAGAGCCGGGGAGGGGAGGCCCACGGACATTTCGCCGATTCGGCGCAGTCCTTCCCCCCACGGAAGGAGCAGGGACAGGCCGGTGCCGATGATCAGCGCAAACAGCGGGGGCGGAAGCAGACGCCTCCATCGCCGGGGCATTCCGAACAGGATGGCCAGGGTGACCCCGGCGAGCAGCGCCTCGAGGGGGTGCAGGGAGCGCACCATGCCGGGCAGGGCCTGTATCACCCCGTACACGCCGCCGCCCGGCGACTCGAACCCGATGGCAGGCGGGATCTGCAAAACGATGAGGAGGATTCCGATGCCCGACATGAAGCCGGAGATCACGCTGTAGGGCATGAGCGTGATGTACCGCCCGAGCCGGAACACCCCGAAGAGCACCTGGACCAGTCCGGCGATGATCACGACGAGGAAGGCCATGCTCAGGCCGTTTTCCGGGTAGGCGGACACGAGGGTGGTGATCACGGCCGTCATGACCACGGTCATGGGCCCGGTGGGTTCGGAAATCAATGTCCGGGTGCCGCCGAACAGGGCTGCAAACAGGCCGACCAGGACGGCGCCATAGAGGCCGGCTTCCGCGCCGGCCCCGGACGCGACCCCGAAGGCGAGGGCCATGGGCAGCGAGACGATGGCGGTGGTGATGCCGCCGAAGAGGTCACCCCGCAGGTTGCGGCTTTTCAATCGGTCAATCATGGCAGGGGGCGAAGCAGTTCGAAGTCGACCAGGGCATAGACAATGCGGTCCCCGTGCCGCAATACATCGCGCCCATCCGATGTGCGCCGGAGTATAAAGTGCCGGGGTTTATTGTCCAGCACGACAAATCCGTGCTGTTTGAGGTCGTCGACGACCTGACCGGTAAGGTTCCGGAGATCTTCCTGTTCGAGGACTCCTTCCATGAAGAGGTCCTGGGCGTTTTCGCCCTTTACCCACTCGAAGATGGTGATGTAGTCGCGGTTCACATCGAGATCGACCGATTCCCCGGACTGGTCGAGGTTTTTCTTCAGGCGGGCCCGGTGCCGGGCAAACTCCGATTTGTTGCGCGAAATCTGCCAGTGATCGTATTTTTGCTGCGGGCTGAATATGGCCAGGGGCCGCTTGGTCCGCACCGGAGGAGCGGAATGATTCGGCGCGGGAGAGCGGAGGGCCGTGAGCAGGCCGAATTCCTCAAATGGATCATTGAACTCCGCCTGGTCGATGACGTCCTGCGACACCCCTTCGGGAAAGGTGGACCGGATATACAGCGGCACATTCTGGGCCACCCGGGAGAACTTGACGACCAGGATATCGGGGACGGTGCCGTCCGGCGGCTGCACCGGCACGCGGTACACGACCCCTGAGGCGCCGTCCAGCCGGCATCCGATCTCCTTGTATCGTTTGCCCGTATACCACTGATCGGGGTGCAGGGAGGAGCAGCGCCGCCAGCCGAAGCGCGTCAGGTACAAATCGCCGATCGCCTCCAGAGGCAGGTGGATGTAATCCACCCCGTACACCCGCCGGCGGTTTGAGGCCGGGACGTCCTCGAATGCCAGAGAGAGAAGGTCCTCCAGGGAAGAGGGGGCGTCACCTCGGTTCATGACCGGCCTTGGCGTTGGGACGGATGGTCGTTCACGTGTGTCCGAATTCTCGTTCTCATGCCTCGCTGTCTTCTACTTCAGGTGCTCTTCGGTGCGCATGCTCAGTTCAATCAGGCGCTCGAGCAACTGATCGGCCGGCAGGCCGGGAAAGTTCTTCAGGACCAGTTCCTTCGCGAAGAGCCGGCCGATGTACCGGGCTTTCTGGGCCTTGGCGCGCGAGGCATACACATAATCCCGGTGGCCGTTGTTGACCACGATGAGGTTGTGTTCCGCGTCGTACCGGGAGCGCCAGTTCTCGCCCGGCGCGCGGTGATAGGTGTAGCCGGGAAGGCCGCGCCGGTTCTCCGGGGTGTTCTTTTCTTCTTTGATCAGGGTTTCGCTGACGGTGATGTAGGCGTCTGCTTCGCAGACGGTGTCGCGCTGGCGGACGGTGGTGCGGATCCGGGTCAGGCCCGGTTCCGCCGGCGCGCGGAAGGTGGCGATCTCGCCGCCGGTATGGTCCAGCTCGCCTTCGCCCTCGACCACCGCCCAGTCGAACCGGAGGTCGTCTTCGACCCGCTTGCGCTGCTTGTCGCGGGGGACGGCCTTGAAATTCCGGGTGGTGCCGACCTGGACCACGCAAGAGCCGGGCGAGAGGACGAGGCTGAAGAGGGGCCCCGCGAATTCGAAAAACTGCTTTTGGACGCTGCGTTCGCCCGGTTCGGGCTCGAGCAGAGCCTGTTCCTCGGCGACGAGGTTGTGTTTGGGGTCGGCCCCGTCATCGCCGGCTCGCTCCCGGTACCCGGCGCTCCGTTTCTGGATGTCGAACCAATCGTACTCTTCCATGGGAAGGGCGAGAAGCGCTTCGCGAAAGGCCTTTCGGATCGTGCGCAGCAGGTGGCGGCTCGCGCGCTCTTCCTCGGCCCGGCGCTGTTCTTCAATGATCCGGGTCAGCTCCGGCTCCACGCGTTTGAGGCACCGGCAGAACTCTGCATAGGCCTCGTCGTGAATCAGGCCGGAGCGGGTCCCGGGGGTCAGGTTTAGAAAGGGGGCATCCACAATGCCCTGGAGGTAGCCGGACGACCAGGGGCCGCCCTGGAAGGGCTCGAATTCGTCCAGGCGTTCGATAACCCGCGTGCCGGACCGGTAGAGCCCCACAGCGTTTTCCGGATTGTGTTCGGCCAGGTAGAGCTCCAGGTAGAGGTCGCCGCGGGAGCCGGCGGTGGGGGGAAGTTCGTGGAGAAGCCGTCCGGAGAAGGCCCGGGGTTCCACCTTGTACTCCTTGCGGGCCTGGCGGTCGACGATCTTGATGGAGATACCGGTCTGGCGAATGCGGTCGCGCAGCTCGGAGGCCAGGTACCACTGGATTTTTTCTCCCGTGAGCTGCCGCAGCCCGGGGAGGATGGGGGCCACCCGCACTTCCGTGCCCTGGATGGGGACCAGGGTGCGCTTTTCCCGGATGGTGTAGCCCGGCTCTCCCTTGGCCAGGGTCATCTGGTAGGTGCGCCCGTCATCGCCCGCGGAGGTCAGCGTGAGTTCTTCGCCGATGGTCCAGAAGCTCAAGAGGCCGATGCCGAACTCGCCCTGGAGCCCCTCGACGCCCTCGGCCTTCAGCTTGCGCTTGATGGAGTCGCAGATGTGCGTGGCGACGTACTTGAAATCGGGCAGGCCGTCTGGGTTGCGGGGCAATCCTTCGCCGTCATCGCTGATGCGGAGGTATTGGAGTCCCTTTTCTTTCCCCCGGGTGATCTGCACGTGGCGGGCGCGGGCATCGATGCAGTTCTCCACCAGTTCGGCAACGGCCTTGAGGGGATTGCTTTGAGACAGGGCGATGATGGTGATGGCATTCCAGTCATCCCCGATCTTCAGCTTGCCCCGGTTCCGGGTGCGTGTTCGTCGCGTTTTGGCCATGATGGGTGTTCTCCGTCGAGCGCGGCCAGAAAAGCAAAAACGCGCCGGGAATACAATGGCCATGTGCCCGAAGCCGGTCCGCCGGCATTGGAGCAGGGCCCCCTTTCAGGGAAGCCGGGCCAGGGCCCATTCGGCATGGGGGCGGATGAGCGGGTGGCTGCGGCGGGCGGCGGTTTCGAGGGCGGGGCGCAGGCCGGGGTCCCCGCTGTTGCCGGCGGCGATGGCGGCGTTGCGCAGGAAGCCGTGCCATTTGGGGCGGCGGACAGGCGTTCCCCGGTAGACGGTGCGGAAGGTGTCCGCGTCCCAGGCGAGCACATCGGCCAGCCGGGGGGTGAAGCGATCGGGGTCAAAACTCAGAAACCGGCGCCGGCCGGGGCGGGCAAATTGGCGCACCCAGGGGCAGACCTCCTGGCATTCGTCGCAGCCGAAAATCCAGGAGCCCATCTTCGGGCGCAGTTCCGGGGCGATTTCTCCCCGATGTTCAATGGTGAGGTAGGAGATGCAGAGGCGGCTGTCCAGGATGTACGCGGCGGGGAAGGCGTGGGTGGGGCAGGCGTTGAGGCAGCGGGTGCAGGAGCCGCAGCCGCCGGGAACCGTGCGGTCGGATCGGTCGGGTGCGAGCCCGGCCCCCCCGTGTTCGGCCGGCGGGTCGGGCTGGAGGTCGGCGGTGGTGAGGATTTCGGCCAGGAAGAGAGTGGACCCCCAGTCGGGGTGGAGGAGCAGGGTGTTTTTCCCGATAAAGCCGAGGCCGGCCTGCCAGGCCACTTCGCGTTCCAGCACCGGTCCCGTATCGACGTAGTAGCGGGTCTCGGTTTCAGCCCCGGGGGCTTCCCGTTGGATAAACGCGCAGAGATCTTTCAAGAGGGGGGGGAGGATGTCGTGATAGTCCGGCCCCCATGCGTAGCGGGCGATGCGCCCGCGGGTGGGGTCGTCCCAGTACTCGGGCGGCGGGTCTTCGGTGAAGTAGCTGAGACCGAGGGTGAGGATCGAGCGGGCCCCGGGGAGCACGGTGCGCGGATCGGTCCGGCGCTCGGTGCGCCGGGATATCCAGTGCATGTCGGCGTGGTGTCCTCGCTCGAGCCAGTCGCGGAAGGCGCCGGCCCGCGGCGATTCCCGGGCCGGGGCGACGCCGATGAGGTCGAAGCCGGTCTCCGCCGCGTGCTCTTTGATGCGGTCAGTCAGCGACATGCGGCTATTCTCCGGGGAGAACGGGAAGAGTGCAACCGGGGATTTTCCTGCGTTGTCACCGGACGGGGCCCCTTGCCGGGCGGCATCATTGGTCTTGTGGGTTCGCCAAGGTGCACCGTATGGTGAAGAGAACAGGATGCAGGAGGATTCTCATGGGACACATCGCCGTTCTGGATGTAGGCAAGACGAATAAAAAGGTGCGGGTATACGATGACGACTATCACTGTGTGGAGGAGCGATACGTGTCGATTCCCGCGGATGAATCGGGTGAAGTCGATTTTGAGAAGACGGAGGACACCGCCCGCTGGTTCCTGGATACGCTGGCCGAGGTCAACCGGGACCACCCGGTCGATGCCGTCGCGGTCAGCACCCATGGGGCGACCTGGGTGGGGTTGGATGAGGCCGGGGAACTCGCCCTGCCGGTGATCGCCTATACAACCGATCCGGGAGAAGATCTGCACGCGGCCTTTTACAAGGCCTGCCGGTCTACGCCCGAGGAGATGCACGACGAATTGTTCACGCCGAATCTCGGCGCTCTGGCCAACCTGGCCAAGGGGATCTTCTTTGCGCGCCACAGGTTCCCCGATCGTTTTGCCGGGATCCGTACGATTCTGCACTACCCTCAGTACTTCGGGCACCTCCTGACTGCGACCGCGGCGGTGGAGACAACGTACACGGGATGCCATTCATACCTGTGGGATTATCGGAAAGCGGAGGTTTCACGGGTGGCGGATGCGCTGGAAATCCGCGAAATGCTTCCTGCGCCGGTGCGGCATGCCGGCGATCGACTGGGAACGGTGACGGAGGCTGTGGCCGCCCGGACGGGCCTGGCCGGCGATACCGTGGTCTCCCTGGGCATCCACGACTCCAACGCCTCCCTCCTGCCCCTGTTGATCCAGATCGAGGAGCCGTTTGTCCTGAATTCAACCGGGACGTGGTGCGTGGCCATGGCGCCGGGATCCGAACCGGCGCTCAGTGAATCGGAAATGCGGCAGGGGGTGTTCTTTAACTGCGATGCCTTCGGCCGGCCGGTCAAGACCTCGATCTTCATGGGCGGGCAGGAGCACGATACCTGGCTGGGCCGGCTCCGTGAAAGCAGGGGCCTCGAGGGATTTCCCGACTTCGATGCCGATGTGGCCGAAAGCCTCTTGCGATCGGGGGGGCTGTTTTTCTTTCCCGGCGTCATGCCCGGCACGGGGCCGTTCCCGGACTCGACCTCCCGGCTGCGCCATGGGCAGGACGAGTGGACGCTGGACGCGATCCGGGGGGGTGCCGCCGGTCCCGATGTGCCGGCGGAAACGCTCTATCTGATGCTCAACGCCTCGCTCGCCGTTCAATCCGCGGCGCAGCTTTCGGCGGCGGGACTGGAGGACGGCATGCCGATTGTCCTGGAAGGCGGGTTCCGGAAAAACCGGGCCTACCAGGCGATGCTCCAGGCGATGTTTCCCCATTCCACCGTGAAGACGACGGACCTGGAGGAGGCGACGGCCTTCGGCGCGGCCCTCACCGCGCGCGCCGCGCGCGACGGCGTGCCGCTGAGCTCCCTGAAAGACACCTTTGCGATCGGTATGGAAACCCTGGAGCTTCCACGCCTCCCGGCTATGCCGCACTACGCGAAGGTGTATGCCGAGGCGATCGGCGGGTGAGTGTGCCGGGCGCCCCCCGGTGTTGCCCGGCGGTCAGGCGGCCGGTTCTTCCCGTTCCTCGAACGAGGAAACCATTCCGCGGAGCTCGTCGAAGAGGAACGAGGGCGCGGCCTGTCGTTTGCGGAGCCCCGTGAATCCCAGGGTCAGGGCGGTCGAGATCGCGAGGGCCAGCCCGAAGCTGACGAGAAAACTCCCGGCGCCCGGCAGGCCCGGCAGGAGGGGGGAGTGATCCGGCGCGGCGAAAAACAGGGCCCCCGCGGCAATGCCGAGGACGGCGGAGCAAGCCGCATCCGGTCCCCGCAGGTGCGGGGTGTACAGCCCGGCAAACAGGGGGACGACGGCCCCGGCGCAGACGAGGTCCGCGACCAGGAAGAGATAGAGTACGCTGTGCCCCTGGGAGGCCACCAGCACCGCGGCGGCGGCGGCGGCCAGGGTCAGCAGGCGCGATGAACGAAGCAAGCGGCTGCCGCGCAGGGTCGGGACGATGCGCGCGAGATCGCTGGTGAGGGTGCAGCTGATTCCGTTGAGCAAGGTGTCCATGCTGCTCATGACGAGGGCCAGGGCGAGGACCAGCACCGGGTACAGCGCCCAGGCGGGCAGCGCACTCTGTACCAGGCTGAACAGCGCGATGGAGGCATCCTCGGCCGGCATGCCGTTGCCCACGGCCCACAACCCGAACATCCCGGCGAGAAAGACCATGGGGATGACGGCGGCCGCCCCGCCCATGAAGGCCCGCCGCACCACCCGGGGAGACCGGCAGGCATAGACGCGCTGCCAGAACCCCTGGTGGAAGAGGTTGGCGGCCAGAATGGCAATCACCAGCGTGAGGCCAAATTCCACGCCGGCCCCGTGCGACCAGTCCAGGAGGGCCGGGTGGGTCGTCTCCACGGGCGCGAGGGCGGCCTGCCGGCCGCCGAGGTGGCCGAGGGTCCACAGGGCCGCGACAAGCAACAGGGGCACAATCAGGGCAAACTGAAGTCCATCGGTCACCATGGAGGCGCGCAGTCCGCCGTAGACGGTGTAGATGAGGGTGGCCGCGGCTACGAGGACCGCCGTCCAGGCCAGGGGGACGCCGGTGGTGAGCTGCAGGGCGAGGGCCATGCCCGTGAGTTCCGCGGCGAGAAAGACAAACATGTAGAACAACATGATGAGCACCGTGCAGGCATACATGGCCCGCCCGTAGCGGTGGTAAGCAAATTCCGAAAGGGAATGACCTTTCGGCATCAGGGCCCGCATGCGGGGCCCGAGGACGGCAAGGGCGAGCAGGGGGGCCGCCTGGCCGATTGCGTAGCCGGCCAGCCCCGGCAGCCCGGCCCAGGTGGCGGCCTCTGCGGGACCGAAAAGGACCCAGGCGCCGATGACCGACGCCGTGACCGTGGCCAGGCCCAGACCCGTGCCGATTGAATTCCGGGCGACCAGGAATCCCTCGGCGGAGAGCGTTCGCCCCCGAACCAGGAGTGTACCGGCGAGCGTAAACAGCACGCCCGCCCCGAGGAGGACAGCAATCAGTCCGGTTTCCATCTCCGCAGTCATGAGGATCCATCCTTCCATAAAAAAACGCCCTGCGAAGGCAGGGCGTGTGACAGCCGTCTTTCCCTTCGCTGGTCCTAACCAGATCAGGTTCTATGGGTCCGCCGCGCGTGCCCGTGAAGGCGGGTATGCGGCTATCTCAGTCCCGTTGCGCCGGGACACCCCGCTCGTTTCATCCGGCGAAGAATGCGGAAGATGGAGGGGCGGGTCAAGGCGGTTTTCAATTCCGGCTGTACCCGCGTGCGCGGGTATCGTAAAACGGACCTGGACCCATCGACACCGTGAAAG
>CAZCOO010000101.1:0-10025 GCA_964500395.1 uncultured Verrucomicrobiota bacterium
TCCAGAAACGGCCCCGGCCGGCTTGCCCGGCCGGTGAAGAAGTTCCTCGTGCTCCCGAGTAGCGGCCGTCCGGGGAGCACGCCGTGCAACGGCGTGGCTACAGAGCGCCCGACCCGACGCTGCAACCGGGGATAGCCCCCGACCGGGGAGAAGCACGCCGTGCAACGGCGTGGCTACAGCAAGGCGCGGCGCGGACGGCCTGGGGGCACGTCTCCCTGGATTCCCGGTCCGGGAGAGATCCGCCGGCCGTTCCCCGTTTGCATTTGCCGGGCCCCTCGGGCACAGTACCCCGCACTCGGACGCTCCAAGGGTTGGAAGCGGGGTCGAAAAATCGGTCCAAGCCTTGGACCCATCGGGCCCCGGCCGGTCCAATGATTGAACAGGACCGGGAAAAACCGGTCCAACGGTTGGATTTTTACGAAGGCGGAACCGTTCCATGTGGAAGATCTTCACAGACACCTTGTGGGGGCGCGTCGTGGCGCTGCTGGTGCTGGGGACGGCGCTGGGGCTGCTCGCGAACGCCCTGCGCCCGGCCGGGGCCATCCCGTTCGTCCAGGACTGGGGCCACTACGTGGAGGCCAAGGCCCTGGAGGCGGGCATCGGCATCGTCGACACGGAGCAGACGCAGCAGCGGCTGAACGACGGCCGCGCCATGATCCTGGATGCCCGGCCGGAGGAGGAGTTCCGCGAGGGACGCCTGCCGGGGGCCATGTCGGTGCCCTACAACGAGATCGAGTCCGCCTTTGAGCAGGTGCAGCTCTTCTTCACCCCCGAGACGGAAATCATCACCTACTGCTCCGGGCAGGCGTGCGACGATTCGTTCATGCTGAGCCGGTTCCTGCAGGAGCAGGGCTATACCAACGTGTTTATCTACGCCGGCGGCTTCAAGGCCTGGGAGGACGCGGACCTGCCGGTGGAGGGCCGCCCGTGACCCCGAAACACCTCAGCCTGTTGTGCCGGATGCTGCTGGGCAGCATCTTCCTGCTCGCCTGCGTGCACAAGATCCTCTTCCCGGCGGACTTTGCCGAGGCGGTGTTTTTCTACCAACTGCTGCCGCACTCGATGGTGAACCTGACGGCGCTGGCGCTGCCCTGGATCGAGCTGGTGGTGGCGCCGGCGCTGTTTTTCAGCCGGCGCTTCCGGGACGCGGCGGCGGTCATCGCCATCGCCCTGCTGGTGGTGTTCAACGGCGCCATGGTCATCAACATCATCCGCGGGCTGGACATCTCCTGCGGGTGCTTCTCGACCGGGGACGAGGCGGGCGGGATTGATTGGATGAATATTGTGCGCAATACCGGCTACATCGTGCTGGCCGCCTTTGTGCTCTGGGCGGAGAAGAGCCCGCGGGCGCAGGGGCGGCGCATCGGGTAATGCCCGGCGGGCGGAATGTCAGCGCGGGAGGCGCCCCCCCTTGCCGTGCCCGGGCCGGGAGCGGGGCGACGCCGCCGGGAGGGCCGCATCACCCGGGGCGGACGGGGAGTTCCTGCCCGGCTTCGTGGCTCACCATGACGTAGGCGCGGTCGCCTTCGACCCAGGCCAGGGTCTCGTGTTTGGCGATCGTGCGGGGGAGGCCGGTCCGGCCCACCTCGGAAATGGCCTCCCGGCTCACGGAAAAGAGGTGGACGATCTCGTGGTCCGCGGTTTCGAAGCAGACCATGGTCACCGGCTCCCCGCCCCATTCGTAGAGGGTGCAGCCCACGGTGGGGAGACCGGCGAGGGCTTCGACGTCATCGTGCACGACGGTCTCGGGGTCCTGCTCGGCGAGCCAGCCGCGGATGTCCTCGAGCGAGCGGCTGCGGATCTGCAGGTCGACCCCCCGGGCCACGATGTGGGCGGCATAGGTCTCGAATTCGTGCAGCGAAGCGGGCTGTTGGGCGGCGGCACCGGCGGGGGCGCGGGCGGATTCCCGGCTGAGCCACAACCCGCCCCCGACCCCGAGCAGCAGGATGGCGGCGGCCGCGGCCAGTTTCGGCGCCCAGCGCCGGGGGAGGGGGATCACCTTGACCTCGGCGGTGTCGTCCCCGGCGGGGGCGCTATGGCCGGAGCCGGCGTCGGCGCGCAGGGCGGTACGGATGCGGTCCCGGGCGGCCGCGGGGAGTCGGGCGTAGCGGGTGAGGAGGGCCCCGTGGTCTTTGTAGGCCTGTACTTCGGCCTGGTATTCGGCCTTCAGCTCGGGGTTTGCCTCCACGAGCTGCCGGGCGTGGGCCACGTCTTCGCGGTCCCTCAGCTCCGGATCGTGCCGGGCGGCGAGGAGGAGGGCCAGGGCTTCCTGTCGGGTCATGTCTTTCATGGTCTTTGCATCGATTGCGGGAAGGCCTTCAGCTCCCGGGGTCAGTGGTGTTCAACGCCCCTTCCGGGGCGCTCCCTTTCATTGGCATACACTTGCTATCCGACGATGAGTCGGGTCAACTTCATTTTGCTGACATTTTTTCTCGAAGTTTTCTCCGGATCGGCATTGCCGGGCGGGGGGGGAACCCCTCGTAGGCGGCGAGAAACTGCGGCAGCCCCTCGCGGGCGAACCAGTCCGGGTCCCACTCGTCCGGAGCGAGCGCATCGGCCCCGGCCTGCCAGAGGTAGAGACCGGCCAGGAGGTCGCCGTGCGGGTGGAGGGCCACCGGGACGGTGACGCGCCGGTAGTTCCGCCCCTCGAAGGCGTCCAGGCGGCGGAGGTCGTCCGGGGGGACGTCGCGCAGGATCTGACCGGTGATGCGGATGCCCTCGCCCGCCGGCACCAGGGCGGGGTAGGGCCGGCCCTTGAGTGCCTGGCGGCGATAGCCCCGCACCGTGGCCGCCTGCGCCTCCGGGTCGGTCCGCAACACGCGCGACCGAACGTCCGGCCACATCAGGCTCCCGTACACAAAGACGTGAGGACTCTGGGATCGGAACGAGGTCATGGGCCCGAGAGGTGGGGGCGGGCCCGGGCCAGGATTTCGTCCGCGGTCCAGCGGCGTCCCTCGCCGATGCCCGGGCAGTCGGCCGCGGCGGCGTTCCAGGCCTCGGCAGAGGCGAGGTTGGCGGGCCAGAAGGGATAGGTGCGGCACTGCGTGGGGCGGGCCTCGTAGACGAGGCAGCGGGTGCCGCGGAGAAAGATGCAGTCGCCGTTGGCCCGCTCCTTGAGGCTGGTGCCGCCGGGGGCGGGGCGGGTGGCCCGGGCGCGGAATTCGTCCTCCGGCACATCGAGCAGGCGTGCGATGGCGGCGATTTCCTCGTCGGTCACGTAGACATAGCCCGGCTCGCCGGTACAGCACTGCCCGCACTCCGTGCAGGTGAAGCGGAGACCGTCGCGGATGAGGTCGGGATCGATGGGGCCGTGTTGATTCATGAGAGACGAGAGTATCGGGGGACGTGCGGGGCGGCCAAGAAAGAAGTGATGGAGGCGGGGCCCGCCGCGGTCTTTCATCGCGGCGGCAGGCGTGTTAGGGTGTTGTGTTTAGCCGAAAAAGGTTGGAGAGAGCGTTATGCCCCACATTGTCACCGAGCCCTGCGTGGGCTGCAAAAATACGGTTTGCGTCACGGTCTGCCCGGTCGATTGCTTTCGCGAAGACGCGCGCATGCTGGTGATCGACCCGGATGAGTGCATCGATTGCGGGGCCTGCGTACCGGAGTGCCCGGTGGAGGCCATCTACCCGCTGGAAGACGTGCCGGAGAAGTGGGAGCACTACATCAAACTCAATGCGGACAAGGCGATCGACCTGCCCGTGATTACCGAACAGCAGGAACCCCTGAGCTGAGAAAGGACTTCACCATGAAACTGACGACTCTCGGACGCACCGGATGCAAGGTGAGCCGCCTCTGCCTCGGCACGATGAACTTCGGCCCGCAGACGTCGGAAGAAGACAGCTTTGCCATCATGGACAAGGCCCACGAGCTGGGCATCAACTTTTTCGACACCGCCGATGTCTACGGGTGGAAACGCGGCGAAGGCATCACCGAGCAGATCATCGGCCGGTGGTTTGCCCAGGGCGGCGGACGGCGCGAGCGGACCGTGCTGGCCACCAAGGTCTTCGGGCCGATGGACAAGAAGGACGCGCCCGACCCGAACCTCGACACCGGGCTGTCCAAGCGGAAGATCATCCTGGAGTGCGAGAACAGCCTGCGCCGCCTGCAGACCGACTGGATCGACCTCTACCAGATGCACCACGTGGACCGCGATTGCCCCTGGGATGAAATCTGGGAGGCGATGGAGACCCTGATGGACCAGGGCAAGGTGTTGTATGCGGGGTCGAGCAACTTTGCCGGCTGGGACATCGTGACCGCCAACCAGGTGGCCCGGCGCCGGGGGATGCTGGGACTGGTGAGCGAGCAGAGCTTTTACAATCTGGATGTGCGGGCGATCGAGCTGGAACTCGCCCCCGCCTGCCGGCACTACGGGGTCGGGATCATCCCGTGGAGCCCGCTGGGCGGCGGACTGCTGGGCGGGGCGCTCAAGAAATTCGAAGAGGGCCGCCGCAGCCGCGATGACTTCATGAAGCGGGTGGAGGACAAGCGCGCCCAGCTCGAACCGTGGGAGGCGCTGTGCAGGAAGATCGACGAGTCCCCCGCCAACGTGGCCCTGGCGTGGCTGCTGACCAACCCGGCGGTGACCGCCCCCATCATCGGCCCGCGCACCCTGGAGCAGCTCACCTCGGTGACCCGCGCGGTGGAGATCGAGCTGAGCGAGGAAATCCTCAAGGAGCTGGACGAGATCTGGCCCGGCCCCGGCGGCGAGGCCCCGGGCGCCTACGCCTGGTAGCCGGACGCCGCCCGGCCGATCAGCGGGCCACGCGGGATTCGTCGCTGCGGAAGCGGAACTCGTCCAGCCCCGGCTCGGCGCGGAAGGTCAGCTCGACCGGCATCGCGCGCATGTCCGACAGGCTGTCGGTGGGCAGGGCGGAGACCCGGCCGGAGACCGACCCCGCGAGGGTGTCTCCCTCTGTCTCGCGAATGGTGACGGTCCCCTGCTCAATCCCGGTGAGGACAGTGGGCAGGACCTGGTCGGTGGCGACGCCGTAGAGCTGGAATCTGCGGGTGTGGTCGGCCAGCTCGTCCTCGCTCATCCCCCGCAGCCGGCGGTAGTCCACTTTTGAGGTGGTGTCGTACGCGCCCGGGGCCGGGATGCCGTTGACGGGGCGGACGAGGAATACGCTGGTGTTTTCCTCCCGGGCGGAGATCACGATCACCAGGTCGCCCGCCTCGTTGGTTTTCCACGCGCTCACGGCCTGCAGCGCCCGGCCGTCGAGGGTCAGGGTGGCATCGCTCTCCTGCTGAATCATTCCGCCCCGCAACAGCGAGGCGAGAAAGAGCGGCCCGGCAAACTGCCCGACCTGTTCGCCGGAGACCACCGGCAGCGAGGTGTACTTGTGCATGGGCGGTTCCGGCGTGGCTTGAACCGACCGCACCTCGATCGCCGAGGTCGTGCCCTCGGCGGTGATTTCCGCGCGCACCAGGCCGCCCATCCCGGCCAGGTGCGGCAGCAGCTCCGCAATCAACCGGTTTCCCACGGGGCCGCGGTTGTAGGGGGGCACGCGGTTGCCCAGGAACGGCTCGTACTGAAACGGCAGCGGCGAAAACGGCAGGGCGTCGGCCATCCACAGGTCAAAGGCCAGGGCCGTCTCCTCGCTGCCGGTTTCCGCGCCGTCGGCGCCGTACTCGGTCCGGGTGCAGGCGACGACGGCCCGCTTGTGATCGGCCTCGAGGCCCCGGATGACGCGGTCGTCCTCCCCGTCTTCCACGGACACGCGGATGGCCCCGATGCTCCAGCTCTCCCGGCCCGGCTGCTCGGCGGCCGGGGTCAGGCGGCGATCCGCGTAGCGGGTGCCCACATCCGGCACCGGCGCTTTTTGCACTTCGATAAAGTTGGTCCCGATTTCATCATCCCAGTGCTGGATGCGGCCGGGCCGGAAGCGGGTCATGGGCCCGGCGATCCACTCCCCGGGGAGGTATTCGGAGTCGTCGTGGGCCGGCGCGATCTGCGGGGTGTCGGCCCGGTTGTGGGTCTGGAGAATGGAGGTGCCGTCGGCGGCGTAGCGGATGGAGATGGACCGCTCGTCCTCACAACTCGGGCAGAGGAAGTCATACTCCACGAGCATGGGCGCAGCGTGGGCCCCAACGGCGCCCGCGCCCCCTGTGAGCATCAATGCCGCGGCGAGAAATTGGATGGATGTGTTCATGGTGTGGCCCCCTTCCAGTCGAGATTCGGTGTGTTTTCGCGATTCGGCGCCCGACCCTGGCAATTCTTTTTGCTGCGATCAAGAGTCGGCTGCCCGCTTGCGGCGGAGGGCGCCCAGGTACAGGGCGTGGGCGGCGGGGGCCAGGAGGTCCCGGCCGATTGTGCGGCCGGCATGCCGCAGCCGCCGGGCGGCGAGGGCCGGTCCGCCGCGGCAGCCGTAGCGCCGGCGCAGGTAGTCGGCGGGCGGGACGACGTAGCGCAGGATGTCCAGCACCCGGATCGGCCGGAACTGGAGCACCGGGTGCATCCGGACCCAGCGGGACAGCCGGGGCGAATCGCGGCCGTCCGGCGCCGGTGCCCGGCCCGCGAGGCCGATGCGCGGCCGGGGGGCCGGATCCACGATCAGCCCGTCGAGGGCGGCGGGCAGCGGCTGCCGGGCCACGCTCCGCACCAGCACCAGCAGGTCCGAGAGCGCCGCGCGCGCCCCCCAGGCGTCGGCCGTGCGGCGAATGGACTCGATCTCCACTTCCGGGGCGACGCGGTGCATCCACTTCCACGCATCCACCAGCCAGATGAGGCGGATGTCGCTTTCCGGGGAAAAGACCAGCCGCTCCGCGGCCGCGGGATCGCCCAGCGCGGCGGTCCGGTTGAGCACCGCGTGTTTGGCGAGGTGCATGGCGAGGTAGACCAGCTCCTGTGCGGGCTGCAGGTCCGGGCCCGGCGACGACAGCACCGCCTCGATGTCGGGGGTGAACAGCAGGAAGCGGTCGGTCAGGCCCCAGTGGATCTCCAGGTAGACGCGCGGCGCAGACGTCCGGACCAGGGGCACGTGGAAATGGTGCGCGCGATAGTAGGCGAGCGGCAGCAGGTAGTCGGGGAGGTGATAGTCCCGGTCGGCGAGGACGGCGACCGCGCCGGGTACGTCCGCCGGGGAGACCAGCACATCGACATCCTCGGAAGGGCGGAGCGACAGATCCTCGTAGAGGCGCCGGGCGAGAGACAGGCCCTTCAACAGGCGGGCCCGGATGCCGGCCGCCCGAAGCGCCGCCAGGATCTCCCGCCCCGCCTGCTCCAACCGGTGATTGTGCATGGCCGTGGCGTAGGTATGGGCCTGCAACCGCTTGCGGGCGTCTTCCGGCAGGTCTGCGCCCCCGCTCAGGGCCCGGTACAGCAGGGGCGCCACCCCGTGGCGGCCGGCCGCCCGGACAACGGCCTCCCACTGAATCTCGCCGGCCGGGGGATCGCCGCCGCGACGGTCAAAGAGCGCATCCAGCATCAACGCCCGGTCCGCTGCGGTGAGTGAACTCATGAGGAAGACGGCCCGCGGGACAGGCACGCGGCGAGCCGCGCGCGCATGCGCAGGGCCGATCCGGCCAGCCAGGCCGGAGGGCGTCGCCCCCCGGCGATGCGCTGAAGAGCCGCCGACACCCGGCCGGCCGCGGCCGTCAGGCGGCCGACCCACCGGCCCCGGGGTGTTTGCAGTTCAATCGTGCGGCCGTCGCGCACGACGCGGATGACCTTCCCTTCGATGGCGGATGCGGGCAAAAGGGTCGGCGGGAAGGCCCGGTCCCCCTTTTCCAGGAAGTGGACCTGCCCCCGCCGCCGGCGGCGGCCGATCACCCGGTGGGCGACCCAGGCATCCTTCCGGACAAAGACCACCACGTCGCCGAAGCGGATCTCGCCCGCCTCCACCCGCCGGACCTCGATCTCGTCGCCCGCTTGCAGGAGGGGCTCCATGCTGGTCCCGCGAATCGGGATGCGGCCGCCTCCTTCGCGTTCCCACCAGAGGGCCCGGGCTACGGATGTGAGCGTGCCGTCATCCATCCCGGCTCACCCGCCTGCCCGCGACCGCATCGCACCCAGATGCCGGTAGACAAAGAGGTTGGGCTGGGGGCATGCCGCAATCGCGGCCCGGTATGCAGCATCCGCTTCCTCCATGCGCCCCATCTTTCGGTAAAGGCCCACCAGGGTGTCGTGGTAGCGAAGATTGCCCGGATCGGCCTGGAGGGCCTCTTGCAACACATCGGCGGCCGAGTCCAGGGCCTCCTGCCGGAGCAGGATCTTGAGGAGGGCCGGCACCGCACTGCCGTTGCCCGGATCGATGGCGAGCGTCTTGCGGTAAAACTGAATGGCTTCGTGTTCCCGGCCATTGGCCGCGTGCAGGTGGGCGAGATTGTTCAGGGCGTCCGGGTAGTCGGGATGGGCCGCCAGCGCTTGTTGATACAGGGCCTCCGCCTCGGCCTCCTCGCCTCGCCGGGACCGCAGGTTTCCCATATTGTTGAGCGCCTCATGATGGCGGGGATCGAGCGACAGGGCCTGCTGCAGGCAGGTCTCGGCGGACTCGTACCGCCCCTGCAGGACGTCGAGGGTAGCCAGGTTGATCAGCGCGCCTATGCAGTCGGCTTCGATCTCCAGGGCCTTGTGCAGCCAGGTTCGGGCCTCTTCGTACCGGGATTCCCGCAGGCAGGCATTGCCGAGGTGTATGCAGGGGGACGGATCCCCGGGGGCCTCCGCGTGTTGCCGGATAAGCAGGGCCTTTTCCACGGTGAACTCCGGCGGGTCGATCAGGCCTTTTTCCTTCAGGGTCATCAGGGCGTCCCGGCATTCCTGTCGCAGGGAGGCGGGAGGGGTCTCCAGGTAGCGAGCCATCAGGTCCGCCTCCAGGGCGGCGAGGTTCCGAGTCCCGTCCATGAGGTCGCACAATACAGCGGCCCGTTCGTCCAGCACATGGATGTGTTCGGACGCATCGTCGTGCAGCATGCGTTCGTGCCCGATGGCCCGGATGGTAATCCCTTCTCGAATACGCGGCTTCATGAGGTCAGATCCTCGAGAATGTCGACGAGGAGGTCAAGCCGTCCGGGAGTCAGCCGATGGATCTCGGCGCCGGCGAGGAGGCCGGCCAGTTCCATGATCATGCGGGGCCGGCTGTCGCCCAGGGTGCGGCTGAGCCGGCTCGGGGGCCGGCCGTTGAGCAGGTGCCGGGCCGCCTCGAGCACCCCGGCGGACCCCGGCAGGACCGTGCGTTCCGGGACCGCGCTGAAGTCCGGCCGACGGGTTTTGCCTCGGTAGTATTGCAGGACCGCCACGTCCAGCTCGCGGCAGATGGCGTCCACGGCCTCGATGACGGGGTCGGGACCGGCCTCCAGCCGCAGGGTCGGAAACCGCCGGTCCGCCAGCAGCTCGACCGACCGGATGCCGCGAACGGACTCCAGGGCCGGCGCCAGGGCCGCCGGGATCCTGTTGCAGGCGATTTCGAGATAGCGGTGGCCGCCGTCTTCGGGGGCCTCTTCCTCGGGGGAGAGGGAAATCACCCACCCCGGTTTGCAGGCCGCGCCCAGGCGCCCGTTCGGGAGTTCTTCGATGTCCTTCATCGTCTTGAATTCGCCCTCGCCGGACCGGATCCCGATGCGGCGGGGAAAGGGGTGAACCATGCCGGAGGCCCGGTGCAGGGGGGCGAGTTCGTCGGACAGAAAGGCGAAACCCCGCTCTGCGAGAGCGACGGCCAGGGTGGTTTTGCCGGCGGTGGTCGGGCCGGTAATGATCAGGGCCCGGCCCTTCCGCTCCAGGACCGCCCCGTGGAGTAAAAAAAAGTCGTCCACTTCCCGGAAGAGGAAGTTGAGGATGAAGAAATACACCTGCGCGGGAATCTCGTCCGACGCCCCCAGCGGGTATTCCGCCCCGCCGACCTGGATACACCCCGCCTCCCCGTGGCGGCCGGAGCACAGCCGCACCACGATCGGGCTGCGCTCCCGATCTGCTTGCGCGGGACCCGTATAGGGGGCTTCAAACCGCTCGTAGATGCGGGCAAAGGCCTCCAGGGCCGGGTCGGAGTCCGACACGAGCTCGAAGGGAATGCCGAGGAAGTGAAAGAGGCGGG
>CAZCOO010000102.1:0-9988 GCA_964500395.1 uncultured Verrucomicrobiota bacterium
CCATGCCCAGTTCGTACACGCCGTCATCCAGGGAATATCCCACCGACCAGGCCGCATCGGACTCAAACTCCACCATCATGCCGACAACCGGAGAGCCGGTCCCCGCCTCCTCGACCGGGGCCTCGACCCACACTCCGGGCGCCCGGCAGACCAGCTCCAGGCCGCTGATATCGCCGGTGACCGCGATCGGCCCCGCCGCGGTGCCCAGCAGGTCCCGCATGCCCAGCAGAGCATCCCCGCAGCCCACGCCGCCCTCGGCATCCGGGAACCGCAGGGAAAAGGCGCCCGTGCCATCCGTAAACCCGACGGAAAAGAGATCGTCATCTCCCTCCTCATCTTCCATCTCCATAATCACCAGGGCCCCGGGGACGCCGTTGGCCGCTTCGTCGACCACGGTCCCCGAGACCCGGTACACGAGACCGGAAAGAGCAGGCACCAGGTACAGGGGCCGCGAGAGCACGTTCGCCCCGCCCGACAGTGAATTGGTAAACGAGTAGAACGAAAGAGGAGTGCCCGACGGATCCTCTTCAGCGGTGAGCAGGGACCGGCCCACCGCCAGCACGGACAAGACCGCCGCGGTGGAAACGCCGCTCGGCAGGTAGATCCGAAAGGCCCCGTTTGTATCCGTCCAGGCCGTGGGCGGCAGCCCGAGGTGACGGAACGCGTACTCCAGGATTACGTAAGCGCCCGGCACCGCATTGCTTTCCGTTCCGTACAGCCGCACCGTGCCGTCCAGCCAGACGCTGCTCGTCGCCTGCGTCACGGCAAACGAAACCTCGCCCGTCCCGCCGCCGGCCTCGACCGCCTGCCACACATACGGCCCGATCCCGTGCACCAGGTCCTCGCCACTGCCGTGGTAGGAAATCCGGGTCTGGATCGACCCGTTGACAGCCCCGTCATCATCATCCGGGAGAATCCGAGCGCCCCACCGGTTGGTGACCCCGTCTTCGAGGTCAAACGCGGCGATCATGGGCTCATGGGTCTCCGCCGCCCCGTCGCCATCCGCGTCGACAAACAGACCGAGCATCACCTCCGCCCCGGGGGTGACATTACTCACACTGATGTCGATCCACCGCCGGGTCTGCCAGTCGATCGACGTCGGCGAGACGGAAAGAGTCGCCGCCGGGGTGGAAAAGGAAAGAAGGAGAGAACAGCAGAAAACAGCCCGCGCCACACACCCATGCCAGTTCATATCCAAGCCCCCTGGGAGTCCCTTATGTCGTATGCCGTAACGGTGCGATTCTATCAAATCCAGCAGAAAAGCAACTCCGCAAAATTCCGAAAACGCCCCCCGCGAAACCATCACGAACTGCGGCTGGACTACCTCACCAGCGAAAACTCCAAGTGATTCCAGGCCGACCACGAGGCCGCGCGGATCCTCGCCGAGTCCATCGACTACAGTCGCCGGGCCCAGGCCATGGCCCTGCGCCTCCGGGCGCCCGACGCCCCCAGTACGGACTCACTCCCGCGCGAACCCGTCAAAGGCGTGACCCCGTCAAAGAAAACAACAGAAACACCCGTACCCCGGCCGGAACCCGCCATCTGATACCGCATCCCGTCCAAATGAGGGAGATTCGTGTGTACGAGTAGGGTCATGCTGCGTTGCCGCCTCGATCCCGTATTCGTACACCCCCTCTTCCCTTCGCCATTCGAGTGATTGGTCCCGTCGCAGGTGCCACCGATCCCCCGCGGGGCGGCTCGCCTCGCCAGGAGAAATCATCCTGTCGCCACATCATCCTGTTTACCGGCCCCGCGCAAGCGGACGGGGGGGGGCGAAACCCGGTCGAGAAGCACTGGGCGAGTAACTCAACGGCGCTCTTCAGCCCGCACTATCCGAGGCATGGCTCTCCTCTGCTTCCGCGGCTCCAGTCTGAAACAAAGTGCTTTGAATTTCTTTTACAGAGTAGGTCCGTTTTGCCGGGAATCGGAAAAGCGGAACCCCTGCCGTGTCGAGTGCCTGGTTGACGAAATCATCCCGACGCTGTCGTCTTGCTCCAGCATGACTCTTGTCGTCGAGTTCAATGGCAAAGTGAATCGTCAAGTCATTCGGATCGCAGCCAACAAAGTCGAGGTGCTTGCTCTGAATCCGGTTGAAAGCGGTTTGCCGAGTTGACTTGTCCAACCCACGCTTCACGCGGATTATGTCTGCCAAGCGGATTTTTCCAAAGATTCGGTAGTTCTCTCCCACAGCCTGCTCAAGAACGCCCAGAAAGGAACGCTCGGCGGGCGAAAACAGAGGGTCATTTTTCTCGTATGGATAGTCCTTGGTTGTGCGGCGGCCGGCGCTGAAGAGATTGAGCGCGCCTGCGACAAGGACAAGAAGAATCAGAATGCCAACGAGTGGGAGCAGCGAGCCAAGTAGTTCGGGCATAGTCTATCCGCCTTTCTTTGAAGCGAATGTTTGCAAGACTGGTTCTTACGTGATGCAGAGCAAAGACTACATGGTCTTTTCACATCAATCCAAACCAAAATCCAATCCCCCGCGGGGCGGCTCGCCTCGCCAGGGGAAATCATCCTGTCGCCACATCATCCTGTTTACCGGCCCCGCGCAAGCGGGCGGGGGGCTATTCGTCGTCCACAAATTCCCCGCCGTCGATGTCGCGATAGAGAATGGCGTGCCGGGCATCAAAGCCGATTTCGATGCGGATCTTGCGGAAGCAGCGATCGTCCATGGCCTCTTTTCGCAAGACCGCGGCGGGGCCGTCGGGATCCGGCTCCGGTTCGCGCAACAGATCGGTCTGCGGGTGGTAGCCCACCCGGAACCGGGTCCCGCAATGTCCGCACCGGATGGTGAAGGTGCGGTAGTCCGATGTCTCCGCGGGGCGGGGGGACCGGCTGAACAGGGATTGGAGGCGCTTCCGTATCGACATGGCCGACCCCGATCTCAGTGGCGGAAGTGCCGGACGCCGGTGAAGGCCATGGCAACCCCGAGCTGGTCGCAGGCGGAGACGACTTCTTCGTCGCGTTTCGAGCCCCCCGGTTGGACAATGCAGCGGATGCCGGCCTCCGCGGCGTTGTGCACGTTGTCCGGGAAGGGAAAGAACGCGTCGCTGACCAGGACGCAGTCCCCGAGCATCCGGGTCTGGAAGTCCGCCAGGGATTCATCGCTGCCGCAGTCCTGGTACAGGATCTCCAGGTTTTCCCGGGCCTTGGTCAGGGCGAGTTTCCGCACCGCATCCACCCGGTTGGGTTGCCCGGCGCCCATCCCGAGCAGGCTGTACTGGCCGGGGGCGTATTCCCGCACGATGACAATGGCATTTGATTTGACGTGTTTGCAGGCCTTCACGCCGAAGAGGGCCAGGCCGCGCTTTTCTTCGGGAAAGGTTTCGGAGGTGGGGGACATCCACTGCTCGTCGTCGCCCGCGTCGCGGTCCTGGGTGAGCAGGCCGCCGCCGATCTGCCGCAGCATCCGCCCGGCCCCGGCCGCGCCCATCGGCTGGTTCAACTTCAGCAGCCGGATGTTTTTGCTCTTTTCCATGAGAAACTTGAGGGCGTCGTTTTCGAAATCGGGGGCGATCAGCGCTTCGACAAAACGGCCTTTCAAGACTTCGGCGGTCTGGATGTCGACCGGGCGGGTCACGGCGATGACGCTGCCGAAGGCGGAAACCGGATCCCCCGCCCAGGCGGCGGAGAGGGCCGCGGCCAGGCGCTCCCCGGTGGCAAAGCCGCAGGGGTTGGTATGCTTGACCACGACCGCGCCGGCGGATTCGTGAAGCTCTTTGGCGGCTTCCAGCGCGGCGTCGCCGTCGACGTAGTTGTTGTAGGACATCTCCTTGCCGTGGAGCTGTTCGGTATGGGTGATGCAGGCCTCGCCGGGGGCGGAATCGGCGTAGAGCATGGCGGCCTGGTGAGGGTTTTCCCCGTACCGGAGTTCCCGCCCCCGCTCGTAGGAAAGGACGTAGGGGCGGTCGAGCTCTTTGTTCCCGCACACGGCTCTGCACATGTACTCGGCGATGGCTGCGTTGTACTGGGCCACCCGGGCGAATACTTTCTGCGCGAGTTCGCGGCGCAGGGCCTCGGTGGTGTTGCCGCTGTTGGACCCGATCGCCTCCAGCACCCGGCTGTAGTCGGACGGGTAGGTGATGACGGTGACGTCTTTCATGTTCTTGGCGGCGGAGCGCAGCATGGTGGGCCCGCCGATGTCGATGTTCTCCACGGCATCCTCAAACGACACGTCGGGGTCGGAGACGGTCTGCTCGAAGGGGTACAGATTGACGCACACGAGGTCGATGGGCAGGAGACCCTGCTCCTGCATCGTCTGCTCGTGCGCCTCGTCCCCCCGCATGTAGAGAAGGCCGGCGTGGACCTTGGGATGTAGTGTCTTGACGCGGCCGTCCAGGATTTCGGGAAAGCCGGTGAATTGTGAAATGTCGGTCACGCCCAGCCCGGCATCGCGCAGGGCGCGGGCGGTGCCGCCGGTGGAGAGGAGTTCGATCCCGTAGTCCTGCAGGCCCCGGGCAAATTCCACGATCCCGGTTTTGTCGGATACGCTGAGAATGGCTCGTTCTATCTTCTTCATCGTCGGGGTCCCTTTTTCTTGTGACTGGCATTCCTGGACGGTGTCTGCAGGCCGGCGGCCTGGAAGGTTCGGTCGAGGTCGCGGAAGTGAACCTGAAGATCAAAGAGTTCGTCCAGGTCCTCCGGGGTGAGCACCTTCATGGCCTCAGCGTCTTCTTCCAGCAGTTCGCGGAAGGGCCGGCCGGACGACCAGCAGTTCATGGCGTTGCGTTGCACGAGGCGGTACCCGTCCTCCCGGCTCACGCCCTTTTCCGTCAGCCGCAACAGGACCTGCTGGGAGTGGATGAGCCCGTTGGTCATCTCCAGGTTTTCCTTCATGCGGTCGGGATGCACGTTGAGGGTTTTCACCAGGTCCGCCAATTTGGCCAGCATGTAGTCGAGGGTGATGGTGGCGTCGGGGAGAATCACGCGCTCGGCGGAGGAGTGGGAGATATCCCGCTCGTGCCACAGCGCCACGTTTTCCATGCCCGTGAGCGCATACCCGCGCAGCAGGCGGGCCATCCCGCTGAGCCGCTCCCCGACGATCGGGTTTTTTTTGTGCGGCATGGCCGAACTGCCTTTCTGCCCTTTGCCGAAGGCCTCCTCGACCTCCAGAACTTCGGTGCGCTGCAGGTGGCGGAATTCCGTGGCCCACCGGTCGACGGAACAGCCGGCCAGCGCGATGGCGGAAAGGTATTCGGCGTGGCGGTCCCGCTGCAGGATCTGGGTGGAGATGGCCGCCGGCTTGAGTTTGAGCCGGGTGCAGACGTATTTCTCGACGGCGGGGTCCAGGTGCGCGTGGGTCCCCACCGCGCCGGAGAGCTGGCCCACCCGGACGGTCTCGCGGGCGGCTTTCAGGCGCTCCTCCGCCCGGGCAAATTCGTCGGCCATGAGGGCCATCTTCAGGCCGAAGGTCATCGGTTCGGCATGGATGCCGTGGGAGCGGCCGATCATGGGGGTGGTTTTGTATTTGCGGGCCTTGGCGGCGGCGGCGTTTCGCACGGCGCGCACGTCTTTCAAAAGCAGGTCCATCGCCTGCACCATCTGCACCGCCAGGGCGGTGTCCAGGACGTCGGAGCTGGTGAGGCCTTTGTGGATGAAGCGGGCGGAGGGACCGACGTACTCCGCGACACAGGTGAGGAAGGCGATGACGTCGTGCTGGACGTCTTCCTCGATTTCCAGGATGCGGTTGATATCGAAATCGGCCCGGGTCTTGATGGCTTTCAGATCCGCGTCCGGGATCTGTCCCTTCCGGTGCATGGCTTCACAGGCGAGAAGTTCAATCTGCAGCCAGGTGCTGAATTTTGTCTCGTCCGTCCATATGCGCCCCATTTCCGGGCGGGTATATCGGGGTATCATGAGCGGGTACGGCCTCCCTTGTTCGCGATGCGCGTCTGGTGCTCGCTCGGCGAGCGACTGGGAGGGACCCTAGCAAATAGGCCGCCGGGGCAAAACTTCTTTCTATTCCGCCCGCTTGACCTGGAAGGGGGACGCCTGCCCGGGGAGCAGACGGTCGGTGCTCTCGCCGATGGAAAAGGTGGAGAGTGTTTCCGGCCGGCGGCGGCTCCGGACGCCCGGCAGGGAGGATCCCCCGTCCGCGGGCGCAGAGCGGCTCGGCTCCCGCTGCCGGATGGAGGACAGAAGCGAGGGCGTCTGGAAGGCGCTCTGGTTATCCGTTTGCTGGAATCCGCTGAAGCCGGACAGGCCGCCGGCGTCCCCCGAGGGAGAGTCATTGAAACGGCTGAACGTGGACGGAATGGGCGATTGGGAGGACCGCTGCGCGTCCGGCGAGTAGGACCGGATGGGCGAGGACCCGAAGGCGGCGGGCGGCCCGTCCCGGAGCGCCCCCTGCGCCCGGCCTCTGTCTTCGGGGTCCGCATTCGCGTCCCGGTTGCGGTCCGGCTGAACCAGCAGGCCCTGCATGACGCGTTCGGTGATGGGCATATAGCTGTCGTCGTCGTCGGAGGAAGCGGCGGGGCCGGTCTGAAAGCCCTGTTGAATCTCCGAGAGGCGCTGCTCAAGGTAGGAGGAGGTGCGCATGTCCCCGTCTTCCTCCGCTTCGCCGGTGTCGCGGTCTTCATCGGCGACCTCTTCGGCCGGGTCGCCTTCGACCCGGATGACGGGCTGGGAGTCCTGGTCTTCAACCATGTCCGGCATTTCGTCCATGGTCATGCTGAGGATGGGTTCCAGGTTGCTGATGAGGGTGTCTTCCCGCCCGGTGTCCTCCCGGGCTTCGTCGTCCTCGTCCCCGGCCGTGTCGAACCACCCGCCCAGGCCGGTTTCCATGTCGCCCTCTTCGCGGTATGCGTCGTAGTCGGCAAAGGGGTCCTCGGAGGCCTCTTCTTCGGCCTCTTGTTCTCGTTCGGCCCGGTCGCGACGGGCCATGACTTCGTCCGCCAGCCAGCCCCAGCCGGTCGTCGTGCGTTCCTCTTCATCGTCGTCTTTCAAATCATCGGCCAGCGGCGGCAGGATCCAGTTTTCCTCCTCCGGCTCTTCCTGCCGGAGGCGGGGCCGCCTGGAGAAGTAGGCCTCGGGAGGGAGCGGGGCGGAGGGCTGCGTGAGCGATTCGAGCCGGCGCAGGTCGAAGTCGTTTTCGCGGGTCGATTCTTTCGGCAGATGCGGGCTGGGAGCGGTGTACTGGTCTTCGAGTGTATGCATGCGGATGGTGTCGTCGTAGACCCGGGGTTTGGAGTCCCCCGCCTCCTGCGCCCGGGCCGGGAGCGTCCACCCGAGGATGGCAATCACCACGAGGGTGCCGTATGGTGTCGCGCTATGCATACTTGCTCAGAATACGTTCGATCGAAGGCGGGGTCAATGAGGCGGCGGATGGTTTTGGCTGTCTGTCTTCTCGTTGTTCTGGCGGCCCCGGCCGGACAGGGGGCGCAGCTCCGGCTGGAGCAGGACCGGGTCTGGCTGCGGGCCGAGGCGGAGCCGCTCGTCAGCGTCCTCGAGGAGTTCGCCCGCCTGGGGGTACGAGTGGAGGTGGATCCGGACCTCAGGACCTGGGTCACCGCCCGGGCGGAGGGGGAGCCGCTGGAGGCGGTCCTGGAAGAGATCCTGGGGGAGAACAGCTACGCCCTGATCTGGAATGTCGTGGAAGGGCCCCTGGGCCGCTGGCCCAGGCTGTCCGGGCTCCGCGTCTTCCAGCCCGGCCACGAGCAGGATACCGCCCCCCTGGCCCCCGCCCGCGCCGGGTTTGATGTGACCCCCGACCGCCCGGGCAACCCCTCGCACGTGCGGGATGAATTGCTGATCGGGCTCAAGCCCGGCACCACCCCGGCGCAGTTCCGCGATCTCCTGGCGCGGATCCACGGCACCGTGGTGGAAAGCCTCCCCGATCCGGGCATCTACCGCATTCGGCTGCCTGCGGGGACGGATGTCCCCGCGCTCGTGCGCCGGCTGCGACAGGCCTCGATTGCAGCCGAGGTGGAACCCAATTTCGCCTACCGGCTCCCGGGCGCGGGCGGCGCCGCGGCCGCGACCGGGGGGACGGACGACACCAGCCCGGCGGCCCCCGGCACCGGGGAGGGCTCGGCGGTGGCCATTCTCGATTCGGGCCTGGCCGCGCAGGACAGCCTGGCCGGGGCCGTGCGCGGGCGGTACGACGCCCTCAACCCGGACGGGGAATTGACCGACACGGTCGGGCACGGCACCCAGATGGCGCTGATCGCGGCGGGGGCGGTCAGCCCTCACGACGGCACGAAAGGCAGTGCCGTGCCGATTGTCGCGATCCGCGCGTTTGACGAGCAGGGACGCTCCAGCGGCTACGACCTCATGCGGGCGGTGCAGTACGCCGGGGAGCAGGAGGCGCGGGTCATCAATATGAGTTGGGGGTCCGGCGCGGAAAGCGCGTTCATGAAGAATGTGCTGGACGGGGCCCGGGCCCGCGGCGCCTTGCTGGTGGCGGCGGCGGGCAATGAGCCCACCGGAGAACCCGTGTACCCCGCGGCCTATCCCAATGTGCTCGCGGTGGGGGCGACCATGCCGGGGGGCGGTATCTGGGAGCGGTCCAATACGGGCGAGTTTGTGGATCTCACCGCGCCGGGAGCGGCGTCGCTGCCCGTCGGGTACAACGGCCCGCCCGGGTCCTATGCCGGCACCTCGATCGCCTCCGCCTACGTCTCCCATATCCTGGGCCGCTATGCATCGGCCCATCCCGATGCGGACCCCTCCGAGGTGCTGCAGCGGCTCCAGCAATCCCTTACCGACCGCGGGGACGCGGGGCCGGACCCGGTCTACGGATTCGGCGTGCTGGATGCGCGCGCGGTTCAGCGGTTTCTGGGGGAGTGACGGCCGGCCTACGAGTTTTCTTCGTCGTCGGTCGGCGGATGCGACTCGACAACCCCGAGCTTTTGATCCGCATCGATCAACTGCTCGAGCGAATCCCGGAAGTCCGCCAGTCCCGTGGAGGGTATGATAATGGTATCGCGTCGACCGCCCACGTCTTCGGTGATTTTAAGAAAGCGCCCCCGCGGATTCTCTTTGAGATCAAAGAAGAATTGCTTGCGCTCGATCTGGATCTTGTTGCTGTGAAGTTCCTGGTCCACTGCCCACCTCCGTGCTTCTGTCGGTCCCCTGAAACAAGGAGCCCTGTTTGTTGCGTTTGTTCTATAGGGGCGGAAAAAGGTAATGCAGACCGGCGGGATGTCAAGAAACGGACGGCATCCGGCCTGCGCCGAAAGAGAAAGGGGTCAATACCGGAAGTCCACGAAGGTGGCCCCGCCCGCACTTCGAAAGCGGCGCACCGGTTGATTGGAGGCGGCCATCAGAAGAGAGGCGGGAAGCTGCTGCAGGTCTGAGGAGGGCGCCGGTGCGGGCGGCACCGGGGGGTGGAAATCCGACCCGGCCACCGTGGCCCGGGCGGGTTCCAGGGCATCGTCCGTGACGGGAGACAGCGAACTCAACCCGACGGCGTGTGCGGTGAGAAACCCGATAAAGAGAAACGCCGCTCCGTAGCGCAGGGCCGGCCACACAACCGCCGGGAAGGCGGCGCCGGCGGTTTGTTCCTCGGGGGCTGTGCGGATGGCCCGCCGGATGGAGCGTTCGATGCGCAGACGGGTGTCGGCATCCGGGCCTTCGTACCGCTTGAGCGCGGCGAACCGGGCGGCGGTTCGAAGCCGGCGATACGTGCGCAGAAGGGCGGGATCGCCCGTCAGGCGTTCTCGCACCTCGCGCGGCAATTCGGATTCTTCAACGTCCATCCAACGGCGCAGGAAGGCCTTTTTTCTCATGGCGCATACTCCGACAATTCTGCCTGTAATCGCTGTCGCGCATAAAACAGACGCGAACGAACGGTTCCCGGGGACGTGCCCACGATCTTTGCAATCTCATCGTGCGGAAGACCTTGTATGTCGTGCAGCACTACCACGGTCCTGTGTTTTTCTGACAACGTCTGCAGGGCCCCGTTCAATTTTTCCTGCAGCTCGGAAATGGAGGTGCCCCGGAAGGGCGAGTCGTTGGAGGAGAGTTCCACGTACGCCCGGTCGCGCTC
>CAZCOO010000103.1:0-2427 GCA_964500395.1 uncultured Verrucomicrobiota bacterium
CCCCGCCGCCCTTTATCGCGTCCGGGTCCGGGTGCCATAGCCTCCGAGGCCGGCTGCCGCCGGGCTACCGCGCGAGGTCGGCGAGGTCGAGGTAGGCCTCGGCCACCCGTTCGCCGATGGTGATGTACTCTTTGCCGTGGAAATGGAAGGCATCCGAAAGCGGCAGGTCATCCACATTCACCCACACCGCATCATCCCGGCTTTCGGCGTAGTCCACCTGCGCGCGCCGGACCTCCTGCAGGGCCGGATCCCACTCCTCGCGCGGGCCCCACGAGTCCGCCCCCTGGATGTTGTCGCTCACGCGCACGATGATGCGCTTGAAGTCATCGTCCCCCGTCCACTCGCGGAGGCTGCCGGCGTACAGGGACCGGTCGTCCTTGAACCGGTCCGGGTCGCGCTCCTCCCATCCATCGATGAGATCGCGAAGATAGCGCTCGTAGTTTTTCGCCTGGAACAGGTGCAGGGAGTCGCCCTCTCCCTGGTACCAGATGAAGGCCTCGAGCTGCGGGTCAAACCCCTTCTCTTCCAGCCTCTGGAGGGCGGTCTTGACCGTCTCCTCCAGCATCTTGTTGCCTTTGCCCTGGTCGTGCGTTTTGATCCAATCCTTGAGCCCTTCGCGCTGGGCCCGGCCCCCGGCCGTCCAGAATCCGTTCATGGCCGTTGCGCCAACCGTGACGGTGATCACAGCCATGCGCCGGTCCACCCCGGCTTTCTGCCGGGCCTGCCAGAGGCGGTAGGCGGTAAATTGCTCCCAGTGGCCCTGGCGATGCGTCTTGTAGGTGAGCGTCTCCCATTCATCGGTCCGCTGTCTCCCGCGATCCCAGAAATACAGGACATCGTTCGCCTCCGAGTCCATCCACTCTATAGCCGGGTGATCCTTGTGCCCCCCGTGCTCGGCCCCCACGGAGACATTGATGCCGCCGCCCATGTTGGATTGACCGGAAAAGATAAACACATCAATCGGCTCCGCCCGGGCGGTGACTCCGGAAACCAGACCAACTCCGAACAAGACCAGCACAATCCACTTCATGGCATCTCCCTCTATGGACGGCTCCCAACCGGAGCCGATTGCAAAACGATGCCCATCAACATAAAGATCCGCTTGAAATGATTCAAACAGAAACCTTTTCCCGTCCTCCGCCCGGGGCCGACCGGGCCGGGTGAGGCGGCGACGTTCGCAGGGAGGGCTCCGGCCCCCCGGATCGGATCAGGACCCGTCGCCGTGTCGATCGGCCGGCCCGGCGGTCGCGAGGTCGTGCATGACCATGTACAGGCAGGGCACGATGACGAGGATGATCGAGGTGGCGAAGAGAATGCCGAAACCCAGCGAGACGGCCATGGGAATGAGGTAGGCGGCCTGCCGGGAGGTTTCCAGGATGATGGGCGTCAGGCCGCCAAAGGTGGTGAGGGTGGTGAGCATGATAGGACGGAACCGGCGCACCCCGGCGTGGTGGATGGCTTCGAATGCGCCGTCCTTGTCCCGACGCTTGTTGGCGTAGTCGATCATGATGAGGGAGTCGTTGACGACCACTCCCGACAGGGCCACGACGCCCATGATGCTGATCAGCGAGAGGTCAAAGCCGAGCAGGATGTGGCCGATGACCGCGCCCACGATGCCGAAGGGAATGGCGATCATGACAATAAACGGCTGCACGTAGCTGCCGAAGGCCACGGCCAGCAGGGCGTAGACCACGCCCATGGCCAGGGCGAAGCCGCCCCACAGGGCCCGGGTGGATTCCCGCATCTCCGCCTGGCTCCCCTGGAAGGTCCGGGAGATCCCGGGAAAGTCCGCGCGCAGTTGCGGGAGCACGTCGGTTTCGATGGCCCCGAGTACGCGCGAAATGGCCCGCTTGGGCTCGACATTCATGCCCACCGTGACCACCCGCCGGCCGTCGCGCCGGTTCAGAGAGGTGAAGGCTTCGCCGGGGGTGATGGAGACCGCGTCCATCAGCGGGACTTCGCCCCCCGACGGGAGGCGGAGGACGAGATCCTCCAGGTGATAGAGGTCTTCGCGTTCGGCCTTGGGCAGTTTGACGCGGATCTCGTTTTCGTTGATGCCGCGGAGCTGGCGCATGGCCAGGGCGCCGTAGAAGGCATCCCGCACCTGCGAGCCGACCTCCGCGGGGGTGAGGCCGAGCTGCCGGGCCTCGGGCCGGAGCGTCAGGTCAAATTGTGTCTTTCCCTTGTTGTAGTTGTCGCTCACATCCCGGGTGGCGCTGAAGGCCTCCATCCGCTCGGCAAAAGCTTCGCCGGCCCGCTCCAGCACGCGGATGTCGGAGTGGCTGAGGTCGACGCTGATGTCGTCGCGCCAGCCCCCCGGCCCGCGTTCGGCTTCGAAGGTGATCTGGTCGACGCCGGCGATGTCCCCGATTTCATCGCGCCAGAGGGTGATGACCTCCCCGGCGGTCATCTCGCGCTGTCCCGGCG
>CAZCOO010000103.1:2437-9843 GCA_964500395.1 uncultured Verrucomicrobiota bacterium
GACTTCAGCAGCCGACATGTCGCGCTCATCGGGCGGCTTCATGACGATCTCCACATCGATGAAGTTGCCGCCCCGCACGTTGGTTTTGATGCCCTCGGCTTCCTTGTCCAGATTGTGCTCGTCGAACATCCGGCGGGTGGAGGCGGTCACGGTTTCGGCCACGCGGGCCGCCTGGGCCGGGGTGGTGCCCTCCGGCAGGCGGATCCCGGCTTCGATTTCGTCGGCATAGACCTCCGGCATCATGATCATACCCATGTGATCACTCGCGGCGAACCCGCCGACGACGACCAGCAGGGCGAGGGCGATACTGAGCGTGACGGCCCGGTAGCGCAGGCAGAGCCGGAGGAATCCCCGGTAGTACCGGTCGACAAACCGGTTGAAGCCGTCGGCAAAGGCCTGTTGGGCCCCGTGCAGACGGCCCGCGATCCCGGTGCGCGTGCGGGTGCCGGTGTGCCCGAGATGGGCGGGCAGGATAAACAGCGCCTCGAAGAGCGAGATCGCCAGGACCGTGATCACCACGGCGGGGAGCGGCCACCAGAATTTCCCCGTGGTTCCGGGGACGAACATCAGGGGGAGAAAGGCCACGATGCTGGTCAGGATGCTGAAGGTCACGGGCACGGCGATATCCCGCGTCCCCCGGATGGCGGCGGCGGTAAGGCCCATGCCCTCCCGGCGGTACTCGTAGATGTTTTCGCCGATGACGATGGCATCGTCCACCACGATGCCCAGGGCGACCAGGAAGGCAAACATGGAAATCATGTTGATGCTCACCCCGATCATGGGCAGAACGGCCACCCCGCCCACGAAGGAGATCGTCATCCCCATCATCACCCAGAAGGCCAGGCGGAATTCGAGAAAGGCCGCCAGGATGAACAACACGATCACCACCGCCATGGCCCCGTTCTTCAACAGCAGCGACAGCCGCTCGCTGTAGTCGCGGGCCCGGTTGCTGTCGATGCGCGTCTGCACCCCGGCCGGCAAGGTGGTCTCCAGCTCTGCCAGGATATCGTCCACCGCATCGGCAATCTCCAGGGGCGACTGCTGCCCGATGCGGAAGATCTCGATCTCTACGGAGGGCTGCTGGTTGAACTGCGAGTGAAAGCCCGACTCCTCGAAGCCGTCGGTGACCTCGGCCAGATCGCCCAGCGTGACCGGGGTGCCCGAGTCGGAGGTGATCACCGGGATATCCCCGTACTCCCGCGACCACAGCTTGCGTTCCTTCATCCGCAGCAGGATTTCGCCGTTGTAGGTTTCGATCGCCCCCGCCGGGATGTCGCGGCTGGAGTCCCGGACGATCCGGGCCACGTCCTCCAGGGTGAGATTGTGCTCCCGCAGGCGCTTGCGGGGAATCTCGATGTGAGTCTGGTATTCCGGGACGTTGCTGATCTCCACCTGGGTGATCGCCGGGTCGCTCAACAGCCGGGTGCGGACCTGTTCGGCAATTGTCCGCAGGGTCCAGATGTCCACATCGCCGTAGAGGCCGATTTCCATCACATCCCGCTGACGCGCCTGCAGGTTGACCTCCGGGGCCTCGATGTCGTCGGGAAACGTGCGGATGCGGTTGACGGCCTGGTCGATATCCTGAAAGGCCTTCATCCGGTCGGTGCCGGAGACCAGCTCGAGCTGTACGCGGCCGGATCCCTCGCGCGCGGTGGAGGTCATTTCCCGAATCCCCTGCACGCCGCGGACCGCCTCCTCGATGGGCAGAAGAATGCCCTGCTCCACTTCGGCCGGCGAGGCCCCCGGGTACACGACGCCGACCTCGACGATATCGAGCTGGAACTGGGGGAAGACTTCCTTCTGGATATTCAGGGCCGTCCAGATCCCGCCGCCGAGCAAAAGGGCCATCAGGAGATTGGCGGCAATCGGGTTGCGCACCATCCAGGCGATGGGGCCGGGTCGATCGGGATCCCCGGAAAATGGAGGCGTCGGGGGTGCCATTCAGTCCCCCTCTCCCGCGGGGGAAGTGCCGGCGTCTTCGTCGCCGGCGGCTTCTTCGCGGAGGGACGCGCCCTCCACCACCGTCGCCAGGTGAGTAATGACCACGCGTTCGCCGTCCGCGAGACCCTCGGTGATGTAGGCCGCTTCAGCGTCCTCAAACGCGACGGTGACCTCCCGGATATCCAGGGCGCCGTCCTTCATGACCCAGACCGTGTCGCCCTGGTGCACGTAGTCCCGATCCAGCCGCACGGCCCCTTCGATCGGCCGCGCTTGCATGTGCGCCTCCACATACGCTCCAATCATCAGGGCGGGCCGGGCGGGGCCGCCGGCCTCCAGGGCCAGGGGGTCCGGCACCTCGACCAGGACGCGGGCGAGGCGGGTGCGCTCATCCACTTCGCCGATGCGGCGATAGAGCCGCCCCTCGCGGACCGTCCCCGGCGCCCAGGCCGTCGGATTCCGGACCCGGACCGCGGCGCCCGGCGCGCCTTGGGCGGGAAACGCGAGCCGGCTCAGCTTGCTCAGGGGGACCGTGGCTTCCACCCAATAGGGATCGACCCCCACCAGGCGCGCGAGTTCGTCGCCGGCAGCCACCTGGGAGCCCACGTTGACGGTGCGGTGCAGGACCAGCGCATCAAACGGGGCCCGGAGGGTGGTGCGGGCCAGCTCCAGCTCGGCCTGGTCGACCGCCGCCCGCGCCGCTTCGACATCTGCCCGGGCCGTCTGCATCTGGGGCTCGCGCAGAACGAGGGCCCTGTTGGTGACGCTGAGCTCCTCATCGAGCAGGGCATAGTCCCGCCGCGCGACGGCCTGGCGCCCCTCCTCCAGCCGCAGGTCGGCCTCCGCCCGCCGCAGTTCACTCCGCCGCCGGCGCAGGGTGTTTTCGTAGTCCGCCGGATCCAGTCGAAGCAGAACCTCCCCCTTCTTCACCAGTCCCCCCGGCGAAAAGGCGTCGGCCCGGTCCAGCACCTCGCCCCCCACCCGCGGCCTCAGGATGATCTCCCGGGCGGGGCGAACCGTACCCAGCGCCTTGACGACCGGCGTGTAGGTCCCCATCCGGGCCGGCACGGTCTCGACCAGCATCGCCGACTCCCGGGTCGCGCCCTCGCGGGTGGCCCGTGGCTCCGTGGAGAAAATCAGCATCGTGAGCCCCCCCGCCGCGAGCAGGATGAGGGCGCACACCGCCAGGGTGCGGGTGCGGCTCCACGATCCGGATGTCTGTTCCTGGTCACTCATGATCGGTCTCCTTGTGCGGTCCAGCCGAAGCCGCCCGCCAGCGCCCGGTACAGCGCAATGCGGAACTCCAGCCGGACCCGGCGGGCGGTGAGCAGTTCGCGTCGCAGTTGCTGTTCATCCGTCAGCGCGCTCAGCACGTCGATAAAATCGGTGATCCCGTTCCGGTATTCGATGCGGAGCTGGTCGTAGGACGCCTCCGCCAGCGCAACCTGGTGTTCCAGCCGGCGGACCTGTTCGAGCTGCTTGCGCTCCCGGACGAGGGCGTCCTCCACTTCGCGGAAGGCGGTCAGGATGGTCTGCCCGTAGGTCATCAGCAGCCGCTGCTCGACCGCCCGGGTGCGCTCGACCTCGGCGGCCCGGCGCCCCGCATCGAGCAGCGGCGCCGCGAGATTGCCGAGGACGCTCAGGGCCCAGTTTTCAAACAGCGCCTCGGCACCGCCGTCGTCCAGGGTGCTGTAGGACAGCCTCAGGTCCAGCCGGGGATAGCGGTCGGCGATGGCCGCCGCGACCTCCCGGTTGGCGGCCTGCAGGCGGTAAAAGGTCTGTTGCACATCCGGACGGCGCCGGATCAGGTCGGCGGGAACCCCGGTCTCCGGCAGGGGCGGCATCTCGGGAAGGGCGCGAGCCGGGACGTCCATGCCGGCCCGGGGCGGCCGGCCCGTGAGCACCGCGATCTGATGCCGCAGGACCGCGATTCGCGACTCGGCCGCGGCCGCCTGTTGCCGGGTGGCCTCGAGCAACTGCTGCTGACGCAGCACATCCACCCGGCGGGTCTGACCGCGGGCAAACCGGGCCCGAAGCAATTCGAGGGCATCCCGGTTGGCACCCACCTGCTCCCGGAGAAGCTCGAGCCGGGCCGAGGCCTCGAGGAGTTGGACCCAGCTTCGGGTAATCTCCGCGGCCACGGTGAGCGCGGCGGCCTGTACATCCGCGCGGGTGGCCTCCACCCGCAACCGGTCGGCCTGGACCCCGGCCCGGATCCGCCCCCAGAGATCGACTTCGTACGAAGACGCCAGCCCCAGCTCCAGGCGCTCCCCGGTCTCGCCGTCCGACGACGTGTATTGCCCGTCGGCAAAACCCTCCAGGTCCGGGAATCGGTCGCCCCCCTCCCGCCGGGCCACGGCGCGGGCCTCGCGAAGACGTTCCCAGGCGGAGAGGAGATTGAAATTCGAGGCCAGCGCCTGATCGACCAACCCGTTCAGCGCCTCGTCATTGAAAGCCGTCCACCACCGCTCCGGCCTCTCGGCCCGGCCGGAAACGGAAAAGGCCGCCTCCGCGTCCGGCAGGACCCGGGATGTGTCCGGCGGGGCGGTCGTGCAGCCGGCTCCGCACACCGCCACCGCCAGAAGGAGGACGGGGAACCGGGGTTTCAGAGGAAGGACGGTTATCATGGTCAATCGGAACACGGGGGCCACAAAGGCAAAGGCAAAACGCGAAATGGCTGCGGGAGAAACATGGCCACAGCCTACAACGAAGGGATCTGTTTGCAAATATTTGACCTGCATCGGGTTGAGCGCCACGGGACCGGGTTGGGTCCGGGCCGGTCGATTTTGTACTGGTTGTCGTATGGATTCTATGGGATAGCGCGGGAATGCGGACTGAAGACAAGCGGTGGTATGGTCTGGCCGGGTTCCTGCTCGCAATCGCGGGGGGGATTCGTCTCTACGCGGCATGGACGCAGCACCTGTGGGATATGCGGGATTCAGCCGTCTGCCTTCTCATGTCCCAGCACATGGCAACCGGAGAGGCCTGGCCGGTTTTCTATTACGGCCAGGCCCACATGGGCAGTCTCGAACCCTTTCTGGGGAGCCTTTTCTGCCGGCTGTTCGGCCTCGGGCCATATCCCTCCATGCTGGGGACGGTCCTGCTGGGCTGGCTGTCGCTGGTGGTCGTCTTTTCCATGGTGCGGGAGGCCGCCGGGCCGCGGGCGGGTTGTTTCGCCCTGCTGCCGCTGGTCGCGGGTTCGGATATCCTTCTCTACCTCAGCGTACATCCCCGCGGCGGCTATACCGCCATGTTGGCCTTTGGCCTCCTGACATTGTGGTTCACCGCGCGCTACGTGGCTCGGGCCCGGCGAAACGCGGACGGAGCCGGGCGCGCGTTGCTCTGGGCGGGGCTGTTCGCCGGCGTCGGCTGGTGGAACAGCCAATTGATTGTCGTATACCTCGGGGCGGCGGCTCTCCTGGTGGTGCTCCTGAATCCGCGGACGCTCGCCCGGCCCCGCACCTGGGGGCCGGCGGTCGCCGCCTTCTTCGTCGGCGGGTTGCCCTGGTGGGTCTGGAATGCCCTGCACGACTGGGGGACGTTCGCCTTTTCCCACTCCTTCGGAAACATCTCCCCGGCCGACGGGTTCCTCCTGTTTCTTCAGCGGTTTCCCCGCGCCCTCGGATACTCCATGGAACTCCCCCCCGTCCGCTGGATCCAAATCGCCTGCCTGGCGGGCCTCGCCGCTGTGGCCGTGGGTTCCATTGCGCGCCGCCGGCCGGGCCTCCGCTGCGAGGGAATGGCCGCGCCCGTGATGGGGGGCGCCCTGCTTACGGCAGGAGTCCTGGCGGTTGTGTATTCCGCGTCCCATTTTGCCCGGGTCCCGAGTCCTCGATACCTGTTGCCCGCCCTGCCCGCCGCCGCCATCCTCGCCGCCCTCGGGGCGGATGCCCTCTGGTCCCGCGGCACCCGCACCTGGAAGAGCATCGCCGTGCTCGTCCTGCTCCTGAGCGTGTCCCCCCATATCGGGAAACTGCCAAGATGGGCGCATCGCGTGGAAAGCGACCGGGATCGATGGCAGCGGGCCCAGCCGCTGGCCGATCTCCTGCAAGAATACGGAGACGGGGTGGGGCGCGGTCACTTTCTGTTCAACTGGGTTGCGGTCGCCACCCAAGGGCGCGGGGTGGTGGCGGCTTATCCCGAGGATGTGTACGCGCCGTACAACAGGCAGGCGACGTATGCCCCCCTCCCGGTCTTCGTAAACAACTATCGACACATCCGGACCTTCCTCGAAGCCACCGGCGCGACCTATGTCCGCGAACGCGTGCCGGGGTTCACCGTCGCCGCGGTTACGGAGCCGCCCGACCCCGGCTGGCGCCCTCTGCCGCCCGATCGGGTGGCGGAGACCCGGATTGTGGCGACCGGGGCGTCCGCATCCGCGCTGCTCGACGAGCACCTGGACCGGCCGCTGGTGCTCGCGCCCCCGCCCGCCGATCCGGTCTGCATCGAATGGCGGTTCCACCGTCCGGTAATGCCGGTGGGCCTGCAGATCCCCCGCCCCGGGGAGCACGGGGCCGCAGCCTGGAGAATCGAGGGCCGGACCGGGGACGGTGCGTGGCGCCTCTTGCGGGACTGGACCCCGACGAGCGGGTGGTTCTGGTCCGGCGACCGGATCTACTGGAAAGGCCCCGGCTACCAGAACGAAATCCGCTGGCCCGCGCCGCCCCGGGCCGTGGACGCGGTTCGCCTGTGCGTGCGCCCCGCGGATTCGGACCGGCTGGAGCTGACCGAGCTGGTTCTGCTCGAGGCGTCGGATCCGCCCCCTGCGGCAGCGTCGCCGGACGACTGGCATTCGGCCATCCGCGAGGCGGGCATCGAGCGCCTCTATGCCCAGCGGCGATGGGCCGAGGCGCTCGCCCCCCTTCTGGAGAAAACGGAGATCATGCGCCTTCCGCATTACATCCGCCGGACGGTGCATGAATTACCGAAAACCGACTCGCCGGAGCCGGTCCCCATTCAGATTCGGGGCCGGACCGCCATGCTTGTCGATCGACGCGACGCGGGCCGATGCCGGCGGCTTCTGGACCAGCTCGGCGCCGCCTGGCGAGAGCGGGCCGGACCGGCGAAGATTCTCTTTGCCATCGAGTCCCCCGGGCCGGCCATGGCCGCGGATCAATTTCTGCCGATGTACTGGACGGAGCGCGGGCTGTTTCACTGCGATCCGCGGTGGAATCGGCTCCACCGGGCCGCGGCGCTGTACCGGCGAGCCCGCCGCGCCCCCACCCCCGACGAGGCGAAGCGCCTGCTGAACGCCGCGGTCAACCTGGCCCCGGAATACCGGGAGGCCGTCGAGGACTGTGCCGGCTTGCTCCGATCGCAAGGAAACGCCGAAGACGCGGCGGATGTCATGGCCCGCCACCGGCAGGCCGTAGAACCTTCACGGGCCGTCGATGCAGATTTCCATTCCGGCATCCGGCTGGTGGGGCTGGATGTGTCCCCGGTGGCGGCAACGTCCGGAAACACGGTCA
>CAZCOO010000104.1:0-9798 GCA_964500395.1 uncultured Verrucomicrobiota bacterium
CCATGTCGGGGTCGTCTTTGATCCGCTCAACGGGGATGTCTCGGACGGCGGAGACTGGCGGTTTTACCTGGATAACACCCTGCAGTATACTGTTTCCAATTCCACGGATTACACCAGCACTTCGGGGTTCGAGTTCCAGGTCGGAAACGACACCTTCAATAACGGGCCCCTTTTGGGAGGCGACCTGGACGAAGTCCTCGTGCAGAACAGCATCATTACGGATTTCTCGGACGGATTTTCGAAAATTCCCGAGCCCGCCTCTTTTGCCATGTTCTTCGCGGGCATCCTGACCCTGCTCGGCCTTCGGCGCCGGGTCGTTCGCTGAGTCCCGGCTTCGCGCATCCTATGCCGGGTACACCGGGAGCGTCCCCGGCAGGCGACAATCCAATTCCCCCCGGGGCGAGCCCGGGGGATCTTTTTCGCGCGGCCGCGGGCCGAACTCCACCCCCTTCTTCATCACCACGCGAGGTGGGGCCGGCTCGCCCCCCGGACGTCCCGGATCCACAGCCAACGCCTGCCCTGCAGGAGGCTCCGGCCGGCTCTATTCGCGGTCCGGCTGGAGCAGTCCGAATGCGGCCATGCTCCGGGCCTGGGAGGAGATGGTCCCCTCGTCCATGGCGATGGCGAAGTGGCAGTCGACAAACGTGTAGAGGCTGGCGAAGTCCTCACGCAGCGCCGGATAGGCGGTCTCCTGCACCCGGTAGCCCTCGCCCCGCTGATTCGGCCCCTGGACCTGCATGCCGGGGGCGACTTCGCCCAGGTGGCTGTAGCGGCTGTTGTGCAGCGGCGCCCGCACGGTCCGGGTGCCCAGGCCGGTGATGTAGCTGATCCCGAGCGGATTCGCGCCCAGCGTGTTGTCGCAGGTATGCACCATCCACGCCCGGTAGGTTTCATCACCCGTGAGCGTGTAGGCCCACTGGAGGGGAGCGAGCCAGTTCTGGTAGGCGCCGGTGCCCCAGGTGATGGGGGCCCAGGGATGGCGGATGAATCGATAGGCCATGGTGCTGCAGTGCTCGATGAAAAGGTCCGCCCGGCGGATGATGGCCCGGCGGATCGCCGCCTGAAGCTCGGCATCGGCGTCCGCCGGGTCGCACTGTACATAGGCCCAGGCGGCGGCGCGCTGGTCGTACACGCGGTGCTTTTCCAGGTCGGCCTCCGGGTCGCGACTCCACACGGCGGCGGATGCGAAGTCCTGCCGGTAGCGGTCCTCGCCGGTGGTGTGCAGCAGTTCGGCGGCGGCGTAGGCCTTGGGCGACAGGAAGAATTCGGCATAGGAGCGGGCCGTTTTGGCCCCGGCCGGGGGATGCTCCAGCGCCCAGTCGTACGCCCGGCGGGCGCGCTCCAGCATGGCATCGGCCTCATCCCCGCGTCCGAGGCTGCGCCAGATGCGGGCCGCCTGGGCAAAGGCCCCCGCAAAGGTGAAAGAGGCCCCCGCATCCGGAGCAAAGGCGTAATCGCCCAACGGATCCAACTCCACGGTCTGGATGAAGTTGGGGTCGCCGTTGGATTCGGTCCCGCCGCGCACACTGCCGTCTTCTTTCTGCAGCCCGAGCCAGAGGCGGAGGGCCCAGGCGGCTTCGTCGAGAATATCCGGAATGCCGTTGCCCTGTTCGGGGATGTTGAGCCGGCCGTCCGTGAATTTTGCCGGGGCCATTTCGTAGGCGTTCATGAGGACCTGGGCCACGTCGATATGCGAGCGGGGGTTGTAATCCCCTGCGTCATGGTGACCGCCCCGGGCCCGGATCGCGATGGCCCGATCGCCCCAACGCCGGGAGAGCGTGCGGACCTCCGCCGCGGAAAGGGCCCGGTTGTACACCCGCACCTCATCAATATACTTCCCGCCGGCCTCGGCCCCCTGGAAGGCGCCGACGTAGAACCCCTCGCCCCGCACCCCCTCGGTGGCTTGGGCGGTGCCCCGCAGGGCCCCGTCTACATAGACCTTCACACGCCCGGCCAGGCCGCTTTCCGGGGAGACGACGAGGGCGATGTGATGCCACTCCCCGTCGGAGAGGCGCCCGATGGAGACGGGCTCACTGCGAATCCCGACATGGGCGCGAAGAACACCCCACCCGGCCGTGAGCTGCAGGCGGGGATTGTGGACGTTTGTGTCGAGATGCCCGAATACGGAGCCCTCGAACTTGATGCCCCCGCCGAGCTTGACCCAGCCGCTCACAGCGTATCCATTCTCGAGGGAGACGGGGAGATTGGTGGTCACGGCGCCGTTGGGGCCGCTCGAATCGCTGGGGCCGAGCGCCCGGTTGCCGCGGGGCCGTACCTCCACGGCGTCGGAAAAGGCCTGATCGGGGCGGAGCGGATCCAGGTGGTAGCCGTTCCCGGAGACATCCCGAAAAGATTCATCCAACGGCCAGTAGGCGAGCAGGTGTGCATCCTGGTTGAGGCGCTGCATGGCCGGGGGGACATCCGCGTCGGCCTGGCGCTGGTAGTCGACGTGTTGGGGCAGTTCCTCATGGGCGGTTTGCTCGCCGGCCAGCCGGGAGAGCGTTGTGGGAATGATGCCGTCGTCATGGCAGGCGATGCGCCTCCATTCGGAATGCGGGGGAGCGAGCGCAATGCCGCAGCGCTGGGCGTATACGCCCGCGGCCTGGGCCTTGAAAGCCTCGGTATAGACGTCGTCGGCGATGCGGAAGGGCAGGCTCCGGCCGGTGCCCGGCACGCTGATGAAGTAGCGCCCCGGCTCCCGAAATCCCGAGAAGTCGAGCCGGTAGACATTCTCGCCGGAATGGTCGACCCCGTGAACGCCCTCATCCATGTCCCCCGAACGGTGGACGAGCTCGGCCCGGCCGCGGAATACCGGCTCGCGGGTGTCGGCGCGGCAAATGGAAAACGGGGGGGCATTGGAATAGTACAGGGCCGGGCCGGCCTCGACGGGCGCGGCGGTCTCCGCTTCGGCCCCCAAGGTCTCCCAGAAGCGCGCCTCCAGCGAGTCGGTCGCCGGCGCTCGCGGTTCGCCGCCGGCGACAGCCTCCGGGAAGGAGCCCATCCACTGACCGAGATACGCCGTTTTCACCGGCGAATCGGGAAGGTAGCCGACCTGGTTCACCTTGAGGGACCGCGTCTGCGTTTCGCGCGCATGAAACGCCAGGCCGGCGGTGCGCAGCCCCGCCGACACTCCCTCCGCCACCTCGATGCGGATGGCGTCTCCGTTTCGCAGGGGGCGCCCGAGCTGCAGGAAGACCTCGTGCATGGGGATGGCCGTAAAGGGCCACCCCCGGGGGAGGTAGGTGTCAACCCGGGAGAGCCGGCCGAGGGCCTCGACCGGAACCCGGTCGCCATTGATGTGTACGCGGTAGGCCGAGGTGCGTGTCCCCTCTGCGGGGGCAAAGCCGGGGCCGAATTCCAGGCGGAGAACACCACTGCCCACGGGCGTGACCTGCCGCAGGCCGATCACGGCCAGATCCACCCGCGGATCCCGGGCAGGCCCGTCCGGGCCCCCGTAAACAAAGTCGGCCGCGGTGTGGCCGCCGGTGACCATGTCCCGATCCACCCCCTGGGCAAGCACGGTATACGAGGCTCCCGGCTTCAGGTCGTGGGGCACTGTGAGCGTCGCGGTGGTGCGGAGAAACCGGTCGAAGGGAGCGCCGGGCACGCCGCGGGCTTCTTCCTCGGTCGCGGTCTCAACCTCGAGGGGGCGGACAAAGTGTTCGTAGGCATAGGCGGGATCGTCGAAACTGATGATGCGATAGGCGCCGGGATTCTCCGCCGCCGCGGTGATGCTCATGCCCATGGTGAGGCGAACCGTTTGCGGGCCGGCGGCCTCCGCTGAGCGGACCCCCAGCGAGGTGCGAACGGCCACCCGGTTGTCCGGCAGAGAGCGAAAGTCCTCCAGCGACATCCCGTGCAGGGGGATCGCCAGGCAGACGGAGAGAAGGGGCGTGCAGACAGGGGCCGGGAGTCGACAGCGCAGTTTCATGATCAGGCCTTTCCGCTTTCAATAAGGGTGATGTAATGGTCCATCCACTGCATCTCCGCTTTGAGCTGGTGGATTTCGTGGTGCAGGAGCAGCCACTCGGCGTACGGTTTGCCATAGGTCTCCGGTACGTCCTGTTTGTCGACCCGGGCCTGCAAACGGTCCACCGTCTCGGAGGCGCCCTGTTTCCAGGCCCGCACCAGGCCGATGCGTTCGCTTGCCGGAAGGTAGGCACACAGCCCCAGGAAGAGATCGACCGCGTACTCGGACCGGGAAAACGCAGCCTCCTCCCGCAAATATTCCCGGTAGGCCTGTTTCCCGTCTTCGGTGATGCAGTAGACGGTCGCGGGCGGATAATTCTGATTCTGTTCAACCCGGGACTCGACAAGGGATTGCTCCTGCAGCCGGGTGAGGGACCGGTAAATCGTCGCGGGACTGATCCGCAGGTATTCGGTCATCCGCCAGCGTTTCAGCAGGCGCCGAAGGGAATAGCCGCTCAAGTCCCGCTCCATGAGACAGAAAAGAGCGATCAGAGAGGTGCGCCTCGCTTCCTGTTCCGGGCTCCGTCTTTGCATGGGTGTTCTCCCTTGACAACCTGACCTGGGCCCGACTATGGTATACCCTATACTAGTTGTCAAGAGGGCATATTCAAGACACAGCCCCTCATCCGGCGGGATTCGGGGAGGGGAGAGGATGCCATGAAGAAAAAACGCGGATTTACGCTGGTCGAGCTCCTGGTGGTCATCGCCATCATCGCCATCCTTGCGGCGTTTCTCTTGCCGGCGATCAGGAGCGTGCGGGACAAAGCACTGCTGGCGGTGTGCAAAAAGAACCTGAATACCATCGGCACCGGCATCTACATGTACATGGAAGACCACAATGGCCAGTATCCCAACTGCAGCTATGCGGAGTTTCGGGGCGGGACATTCGGCATGGTGACCCTGCTCGAGCCGTACCTGCCCTTCGGCACGCGGGAAGACCAGAACGGCAACCAAACCCAGTGGGTCGACAGCCGGTACACCTGTCCGGCCTACGAAAAGAGGAATCGGGGCTACAGCTCGGACGCGATCACCTACGGCTCCTACTGCTATCGCCATGCCTTCCAGGGGGATGACCCCAATCCTGGAGACGACACCCCCCCCGAGCCCCACGACGGGGCCAATCTCGCCGGGCGGCGCATGGAGGACCTGGGCGGGCGCGAAGCCGCCGGCACCTGGAACATCCAACACTGGACCGCCTCCGAATACGGGGCGGTCTGGGACATGGGCTGGATTGACAGCACCCCCAATACCGAGCCCCACGACTTCGACGGCATCCCGGCCCACGAATCGGGGTTCAATGTGCTCTTCGCCGATCTGCATGCCGGCACCCATTTGTGGGTCCACCGGGCCGGGCTGATTCCCGACGGCAGCACCCCCAACATCCCGCCCGAACTCCGGGACGACCAGTACAAGATTGAGCAGCAGAACTGAGGCCCCTGTATGGAGTTGTATTTGATCCGCCACGGCGAGATGGCCGGGGATCCCCACGAGCACAGCACCCCGCCGGTGAACGGATGCCTGTCGCCCACCGGGACCCGGCAGGCCGAGGCGCTCGCGAAATCCCTGCGCAAGGTCAGGTTTGACGCGGTGTATGCCTCGCCCCTGGGGCGGGCCATTCAGACCGCACAGCCCATCGCCGACCGGCGGCGGTTGACCGTCACCGTCCTCCCCTGGCTGGAGGAGTGGCGGCCGGCTCACGTGCTGCGGGAGGAGGATCCCGGAGACTTCGAGGGGATGATGGAGGCCGCGGCCCGATTGCCCGTGGAACAGACGTGGAAAACGGACGCCGGCGAGAGCGTCTTCCAGATGGCCGACCGAATCGTCCCCGGCATCCTCGCATTGCTCAAGCAGTACGGGGTTCGTGCGGAGCACGGCGGATACGTACTGGAGCCGGATCGTGAGGATGCGCGAGCCGCCCTTGTCGCCCACGGCGGATCGCTGGGGGTGTTGACCGGGTTTCTCCTCGGCCTGCCTCTCCACCCGGGCAACCGCTTTCTCTATGCCCAAACCGGGGTCGCGGTCATTCGCTTCGTGCGCCAGGCGGATGTCTGGTACCCGGCCCTCTCCATTCCCGCCCCCCATTCCCTCTGACCGTCCGCCCCATGCAGCGCCCCGTCTCCGTCCTCCAGGATCCCGCCATCCGCCCGCCGCCCGCGCTCACCGCAGACGACGTGGCCGATCTCCTGCAGGCGGACGGGCGGACGGTTCGCCGCATCCCGCTCACGGCCCTTCCCTCGCTGTCCCGCGGGGACACCGACATCCTGGTGCTGCCGTACCTCGACGGAGACCTCTCACCCCCGCAGTTCGAAGGCCTGGTGCGGTTTCATGCGGAGGGCGGCAGCCTGCTGTTTCTCGGCGACACCCCCCACGTGGGGGCGTGGTATCCGTTCCGCAATTCGCAGGCCCCGCTCCTCCACCTCACCCGCGCGACGGACACGTTTGAATTGCAAGGGCTCTCCGCGGAAGGTCACGCCGTGTTCGGCGAGTTTCCGGAACTGCAGGCCCGGGTCGGCTCGTGGTTCACCTCCGTGAGGACCACCGCCTGCCCCCCGGACCGGGGTCGCCCCCTCCTGAAGGGCGGCGGGCACTTCCGGGACGTCAGTCCCGTGCTGCTCGTGGAGCGGAAGCGACCCGCCTGGCTCGGCGCCCGGCTGGGGGTGGTCGGCTTCGACGGGGGCGAGCCCCGGGAAAACGTGCTGGGCGTGTGCCGTCTGCCCCACACGTTCGACCCAGGCCTGCTGGACCGGGACTGGCCGGGCAGCCGGCACCTGGTATGCAGCATGGTCGAGGCCCTGGCCCCGCCGCCCCTCGCCATTGCCATCGACCTGCAGCCGGCCGTCCCCCATGGCGAGCCGGTCGGGATCGGCCTGCGGATTCGCAATCTCTCCGGGCAGCCGCGGGGGCCCCTGACGGTGCTGTTGAGTCTGCGGCGCCCGGCGGGCGGGATTCTCACCCGCCACAGGGTGGACTCCCTCGCCCCCGGGGAAACCCGCTCGCTGCCCCCCGTTTCACATGTCCCCGCCCTGGGGCCGACGTCCTTCCTCGCCGTAGCGGAGGATGAGTCCGGGGCGGCGGCTTCGGCGGAGCGCACCCAGTGTGCCTGGGACGCGGGGAACCAGACCCCGCTGGGATTCGGATTCTCCACCTACCGCTCGTTTCGCACCGGCACCGTCGATGAGGACTTCAAGGCCTTTGTCCGGGAAATGAAGCGGGCCGGGGCCCAATACGTCCGGTACGCCATCAACTGGGAAGATACCGAGCCCGAGCCGGGGGTGTGGCGCTGGTCCATTCCCGACCAATTGCTGGCCCTGGCCGAGGCGGAAGGCCTGCGCGCCTTCTTCTGGGTCTTTCCCACGGCCCGGGGATCGGGCCTGGGCGAGGCCGGGGTGCCGCGGTGGACCCTTTCGGAGCCCGCCATCGACCGGGAGGGAACCCCGGGCAACTTCCCGTCCCTGTGGAGCCCCGCCTACCGCATCCACTACTTCCGCTTCCTGCAGGCGCTCACCCGCCGGTATGCCCGCGACCCCCGCCTGGAGCGGTTCATTTTCGACTTCGGCAATTCGGACTTCCCCTACTGCTACCACTACTACGGCTGCCCGGGCGACATCTTCGACTACTCCCCCCACGAACAACGGGCCTTTGCCGACTACCTCCGGGATGTCGCACACCACCCGCTCGAGGATCTCGCGGAGAGATGGGGGCGGGAGTTCCGCTGCTACGAAGACATTCCCATCCCGCATGCAGAAGACAGGGCCGCCTGGCTCCTCTACAACGAATTCCGGCGGTGGAGCGTCCATCAGGGCATTCGTGAAGCCTGCGCAGTGATTCAGCAGGAGGCGCCGGACAAGGCCCCGCCCGACCTGCCCGGCCACGGGCTGGGCTCCATCGCCGACCTCACCACCTACAGCTACGCCGCCAAGGCCGACCACTGGCACGAGGAGCAGACCCAGCCCCCGCCATACACCGACCTGCACAATGCGGGCCCCGCCTGGGGCGGCGAGCCGTGGCAGGTCGGCGGGCGATACGCGGATTATGACGACGCCCTCTTTCAGTCGGTCCGCCTCGGGGCGCATTACTTCAGCATCCCGGGACCGGACCTCGGCGTGTGGGAAGAAGACATCGCGCGGGTCGGAATGATCCGCCGCACCCTGCAGGGAGCGAAGCGGGAGCCGCCGGCCGTGGCCATCATCGACCGCATGGCCTGGCACGAGTCCCGCAGCCTGGCCCACATCGGGGCGCGGCTGGACCAGCCGGTAGACCTGTTGAACGATCGCTGCCGCTTTGACTTTTCCTGCTACCAGCTTCTGGTGCTCCCCGGGTACGAGCTCTATCGCGATACCCGGGGGACCCAGTCCCTCCTGCCGGATGACGAGGCCTACGCCCGCCATCTCCTCGACTGCGTGCAGCGCGGCCTGCACCTCGTCGTCTTCCCGAAGACCGGAACGAGCCGGGCCGACCACCCCCTCCGCCCCGCGCTCGGCCTGCGGGACGTGACCTACACAGACCGCCGCGTGCGCCGGGTCGAGTGCCCCCATCCGTTTGGCGGCGGGATCCTGGAGGGCCGAGCTGCGGGGGTTCACGCGGAAGAAACCGAGTGCCTCCTGCGGGATGCCGACGGCGAACCGGTCCTGCTTCGCCGACCCTGCGGCAAAGGCGGGATCCTGCTCCCCGGCTACGACAACTGCCGCGACTCCCTCGATGGCGATGTCGACACCGCTCGGCTCATGTCCCTGGCCGGCCATACCCTGGCGCGAACCCTCCGGGCGCTCCGCATCCCCGCCCGCCGCATCGACAGCGGCCAAGCCTGCCTCTACAAAGGCTATGTCCGGCGGCACAATCAGGAAGCCGTGCTGTTGTACAGTCACCAGCCCCGCACCATCGACCTGCTGCTGAACCTCACGCTGGATACGCCGGCGCATTCGCTCATGGACCTCCCCACCGGGGACCGGATTCCCATCCGGGACCGAGACGGCCGGCGGGCCGCGAGCGTGCCCGTCACCCCCCGGACCGGGCGCTACCTGCTGGCGATCCGGTAACCCCGTCCCCGCTCATCCGCGCCCACCCGGGGATCTTCTTCGCCTGCCCCCCCCGGCCCGCAACGCACCCAGCGCCCCCGACTTCCACCTGAAGACACCAGGCTCTTTTCCCCTCATACCCATCATCGTTCTCGTAATCCTGATCCCCGCGCCGGATCGCTCACCCCGCAAACGGGCGTTGCCCGGCGGGGGCCTGTGCCAGAGCCGCCCCTACAGCGGCCGGGCACCCGGACATGGCCCCGGCCCGTTCCCCGCCCTCACACGGGAGGGGTCGCGGCCCGCTGTTCTCTGAACGCCGGATGGTGCCCAGTAGCGACTCTCTCCCTCCTTGACCCCGGCAAATGATACAAATATGATACCAGTATGAAATCAGTACATATTCGGGATATCGATGAGCGAACCCTGCAGCAGTTGAAGCGGCTCGCCCAGATGCATCACCGCTCCCTGCAGGGGGAATTGCGGTCCATCCTGGAACAGGCGGCCCGTATGGCCCAACCCGGCCCGGAGGACCGGGCCCTGCGCCTGGTGGAAGTAGACTGCGGTGGCGAGTCAACCTGGAGCCGGGAGGAGATCTATGGACCCGGCGCCCGGTGACATCCTGTTCCTCGATACCAATATCCTGTTGAGCGCCACCGACCGCGGGCGCCGAGAGTACGAATCAGCCGGACGACTTTTGCGCGATGCGCCCGGCGCCGGAATCCATCTCGCCGTCAGCGGGCAGGTCCTCCGCGAATACCTCGTGGTGGCCACCCGCCCCCGAAAGGTCAACGGCCTGGGGCTGAGCCCGGCGGAT
>CAZCOO010000105.1:0-9750 GCA_964500395.1 uncultured Verrucomicrobiota bacterium
GGCCCAGGGTGGGCAGGAGCAGCCCGGCCAGGAGGGCGATGATGGCGATGACCACGAGCAATTCGACGAGGGTGAAGGCCCCGATACGCGTTTGAAACAGACGGCGGTACATGAATGTGTCTCCTGATGAATGGATCTAGTATAAACAGTATACACAGAGCGGGACCGGGCATCAAAACCTTTCCCGGGCATTCTGCGGAAACGGGGGCGCGGCGTGTCTACTTTCCTCTCACTCTTTTGCGCAGGATTCTCAGGTTGAGCTGCACCATCTCGTTGGTCGGCATCAGGGTCTTCGCCCATCGGAACTGTTCCAGGGCCTCTTCATAGCGGCCGGCTTGTCTCAGCTTCAGACCGTACTGGCTCTGGTAGGCCCCATGGAATCGGGCGTGCTCGGCTGCGCGCCGGATGTGCGCCAGCCCCTCATCGGTTTTGCCCATCAATAGATACATCTTTCCCGCGCCGAGCACCGGTTCCATATCCGCCGGGTTGCGCTCCGCGGCGGCGGCAAAGGCCTCCAGGGCGCGTTGGGCCTGTTCGTCTTTCTGATCGCGGTCCAGGTTCCAGAAACTCTTCTGGCGATAGACATCGCCGATCCCGATATAGGCCTTCCAATACGAGTCGTCCAGGTGACGGGACCGGTCAAAAAAGCCGAGCGCCCGTTCCTGTTCCAACTCCCCGAGAGCCTCCCGTCCCTGCTGATGGCGTATATAGGCCCCTGTCACCTGGACGGTAATCCCCAGACATACCAGGCAGAGCAGGATGCCTCCGGCGGAAATGCCGAGCGCCCCGGATCGGGGGACCCGCCGGACCGACTTTTGCCCGGCGGTGTACGGACTGGCAAAGACGATCCCGGCAAACAGGAGCAGGACGTGGACATTGGCAAACACATGAAAGTTGTAATCGAACAAGGCGTGGGTAAAGGAGGCGGCCAGCGCGCCCGCCAGGCCGATCATCAGGCCGGTTTCCTTCCCGCCGAACGGTCCGAATATCTGTTTTCCCACGGCCCACACCATGCTTCCAAAGGCCCCGGCGAGCAGGATGAACCCGGCGATCCCGTACTCGGCGAGGAGGTGGAGGTATTCATTGTGCGCAAACCGGAGCCACAATTGCTCGCTGGTTGTCTTGTATCCCTCGAAAAGCCATCGAAAGCTGCCCGCCCCGTGCCCGGTGAGAGGCCGGTCCGCAATCATGGGCAGGGTGTCTCGCCAATACGCCAGCCGTCCTGCGGCAGAACCTTCCAGGTGAGACGGCATCATGCCCAGGATGCGTTCCTGGAAGGCCGGGAAGAAGAACCAGATCCCCGCCACCAGCGCCGCGGCCGCCAGCGGCAGGGCCACGAGGGTCCAGTAAAAGGCCTTCCGGTTGCGCTGCCAGGCCAGCGCCAGGGCCACCACGCCGAGTCCGGCCAGGGTGGCGAGCAATCCGCTGCGGGACTGCGTCATGATCAGGACCGGCAAGCAGACAACCAGGCTGTAGCCGGCCACGAGTTGCAGCGGCAGACCGGCGGGACGCGTAAAGATCACCGCAGCCGCCATACAGATGACGATTTCGAACAGGTTTGCCAGATGGTTCGGGCAGATGTAGGTGCCGCTGGCCCGCATCCCGTACGTCGCAGGCCGCTCGCGGAACAGAACCATGTTGAGATCGCGCGCGTGTTGAATAATCGCGTACCAGGCAATCAGGGAGGCGGCGATAAAGACAATCGCCAGAAGGGGGCGCCAACGCTTGACCCGGACCGTCAGATCCGTCCACGCCAGGTAGGCCACGAGATAGCTCCCGATGGTTACCCACTCGGCGCGTGCTTCAAAGGGCACCGTCCCCCAGAAGATATGCGTTCCGGCATAGAGGAAGAAGGCCAGAAACCAGATCGCCCCGGGGGGCAGACACAGCCGGTAGAGGTCGGGGTTGAGGCTGAACCGGAGAAAAAAGAAAACGCCGGCGACGAGTGTCATGGCCGAGAGGGGGCCTACGTTCCATATCCGGTTCCCGCCGAAAAGGACCATGCCGCCAAGCGGCGCGATGAACAGCAGGAGGATCGTCAGCGCATCATACACAGCCCGGCGGCGCGAGAGGGGAAGGGAGCTCCGCCTTCTTCGCCGCGGACCGCGCTGACCGGTAGCATTCACGGCCATGGGATCAGAGGAAGCTGCGGTCCACCACGATGACGTCGCCGGCCTCGAGTTCCAGGTCGCGATGCGGATTCTGCTCCAGATCCCGGACATCGACGGTCATCTTCGTGTCGCCGCGAATCACGAATACCTTCTTCGGATTGGCGTACTCGGTAAAGCCGCCCGCCCCGGCGATGGCCTGCACCAGCGTCGTTCCCGTCGGCAGCGGGAATCGCCCGGGCTGCTTGACCTCGCCGCGGACATAGTAGCTCTTCCCGGGCACGATCACATTCACAGAAATATTCTTATAGATCTTTCCGTCGATGTAGGCCTGCCGGATATCCTGTTCCAGTTCGGACGTCGTCTTGCCCGCGGCCCGGATGCGGTCGATGTAGGTCAGGGTGATGTATCCGCCTTCATCGATGACGTCCTCGATCTTCTCGGACTGCGGAATCCCGCGCAAGGCGATGATGATCTGATCCCCCGGCTTTAATTTATAGGCGCGCATACCGGATTGGCGCGAGGGAGCGGGGGCGCCCTCCTGCATCCGGATGGAGCTGAGCTTGGCATCCGCCTCCTCGGTCGCCTCGGCCGCTTCCTCCGCATCCGGTTGGGTGTCCGGCGCAAGGGCCGATATTCGTTCCCGCAGGCCGGCACAGCCGGATACCAGGACTACACCGGTCACCACCACAAGAAACTTGAAGAATAGATGTCCCTTCATCCCTGCCTTTCCTGTCAACGCACGTCGGTTAAAGCTGATCCCGTTTTGATTCCTCGCCTGCCATGGCGACATCGGGGGCCGGCTCGGCCTGTTCATCGACCGCCGGCTCGGTGTGATAATAATGGGAGTGGTACGAGTGATAATAATAGTAATAGTCGTCGCGAAGGATGTTGATGTTGTTCAGAACAACACCGACCACGTTCCCGCCCACATTGTCAATCATCCGGGCTGCGCGGGACGAAATGGTGCGGGGGTACTTCCGGTACTGGACCACGAACAGCACCCCGTCCACCTCGGAGGCGAGGATCGAGGCATCGCTGACCCCGACAATGGGGGGAGAATCAAAGAATACGTAATCGTACCGCGCTTTCAGATTCTTCACCAGTTCCCGCATGCGCTGGGAATCCAGCACCCCCAGGGCGGATCGCGGCAGCCGCCCGCTGGGCAGGAAATGCAGATTGGGGACGCTGGTGGCCTTGATGGTCTCTTCGATCGGCACATCCCGCATCAGGACATTGGTCAGACCGAACCGATTGGACACCCCGAAAATACCGTGGATGACCGGGCGCCGGAGGTCGGAGTCCACGATCAAAACCTTGTCCCCCAGTTGAGCGCAGACATACGCAAGATTGAACAGGGTGGTGGATTTTCCTTCTCCAACCCCCCCGCTGATGACGGCGTAGGCCCCGCCCCCGATGCCCTTGTTGTGGAAGAGCATGTTGGTGCGCAGGACCCGGTAGGACTCGGCGTGGGGGCTGTCGGGGCCCTCCTCGATCAGGGGGCGGACCTTCTGCGGAATCACGCCGAGCACAGGGAGGCCCAGGTATCGCTCCACATCGTCGACGGTTTTCACCGAGGTGTCCAGGTATTCGATAAAGAAGGCCAGCCCGACCCCGCCGGCCACGCCGACAAAGAGACTCAACAGGATGTTGAGCAGGAAGTTGGGGCTCACCGGATTGCCGGGCGGGACGGCGTGTTCGACGATTTCCACGGGGGTGCGGGGCACCTCCATCTTGATGCCTTCCTGGGCCACCCGGGCGCGCAGCGCATTCAGGATTTCCCGCTGGATTTCCAATTCGCGCTGGGCCTTCTGGAACGGCAGGTACTGTTCCCGCTCGGCCGTGATATCCTTTTCCCGGGCCATGTTCAGTTCGTTTTCCAGGGCTTCGTACTTGGCCTTGGCGACCGCGTAGTCGGACTGAAGGCCGTGCTTGAGGCCGGCCAGCGCTTCTTCCAGATTGTTTTCCAGTTCGGCGCGGCTGGCCAGAAGCTGGCGGACTTCCGGGTGGTTCTCGCCGTAGTTTTCCTGCATGAGTTTCAGGGAGACTTCGACGTCCAGGAGCTGTCGCCGGATGGTGGCCAGCGCGCGGTCGTTCACGATGTACGAGGATGCATTGAGGAGGTCCCGGCCCTCCAGATCCTTCAACTGATCCAGCCGGGCCTTGCGCACGAGCATGTCCACCCGGGCGGCAATGCGGTCGGCCTCCAGTTTCTGCAGGCGCAGCTTGTCCGCCTGGATACCGGTGCTGAGCACATTGACCCCGAGTTCGGAGCGGATTTCCTCCACCCTCTCTTCCGCCCGGTTCACCTTGTTCTGCTGTTTGACCAGCTCGTTTTCGAGGGCTTCGATCGCCCGCTTGACTTCCTGGCGCTTGGTAGAGAGCCGGTTTTCCCGGTAGACCTCCGCCAACTGGTTGGCGATCCGGGCGGCCATCTCCGGATTGGGGCGCCGGACATTGATGGCGATGAGGCTGGTGTCGCGGTATTGCTGAACCGTCACGCTGCCCTTCAGCATCCCGTACGCCTGTTTGATCGTCAGCGGCGTATCGGATTTGGCAATGGTCTCGGCCCACACCTCCCGCAGGTTCAGATCCTCGATCACCTGGTACAGCAGGGGACGGGAAATCAGCTTTTCGTACTGCGTGCGGAGGAAATACGGATTGTACCCGCGGCCCATCTCCCGCTCGAACACATCCACATCCAGAACATCCTGCTCCACTTCAATCCGGGCCTGCGCCCGGTACATTTTCGGCATCATGAAGGTCACAGCCGTCCCCGTGATGCTCACGAGAAGGATGACCGCGAGCACGATTTCTTTCCGGGAGCGGATGACCCGCCAGTAATCGAGAAAATGCAGGGAGGAGTCGGAGGAGGTTTTGGGAGAGTCGTCCATGAGCGGTGCGGCCTCGTAAAAAGGCTAGTGAGGCTTGAGACAAGCCTCACTAGCACGCCTGACTTCTATTGGGTTACAGGTTCGAAAACGGAAGCGCCGACCATCAGATCTTGGTTTTCCACCCGATGCTGACCCGGTTGCGATCGTAGTCATCGCGCAGATCGGAGCTGAAGTCGGTGTACTGATAGACGAGGTCGAGCCAGTTCGACCGGTTGAGTTCATAGGACAGCCGCGAGCTGACCAGCAGGATATCCTCGGTTCCGTCAATGGCTTCCCGACCGGCGCCGTCCGCGATTTCATCCCCGTCGTAGTCCCCCTGCGTGTAGGTGGAGGAGAGGTAGAGGGCAACCTTGGCGGTCAAGTCGTGCGCCAGACTGGCGAATACGCGGGTTCGCTCCTGGTTCACGTAGGGGAAGACATTCGGCTCGAACTGGGTGAAACCCGCCCCGGCGGTGAGGCGCGTGTCGGGGGACGGCAACAGGGTTACGCTGACGTCGGCAAACGGCGAGTCGGAATCATCGGCGTTGGCCGCCGCCTCGAACTCCTTGTGCTGCCAGCCGGCCCGCAGGGACCCGAGCAGATTCGGGTTGAAATTCTGCTCCACGGAGGCGCTGGCGAAGTAGCTCTGCGACCCGCGGTCGATTTCCTCGGTGTCGTAATCGATCGTCTCGAACCGGAGTTCCCCGTTCACCGTCGTGTCCGGCTGCAGGGCGTGAATGGCGGTCAGACCGGCCACAAACAGGTCGAAGTCTTCGCGGGCTCCCACGGCCTCGTCATCGTAGAGCAGCGTGACCCAGCGGCCGGAGAAGTCGACCTGCGTCTTATCGGTGACTTTGTACTTCCCGATGACGTTCAGGTTGTTGTGGAAGAAGTCGTTCTTTTCCCGCATCAGCACGCCGCGCTCGATCACCTCCGGGTTTTCTACGTAGTGAAGGACGTCCTTCACACTGAGAGAGAACCGGGGGGAAAACCGCTGGTTGAGGATGAAGTCGAAGTCGTGGTGAAGATCCGTTTCATCTTCAGGACGATTGTCGTACCACGTGAACGAGGGGCGATAGCGGGCACCCAGGAAGGTATTTTCCAGGTTCAGGTTGACATGGAACTCAACTTCCTCAATGACCTTGATACTGTCTTCCTCAAGCTCATCGCGCACCTGCTGCACGTTGTCGTCATATTCGACGCGCAACCGGTTCTGGATCTGCCAGATTTTCGCGCCTTCGGCGGCGAGCGCCGATGTCCCCATGGCGGCGAGCGCCACCATCGCGGTTCCTACCCAGAGCATCCGTTTCATTTCTGCATCCTCCTTCAAGTACAAGCGTCGTCAGGAACGATCGAGATCAACTGTTGATTAATTGGGGGTGACCGGTTCCTGCTCCACTTCCGGAACCGCGGCTTCGATGATGATTTCCTGGATCTCCCGCATGCTGACCACGGCCTGGCTCAGCGGATCGGCAATATCCGCACCGTACTGCTGGTTATCCGGCAGGGCGGATTTCTTCGGAGTTTCGCGGGGATCGACGCTGGAGATAAATTCCGGAGCGGGCGCAACGGCTTCGGCCAGCGGATTGAGATTGTCCACGGCCTGCCCGACAGAGCCGATCGGCACGCCGATGCTCTTCAGGTGATTGATCCAGGATTCGGGATCGTCGGGCTTCTCCACGAGATCCTCCTGCTGCAAAGCCAGCACCACAATGCGCGCAAGGGCGGCCCGGGTGACGACCTGATTGGCCTGCCAGCCGCCTTCGGGTGCAATTTTATTTGCGTACAAAACGGAAAAGACTTCCTGGTCCGACGGCTCCGCCGGAAGGTTTCGGGATAGCCCCAGTACGCCTACCAGCAAATGGGCCAGCTCCGCCTGGGTCACCTGCTTCTCGGAAGCGGCAATGTCTTCAAGTTGTTGTTCGGCCGTATCCTGGGCCGAAGCCATGTCGGTTCCGGCCCCGAGCATCAGCGCCAACGAAAGTGACAGCAGCTTTTTCATCCTCGCCTCTCCTTGGGAGTCTCTCCCGGTCACGGACCTCCGATTGCGTCCTGCCTGCTGACGGCACACGCCCCGAAAGACCTGATTCACAATGAAGTACAGTGTCGGACCCTACCCTAGCGCCGTTCTCACGGTCAATTGTTTTTTTCACCATTTCCTGCCGCTGGACCGATTTACCTCCCCGGTCCTACCCCGGACCGTCCCGTCGGCCGGGAGCCCCGGACGGAGGGGAATTCGGGGCTATCCGGCTCTTCCTGCGTTGCCGCGAGGAACGTGACTCTGGTAGCGTATCCCGATCATGCCGAAAAACAGCTACACCTTCAAGCTCACCCCGGACCAGCAGGACCGGCTGGAGCGGCTTCTCCAGGCGGGCAATTACCGCCCGATCGACGTGCCGCACACGCGCATTGCCGTCGATGGGCCGGATTGCAAAATCAACCTCTACCAGAGCGGTAAGTGCCTGGTTCAAGGCAAAGGGGCCGAGGACTGGGTCACCTTCACCCTGGAACCCGAAATCATGGGAGAGGCCCGCCTGGGGTACGAGGATGTGCTCGACCCGACCCTCACCAGCCTGCACATGGGCATCGACGAGAGCGGGAAAGGGGACTTCTTCGGCCCGCTGGTCATCGCGGGGGCCTGCGTCGACGAAGACGCGGTCCACCGGCTTCGCGATCTCGGCGTCCGGGACAGCAAGCAGGTGAAGAGCGAGGCTCGGATCCGCGACCTCGCCCGCTCGATTCGCAAGACCCTGGGGGGGCGAGTGGATGTGGTGTCCGTCGGGCCCGAAGCCTACAACCGGCTCTACCGGAAGATGGGCAATGTAAATCGACTCCTCGCCTGGGGGCATGCCCGCGTGATCGAGAACATCCTGGTCCAGGTGCCCGACTGCCCGCGGGCCGTCTCCGATCAATTCGGCCCCACTCACCGCATCGAACGCGCCCTCTTGCGGGAAGGCCGGCGGATCCAACTCGAGCAGCGGCCGCGCGCGGAGAGCGATCCGGCCGTGGCCGCCGCCTCGATCCTGGCCCGCGAAGGCTTCCTCAACGGATTGCAGCGCATCGGAGGGCGCGTCGAGCGCACCCTGCCCAAGGGGGCCTCCTCGGCCGTCAAGGAAACCGCGCGCGATCTCGTCGGGGAATACGGTCCCGACATCCTGGAAAAGGTCAGCAAGATGCATTTTCGTACGGCGCGGGAGGTCCTGGCCGCCTGTGGGTACTCCGATGCAGCCGCTTCGCCGGCGGGAGGGGACACATGAAACTCGTACGCTTCGGCCCGCCCGGTCGCGAACGCCCCGGCATCCGGGTGGAGGGCCCTCCACCCCGCATCCTGGATGTCCGGGCCATGGCCTTTGACATCGCAACCTACGACCGCCATTTCTTTCTACACCACGGGCTCGATCGATTGCGGGCCCTCCTGGCGGAACCCGATCCGGTCTGGGTCGCTGCCGGCGACGTCCGTCTCGGCCCGCCCGTGTGCCCGGGGCAGATCATCGCCGTGGGCAAGAACTACGCGGATCACGCCCGCGAATTCGGCGGCGGCCTCCCCGAGCGCCCGCTGTTCTTCTCCAAGTCGCCGACGGCCCTGACCGGCCACGGAGACCCGATCGAACTGCCGCCGGACGCGGGGAAGGTGGACGCAGAGGTCGAACTCGCCGTGGTGGTGGGCCGGGATGCCGGAGATCTTTCGCCCGACGACGCCCTCTCGGCGGTAGCCGGCTACACCGTCCTCAATGATGTGTCCGACCGCACAGCGCAGCGCACGGACGGCCAGTGGTTCCGGGCCAAGAGCGCCCCCACCTTCTGCCCGGTGGGGCCCTGGCTGGTGACGCCGGATGAATTCGGTGCGGACGCCGGGACGGGCATCCGTTCCCGGTTGAACGGGGAACCCCTCCAGGCCGGGACCCTGGCGGATTTGGTCTTCAGCGTGCCGGAGCTGCTGTCGACCCTGAGCCGGTCGATCGAGCTTCAGGCCGGGGACATCCTGGCCACCGGGACCCCGGCCGGGGTGGGATCTGCCCAGTCTCCGCCCCGGCTTTTACGGGACGGCGACCGGATCGAAGTCGAAATTGACGGCATCGGCTGCCTGGCCAACCCCGTGACGGGATCGCGGGAGTCAGCCGGCAGTCTCAATGCCTCGGAATACGCGCCCGGTTAGGAGCGGTTGAGGACGGCTTCTTTGCAGGCCTTGGAGACGCGGAACTTCACCGCCTTTTTGGCGGGGATCTGAATCTGCTCGCCCGTGGCGGGGTTCCGGCCCATACGGGCGGCGCGGTTCACCAGCACCAGCTTGCCGAGGCCGGGGAGGGGAAACCCGTCGGAAGCTTCTTCGTACGCCAGCTCGGCGAGCTGGTCCATCACTTCGCGAACGTCCTTCTTCTGCATGCCGGTGCGCTCGGCGAGCGCTGCGTATACTTGTGTCTTGGTCATAGCCATAATGATTTCTCCCGGGGGCTGCACATGAATTTATCCAAAGGAGCGCCCCTGCCTCCTCTGAAGCTTGTATTCAACCCCTCTCCGGCCCGAAAAGACAAGTCTTTATTACCTCTTTCAATCTGTCATACTCCGTTTCGACATCCTTCGATCACCTCCAACCCCATGATTGCTAGACATGATGCCGTTGCGAAAATCGTCCGCACTCAATTATCGCGACCCCGATTCGTTCGTGAACCGCCTGCGGAGAAAGCGGGCGGCCCTCTTCCGGAAGCGTCTGGACGCCCTGCCGGGCCCGCGTCCGCTCCGCCTGCTCGACATTGGCGGCACCCATGCCT
>CAZCOO010000106.1:0-9704 GCA_964500395.1 uncultured Verrucomicrobiota bacterium
CTCCCGGAGGGGGCGCAGAAACGGCGGGGTCAACAGCCACAGACCGGCCACAATCGTGAAGGAGAGAAGAAACCCCGGCTGCACCAGTTGTCGCGGATCGGCCGAAAGCATGAGAATCGCCGCGGCGGACAGGGCGGAGGGCACGTCCGGCTTGCGCCCGATGCAGAGACCCGCCCAGTACACCGACACCATCAGCCACGCCCGCAGGGCACTCACCTGCAGCCCGGTGATGATCACGTAGCAGCCGAGAAGCGGGATGAGAAACAGCCCCCACCGGGGCCGCCGGATTCCCAGGGAGCGAAAGACAAAGATCAACAGCGCCGCCATGACCCCGACATGCAGGCCGCTGATGGCGAAAATGTGGAGCATGCCGGTTTCGGCAAACAGGCCCCACTGTTCGGAGTCCAACGCGTCCCGATACCCCAGCATAAGGGCCTGCAGAACGGAAAGAACCGCCCTCTCCTCTGCGATCCCCGTGGATAAAATGCGCTTGCCCACGGCTCGCGCGTCCCACAGGGCCCGGTAGAGCGGATTGCCCTGTCCCGTGCCTGTCACCTCCAGGTCGTTGTCCAGTATCGAGAACGACGGGCGGTAGCGCCAGGTGGTCGGCATGCGCAGGATGCCGGTGGCCTCGATTTCATCTCCGTAGCGCAGGGCCGCCTGGCCGCCCGGCGTTCGGCCTCTCCACTCCACCTCCACCCGGCCCGTGGCGGGCTGCCTTTTCTCCAGTCTCTGTATGGCTGTCAATTCCACGGGAAAGCGGACGCGGGTGTACCACTCGCCCTCCTGAATCTCGGGCGGCTGGGCGATGATCCCCCTCATCTCAAGCGTTTCGCGGGGCGCCTGCACGCGGTTCAGGATGTGGCGCGAGTCGAGCGGGCGAAGCGACAGGTCCGCATGCGCCCAGAACAGGAGAACCGCGGCCAGATGGATGAAAAGCGTTTCGCACGTCGCCGCCACGCGCCCCCGGGGGCCGGGCCGGTGACGGAGGACCGCCCGGGACAGGCCCCAAAGGGCCGGCAGAGTCACGAGAGCGGGGAGCAGCAGAGGCAGCGGGGCGGGCCGGGAAAAGGCCAGCAGGACACCGGCCACAGCATCCAATGCCAGGCCGACCATGGGGCGGCGCATCAGGTCGCGGGATGAACAGGCCGAGCCGGTCTCCGCAGGCTCACGCGGGGAAAGCCGCTCTGGCTGCCTTCGCGTGAACACCCCCATCCCTCTCCCGGTTTGATCTCACATGCCCCTTGTCCGGCGCGTGCCTCAGGCCGTCTCGTCCGCGGCTTCCTCGCCCCAGAAAAAATTGAGCGGTCGATGGCGACCGACCTGGATGGCCTGCTTCAGCGCCTGTTCGACAAAGGCCTTCGCTTTTTCCACCGCATCCGTCATCAGCTCCCGCCGGGCGAGGTAGGCCGTGAGGGCGGAGGAGAACGTGCAGCCCGCCCCATGCGTATGCACATCGTAGAGGCGCGGCGAGCCGAAGAGGGATTCCTCTCCCTCATCGTACAGCACATCCACCACCTCATCGCCGCTGAGGTGCCCCCCCTTGACCACGCAGGCCAGATCGAATTTATCGCCGATGTGCCGCGCCGCCGTGCGCATTTCGTCCACGGAGCCAATGGACGTCCCGCAGAGAATCTCCGCTTCGTGGATGTTCGGCGTGACCACCCGGGCCTTGGGCAGCAGGTCCCCGCACAGGGCCTCCACCGCGTCGGCCTGGAGCAGGCGGGCGCCGGAGGCCGCCACCATGACCGGGTCGACGACCAGGATGGGGATGCCTTCCCGCATATCTTCGGCGGCTACGGCGCGGATGATGTCGGCCGAGTAGAGCATGCCCGTTTTGGCCGCCGTCAGGGGGAAGTCGTCGCAGACCGCCTTGATCTGCTTCTGAATCATCTCCGGCTCCAGGGGAGCGATCCCGGCGACCTGATCCGGATTCTGAGCGGTTACACAGGTGATGGCGGAGGTGCCGAAGACCCCGAGGGCTGAGAAGGTCTTGAGGTCGGCCTGAATGCCGGCGCCGCCCCCGCTGTCCGAACCCGCAATCGTCATGACGACGGGCACTTCACGATCCGTTGGAAAAATACTTGTACTCATGCGCCCGATGGTACGGGACCCCGGCGGCGAGTCAAGGAAACCCGAACGCAGGCGGCCGGCCGGTTCGGAACAGCGTTGCGGACTCGCGCCGGGGAGAACCCCGTCCCGCCGGTGCGGGCGTTCGCCTCAGGTCACATCAAAGCGGTCCGCATTCATGACCTTTGCCCAGGCCTGTACGAAGTCGTGCACAAACGTTTCCCGGTTGTCATCCTGGGCGTAGTACTCGGCGTACGAACGAAGAATCGAGTTGGCCCCGAAAATGAGGTCGATCCGCGTCGCCGTCCACTTCAAGGCGCCGGTTTCGCGGTCCCGAATCTCGTACAGGTTGTTTCCGGCGGGTGTCCACGCATTGCCCATATCGGTCAGATTGACGAAGAAGTCATTGCTCAGCACACCGACCTGGTCGGTGAATACGCCGTGTTTGGTGTTCCCGTAATTGGTCCCGAGTGCGCGCATGCCGCCGACCAGGACGGTCATCTCCGGCGCGGTCAAACCCATCAGGTGCGTGCGGTCGAGCATAAGCTCTTCAGCGCTCACAGCATAGTCCTGCTTCAGCCAGTTGCGGTATCCGTCGTGCAGGGGCTCCAGAACGCTGAAGGACTCGGCATCCGTCATCCCGTCGGTGGCATCGCCGCGTCCGGGTGAAAAGGGAACAGTGACCTCAACGCCTGCGGCGCGGGCAGCCCGTTCGATGCCCACATTGCCGGCCAGGACAAGGACGTCCGCCACGCTGACTCCGGTGTCGGCTGCGATCGGCTCCAGCACCGCGAGAACCCGCTTCAGACGGTCGGGCTCGTTGCCCTCCCAATCCTTCTGGGGCGCCAGGCGAATGCGGGCGCCGTTGGCCCCGCCGCGCTTGTCCGATGTCCGGAAGGTTCGCGCACTGTCCCAGGCAGTAGCCACCATTTCCCCGATGGGGAGCCCGCCGGCGACGATCGTCTCTTTCACCGCCTGAATATCGTAGTTCGCGGCTCCCGCGGGAACCGGGTCCTGCCAGATAAGATCTTCCTTCGGCACATCCGGGCCGATGTAGCGGGCCTTGGGCCCCATGTCCCGGTGAGTCAGCTTAAACCAGGCCCGGGCAAAGGCGTCGGCGAAGGCGTCCGGATCCTGGTAAAACCGTTCGGAAATCTCCCGGTACACCGGATCCACTTTCATGGCCATGTCGGCATCGGTCATGATGGGGTTGTGGCGGATGGACGGGTCTTCGACATCCACCGGCTTGTCTTCCTCTTTCATGTCGACCGGCTCCCACTGCCAGGCGCCGGCCGGGCTCTTCTGTAGCTCCCACTCGTGATTGAGCAGCAGATGGAAGTAGCCGTTGTCCCACTTCGTTGGATGGGTGGTCCAGGCGCCCTCCAGACCGCTGGTTACCGTGTCCCGGCCCACGCCCCGCGCGGTCTTGTTGATCCACCCCAGGCCCTGATCCTCCACATCGGCAGCCTCCGGTTCCGGACCCAGCAGGTTGGCATCGCCGTTGCCGTGGCACTTGCCCACGGTGTGGCCGCCGGCGGTCAGGGCCACCGTCTCTTCATCATTCATCGCCATGCGGGCGAAGGTAACCCGGACATCGTGGGCGGTCTTCTGGGGGTCCGGTTTGCCGTCGACGCCTTCGGGGTTGACGTAGATCAATCCCATCTGCACCGCGGCCAGGGGATTCTCCAGGGATTCGCGGTCTTCACTTTGGTAGCGCGTGGAGTCGAGCCATTCTTTTTCAGCCCCCCAATAGATATCTTTTTCCGGGTGCCAGATATCCTCTCGGCCGAAGGCGAACCCAAAGGGTTTCAACCCCATGGATTCGTAGGCAATGGTGCCGGCATAAGCGATTAAATCGGCCCAGCTGAGCTGATTCCCGTATTTCTTCTTGATGGGCCAGAGCAGGCGGCGCGCCTTATCCAGGTTGACGTTGTCGGGCCAGGAGTTCAGCGGCGCAAACCGTAAATTCCCCGTGCCGGCGCCCCCGCGGCCGTCCGCGATGCGATAGGTCCCGGCTGCATGCCATGACATCCGGATCATCAAGCCCCCGTAATGCCCCCAGTCCGCCGGCCACCAGGCCTGGCTGTCCGTCATCAACGCGTGCAGATCGCTCTTCAGCTTTTCGACGTCCAGTTTTTGTACTTCTTCGCGATAGTCGAATCCCTGGCCCAGGGGGTTCGTCTTGGTATCGTGCTGGTGCAGGATGTCGAGGTTCAGGGCCTTTGGCCACCACCCCATGTTCGACATCCCACTCTCGGTGGCCCCGCCGTGCAGGACCGGGCAGACTCCGCTCGACGTTTCTTGGTTCGGCTCCATGTCTTGAATCTCCTGGTTGGATGTGACGGTGGGTATCTGTAATGGTGAAAACCGGTCTCGTAAAGTGAGGAGGTCCTTTTTTATCTCATTCGGGAGGGGGAGCCTCTCCGTCATCCCGGTTCCCGCGCCAGGGGGGCGTGGGCTTGGCAATCCATCGTTCTCCGCGCCGGTACGCCTCCCGGCGCTGGAGCATGGCCCGGTAAACGGGGCTCCCTTTTTGATCGGACAGTCGCCGCAGAACCCGGTCCTGGGTTCGCACGGCGATGTCATGGGCCCCCGCCGCTGCATACGCGGCCGCCAGCGTATCCAGGTAGCCCGGATGACGATAGTCCACCGCCTCGCAGGCCGCGCGGGCGAGGGCCTCGGCCCGCTGTCCATCCATCAACGCTTCCTCCGGGACCGTCGCCAGCAGCCAGGCCAGCTCATTCTGCAGCGCGGGGGCCGGGTCCTCCTGCACGGCACGCTTCAGAGCCCGAATCCCCGCCCCCGGATGACCCAGACAGGTTTGCAGGCGGGCCAGGCGCAGGACCGCATCATCAAATTCGGGCTTCCAGTGGAGGGCCTGTTTCAGCCGGGTGAGGGCGACGCGGGGCCGTCCCTCCAGGAAGGCAAGGCGGGCGAGCAGGAGCCACGCATCCACGTCGGATGGATTTAACTCCACGGTCGTTTCCAGATGGGCCGCCGCGGACGCCCCGTCGCCCGTCTCGAACAGGGCCTTGCCGTACAGGTAATGGGCCTGAGGCTGGTTCGGACGGGCCGCCAGGAACCCCCGGAAGTGTTCCATGGCACGCCCGGTGCGCCCCAGCTCGAACGCAAGCGTGGCCGCCTCGAGTGTTTCCGGCAGGGTTGACCGCCCTTTCAGGGCCTCTTCATAAAGAGATGCGGCCTGGTCTTTCCGGCCCAGGGCCCGCAGGGCCTCCGCCTTTGCCAGCCGAATCCGAAGAGCGTCGGTCCCCGTCTCCCCCCACCGGTCGAGCACCTGCAGGGACAGCGCGTAGTGCCCGCCCTTGTGAAGACTGTCCAGCACCTTCCGGAGGTTGTCCGCCGGCTTCAGGGTCGGATCGGGCGGCGGGCGCCGCAGCCATTCCAGGCATCGATCCAGCCGGCCCGCCAGGGCATGCATCAGGGCGAGGTCGACCGCGGTCTCCCCGTCAAAGGGCTGGAGTTCCCAGGCATCGCGCATGGATTCAACCGCTCCGTCCGCGTCGCCCGCACTCACCCGGATGTAGGAGTGCCAGATAGCCGGTACGGGATCCTTCGGGTAGCGTTCCCGGACCGCGCGCATGTCGGCCAGCACGGGCTCGTACCCCCCCGCCCGAAGATGGGTGAGCAACTCGTCGCGCCGCCGCCCGACGCGCCAAAGGCGTTCTTCCTGGTTGATCTGCGTATTGAACGGCGGCTGGAGAAAGCGGTCCTGCATCTCCCCGAGGATGTGATTTTCCGTGTGCGCACCGTATCCCAGCCGCTCCCGGCACGCCTCCCGGCTCGGCGGCCAGACGCCGGTAGGGACAATCGGCAGTACATCCCGGAGGCGTTCCGCAATCGCCCGGGCCGCCGCGAAGTTTCCGTCAAAGGTGAAATGCACATGGTCGAGAAACAGGGTGTGGCCCGGAATGCCCCCGGGAGCCGCGGCGGCCAGGGCCCGCTCCACGTCGACGAGATAGACCGGCCCCGGCCCGGCGCTCCCGAGACGGGCCCGGTCTTCTTCGGGAGGGCCGCCGGCCCCGGCGGCCGAGGGGGTCCCGGATTCGCCGTCGTCCGCTTGTTCATCACCCTCTCCCCCCGCACCGGCAAACGACCGGATTACCGAATTGAGCATGCTATCGGCCCGGAAGCGGAGCAAGTCGGTGTCCCGGGCCTCTTCCAGCCATATTCGCGCTTCGGGCGGGCGCCCGGCGGCCAGCAGGTGTCGCCCGATCCTGAACGCGGTTTCGGCATGATCGGGAATGAGCGACCATGCCCGGGTGAGCAACTGCGCGGCCGCGCCGTGACGGTCGAGCGCGGCCATCCGGTCCGCCCGTCGCTGGAGCTGGGTCCATCGGCTGTAGTCCGGCGTTTCCGGGCCCACTTCCCTGGAGGCAAACGGCGCCGTATCCCGCAGATCCGTCCCGACCGTACACAGCAGCATCGCGGCGTCCATGGACCGGCAGGACCGGGCAATCCCCATCAAATTCTGCCGGAAATGGGTGCGCACGCGCTCCAACTCCGGGGCGCCGCGGGCGAAGCGGTGGCCGAGAAACATCTCCATCCCGCCCCAGTCGACGGGCCGGGCATCGCCCGTAAGCGCTCCGGGCACCCGGGACAGAAGTTGCCCCGTCCGGGTCCCGGCAAACGCGCTGTGCAGGCGGATCAGGCCCGGCGAGGAAACGATCGGCGACAGGACCGTGCCCGGACCGTAGGGGCCGATCACCTCGTTGTTGCCCATGTACACCACCACCGCGTCCGGCTCGAAGGCCTCCGCCTGGGCCGCCACAACCCTCGCCACATGCGAGTTTACCGCGGTCATCGCACCGTTCAGGACCCGTACGCGGCGGTCCGGGTATGCCGCCTCAAGCTGTGCCTGGAGCATGCGCGGAAGGCCGAAATCCGGAACCGGATCCCCCAGGGCCGCCGACCCGCCCAGCACCAGGACGCGGAGCTCATCGCCCCCCCGTTCCGTCGGAAAAAGGCCCGGCTCCGGGCGGCGGTTGAGCGCGGAGGGAAAGAAACGCAATCCGAATCCGGGGTTGGTGCGGTAGACGATGTTGCTGTAGGCCGAGCCGATCGGGGGGCGGGCCTTCATCAGGAACCGTGTGGACACCCCCACCCCGGCCAGGACCAGCACGCCCTCGAGCAAAAGCAGGAATAGCACGGGGGCCGCGATCAGCAGCAGTCCCCGTCCCCCGCATCGGAGCCATTGTCTACCAGACCTCTTCATCACGGGAGGGGTTGTACCCCGGAACAGGCCCGATGGCGATATTCTCCTTGAAGAATTGATCCGGGAAAGGGACTTTATCTCGGTGTTCGAGAGTGATGAAAGCGGCTTTTGATCACGCCGGCAGAAGGCAAAACAGAAAAGGATGCGGTGTCAGCGTGCACGGGAGCCGAACGCTGGAGCCCTCTCCTCTCAACCCAAAGCAACAGGTCCGCGGGCGTCATCCATGATTCACATTGTCTCCATTCCGGTTTTGCTGCTCGTACTGGCCGGTGCGGCAACGGCAGCCCCCGGCCTGTCCCGCGAGCTGGTGGAGGACGTATGGAGCGACCACCTTCTCTGGACCGCCGCCCACCGATCGGAAACCCTCGTCGAGTCGGAGGTCAACATCCGCCGGGCGCTCAACCTCCGCCCCCGAAATGAAAACGCCGTCAAACTCCTCGCCGCTGTGTACGCCCGCAAGGGCGAAGCTGCCATGGCGGCCATGGCCCTGCGATACGGACGTGCGATGACGCCCTCCACCTCCTTCTGGGCCGCCGCCGAACAGGAGGTCCTGACCCATGTCGAGGACCTGCCGGAGGCCCCCGACCCCGAGGCCGGTCTCGGGTTTGAAGACGATGAGTTCAACGATGCCCTGGCGGAGGCCCGGCACTATCTGCAGCAGGGGAATTTCTTCCAGGCGGAAATCGTGCTGCGCAACAAGCTCCTCGAGTACCCCGCCAACCCCGAACTGCTCGCGCTGCTCGGGGATGTGTACGCCTTCAGTTCCGATTGGGTTCCCTGCGCCATGGTGCAGATCTACGCCTTGCACCGGCACCCGGACCAGCCGGATTACGCCAACAATCTCGCCCTGGCCCTCGAAAACCTGAACCTGCCCCACAGGGCCCTGAGGGTCCTGCTCGATCAGATCCAGCGCCACCCGGAGACGCCTTTCCTCCTGCACAATGCCGGCCGGCTGGCCCTGCAGCTCGATCAACCGGAGTTGGCGCTGGACCTCGCCCGCCGCCGGACCCGGGTCCAGCCCGGTAACCCGGCGGGCTGGCTCTGGCAGGCCCGGCTCGCCTACCGGGCGGAGAAGTACACGGACGCCCGCCGAGCCGCCATTCAGGCCATGCGGCGCATCCCCGGCAAGGCCGACCCCTATGCCCTCATGAGCCGCATCTCCCTCGCCGAAGGCAATATCGAAGAAGCCAAGGCATGGCTGCGGCGGCTCGGGACGATCCTGTCCCGCGAAGACCTGGCGGCCCTCATCCGGCGCGAGCCCTTTGCCGCGATCGAAGGGGTCGAGGATGTCCTCCCCCCGCGCGAGTCCGAGGAGGGGTCACCATGAAGCTCTCGCCGCTCTGGGGAATCGCAGCCGCAGGGCTCCTGGCCGCCCACGGCGCCTGCGACGCCCGCGCCGCCGTCGAAATGGATCCCGACGATTGGTATGCCGTCCAGGGCGAGCGGGGATCGAACCAGGATACAGCCCCGATTGCCGACCGGGTGGCCCGTCTGGAGAAGCAAATCGCGGCCGCTCCCGATGACCCCGCCCTCCGGGTCGAGCTCGGCGACCTCTACTTCCGGGAATACGATGCGGAAAACGCAGCGATTGCGTTTTTCCGCGCCGCCCGGCTCGATCCTTTGAATCAACCCGCCCTCAACGGGCTCGCCGGCTCGCTCCTCACCCTGGGCAATACCGCGGGCGCCCTCACCCTGCTGGAGCCGATGATTCACCAATGGCCGGACCACCCCGCCACCCTCTTCAATTACGGATCGGCCCTGTACCGGACCGGGCAGTTCGCAGACGCCGCCCAGCAGTTCCAGGCCCTCACCAATGCCGCGAACACCCGCCTCCGCGCCCAGGCCCTCTACAATCTCGCCATGGTCCGCATCGAGCAGGGGCGCCCCGAGGATGCCAAACCCCTCCTGAACGCCGGCTTTGAATCGGGGCCCGACAACCCCTATCCCCTCCTGGCCCTCGCCCGCCTGGCCGCTCGGCAGAGAGAGATAGGCGAAGCGGTTGACCTGTTGGAGCGAGCGGCGGCGCTTCAACCCCGGCACCATATCCTCATGTACCTCAACCACGAGGCCTTCGACCGCATCCGGTACACGAATGAATTCGAGGCCTTTGTCATTCGCCACAGCCCGCCCCAGCCCGGAAATACGGAGCCCCCGGACGGCTCCGCCACCAATTCCGGCGCCCCGTTCGCCCCCTAGACCGAACGCCGGGAGACAACACGCTCTCTTTGCGCGTCACACAGTCCCCCCACAGTATCCACATCTTTTTGCAACAAAAACGCTTGACCCAGCATGATTCCTCGCTATGATTTACCTTACATTTGTGACAAATATCGCCCCCGAGCGAAATGATTCGGACCGGATTCAGCATGAAGGATGGGGACACCATGATGAAAAAACTGAG
>CAZCOO010000107.1:0-9594 GCA_964500395.1 uncultured Verrucomicrobiota bacterium
CGGCCAATTGGCCCACCGAATGGCTCAGGGAGGGGCCCGACCTGTAGCCATGGAACCGGCAGCGGAAACGAATGACTGGCATGTCGTCACGATCCTTGCGGAACACGACGACGTTGAGGCGCTGGCCGACCGGCTCCGCGCGGAGTGGGCCCTCGAGCCGGTCATCCAGAACTGGGAGCGGAGCGCGTGCCCCTGGCTGGATGTCTACGTCGAAGGCGCCGGCGCGGCGGATGCCCTCGCGCGGCGACTGCAGCATGCGTATCCCGGGCCACGCATCTCGGTATCGGCCTGCCGGCCCCGGGACTGGACCCGGTTCTGGCGGCACCACTTCCATGTGCGCGCCATTGCCCGCCGCCTGCTCCTGGTGCCCGAGTGGGAGGCCGATCCGGACGTCCATGCGGCGGGGGGGCGGATCCCGATCATCCTCAATCCCGGCTTGAGTTTCGGTACGGGGGACCACTTTACCACCCGCTTCTGCCTCGAGGCCGTCGAGGCGCAGGCCCCGGCCGGGGCGGCGCGGCGTTCCTTTCTGGACCTGGGAACCGGCAGCGGGGTATTGGCCATTGCGGCGGCCAAACTGGGCTACGGGCCCATCCTGGCCGTGGATCTCGACCCGGTCTGCATCGAGCAGGCCCGGCAGAATGCGGAGCTGAACCACGCGGCCGGCGCCATCGAGTTCGCCGCGTGCGGGGCGGGGGACGTGCCGCCCCGGCCCGCCTGGGATGTGGTCTGCGCGAATATCTACTCCGATGTGCTCATCGAATTGTCGCCCCGGCTGATTTCGCTCTGCCGGGACCGGCTCATCCTGAGCGGCATCCGGGAAGACCAGGCGGATGCCGTGGCGGGGGCGTTTCTCGCCCGCGGAGCGACGGAGCGCGGCCGGGACGGCGACGGGGAATGGTGTGGCCTGGATCTGGCGGTGACGTGACCGCCCGGGGACAAAACCGCCGCTTGCGTTGCCCGCACCGAGCCCGTAGACTCCACCTCCTTTTCACCGTTTCCGAAAGCTGCCCATGACGTTGTTTCAACTGACACTTCTGCTCGGGATCGTCCTGCTGCTGGGCGGGGCCGTCTGGACCTCCTGCACCCGCCGCGTGCAGGATGCGCTGCTGGACTTCCCGCGCAGCCGCTGGATTCCCCGGATCATGCTCCTGGGGGAATTGCCCTGGGCGGCCTGGCTGCTGATTCAGGAGCCCCCGGTGGCGGGCAATGCCCAGCTCGCGCGGCTTGTGCTGATCGCCGTGCCGATCGCGTACATCCTGCTCGTTCTCTACATGGATGAACTCCTGGCACCGCGCTGCCTCGGGGGATTGCTCCTGCTCCTGGCGGCGCCGTTCCTGGATGCGGCGCGATGGCATGACTCCGCCTGGCGCTACGTGGTCATCGTGAGTGCCTATGTCGCGGTGGTGGTCGGCATCATCCTGGTGATGAACCCCTACAAATTCCGGCGATCGGTCTCCGGCATGGCCATGGATGCTGTCAAATGCCGGCGCGGAGGCATGATCGTGACGGCGATGGGGCTCGTGTTTGTGGCGCTTGCCCTCCTCGCGTTTCGCTCCGGCGGGTGAGGGGCGCATCGGGCCTCAGACGGGGGCGGAGAGGGTCAGCCAGCAGACCTCGTAGGGGTCGAAATGGAACTGGCCTTCGCGGCCGCCCCGCATGGTCCCGCTGAGGGAGTCCAGGCAGGGGATCTTCCCGGACAGGGCATGGGCCGTGCCCGGGATCGTGCAGGAGACCGGCTCCGGCCCGAGATTGTGAACCGCCAGCACAATATCCCCCCCGCCCGGCGCCGTGCGTTCGATGGCCAGCACACCCGGCGCGGGCTGAATGATCTTCTGATAGCCGTCCGGATGAAAGGCGGAGTGCTTCTGCCGGAGCTGCAGCATGTGCTGCATCCCCCGATACACACTGTGGACGTGGGAGCGCGGGTCCGACACGAGCGCCCCGAGTTCGTGGAGGTTCCACTTTCGCCGGTTCAGGGTGCGCGCCTGACCGGTCTGCCGGGCGCCGGCCCGGTTGTTGCGGGCGGCAAACAGACTGTTGAAGTACACGGCGGGAACGCCCTTGAAGGCGAGCATGACGGCCTGTGAGCAGAGAAACCGGCGAATGTGCCGGGCCGTCGGCCGCGTGGCTCCGGGGTCGGCCAGGGCGTCAAAAAACGTGGTGTTCAACTCGTACGGCGCGTCCGAGCCGTCGCTGCGCCGCCGGGTCGAGACCTTTCCGCCGACGGCGCGGACCCGCTCGATGATCCGGTCCAGCTCGCCGTCTTCCACGAGGCCTTCCAGCGGCCGGACCCCGATGCCGTCGTGGGAGGCGGTGAAGTTCAGCATGGTGCAGCCTTTGGGCAACGAGCCGAGAGACTCCGCCCACTTCGCCAGGACATCGGCCCGTCCGGTCAACAGGGCGTGCAGCAACAGGGGAGGAAGGCTGAACTGATAAATCATGTGGGCCTCGTCGCCGCGGCCGAAATAAGAGATGTTCTCCTTGTGCGGCACATTGGTTTCCGTGAGCAGGACCACCTGCGGGGCCACCATGTCCAGCACGTCCCGGAACAGCTTCACCACTTCATGTGTCTCGGGCAGGTGGATGCAGGAGGTCCCCACCGTCTTCCAGAGGTAGGCGATGGCATCGAGCCGGATGATCCGCACGCCGTGGGCGATGTACCAGAAGAGAATGTCGAGAAATTCGAACAGGACATCCGGATTGGCGAAGTTGAGGTCGAGCTGATCCTCGCTGAAGGTGGTCCAGAGATGCCGGGGGCCGTTCCGGGTCTGGACCTCCGAGAGCAGGGGGGAACTGCGCGGGCGCACAACCGCCGAGAGATCGGTGGCGGGGTCTGTCTCCAGGAAGTAATGGCGCTCGGGTGCCACGCCGGTGATGTAGGAACGCGCCCACTGGCTCCGGCTGGAGACGTGATTCAGGACCAGGTCGGCCATCAGGCGGTACTCGCCCGCTATCTCTTCCACGTCCCGCCACTGACCCAGCACGGGGTCGACGGCCCGATAGTCGATAATGGAAAACCCGTCATCCGACGAATAGGGGAAGAAGGGAAGGATATGCACGGTGTCCAAGAGCCCCCGGACGCGCTGGTCCAGCCAGAGCTTGAGGGTGCTCAGGGGGCGTTGCCCGTCGCAGGTCACCATGTCGCCGTAGGTGATGAGGGCGGCGGTGCGGTGGTCCCATCGCGCCGCCGGGGGCGATAAGTCGGTTCCCACCCCGTAGCGGCCGACCATCATGGAGAGCCGTTCGCAACAGGCATCGGCCCGGTCGCCGTACAGGGTGCGAAAGCGCTGGTGGATGCGCTGCATGATGCGGGTTGAATAGGTGATGAGCATCGCGGAATCCGGTTTACAGTCCCCGCAGGTTGGTGACAAGGGTTTGCAGACTGCGGCGGAGCACGTCGTAGCTGTAAAAGCGGGAGGCGACGTCGTAGTTGTGGTCGACCATGGCCTGCCGGTAGGGGGCATCATCGATAATCCGCCGGACTTCCTCGACGATCTCCCGCGTGACAAACCCTTCGATCACCGGCAGGTGAAAGCCCTTGGGCTCGATGTCGCGCACGAAGATGGAATACCGGTTGACCAGCACCGGCTTGCGGAAATACAAGGCCTCCAGGAAGGCGTTCCCAAAGCCCTCGTACAGGCTCGGGTAGGTGACGAGATCGGCGTGCGGGTAGAGATCCCAGAGTGTGTACATCTTCTGTCCCTGGCGGTCCCGCTGGCGGGTGTCGGCAATGCGGGTTTCAATGAAGCGCAGGTCGATCCCCGCCTCCCGGGCCAGGTCCGCCACCATGTCGCGGTACTCGTGCCCCTCGTCGCCCGCCTCGTGGGAAATCACCAGCTTGCAGCGCGGATCCGCCAGGCGTTCGACCAGCTTGATCGCGTGCTCGATGCCCTTGCGGGGTACGATGCGCGTCGGCTGCAGAATCATGATGTCCTCGGGTTTGAGGCCGATATCCCGGCGGACATCCTGCGCGTATTCATCCACCGGCGGGGGCGGGTGGTCGAAGTCGAGGACGTTGGGGATCAGCATGGAGGAGACGCCCTTGCGCCAGGAGAGCTGCTCCTGGGCGGCCTGGTTGATGACCACGTGCTGCATGTCGGGGTCTTTCGGGGGAAACGCCAGCTCGAGATAGTCCTGGGCCGCGTTGATGGAGAACCGGTCGCGCTCCCAGTAGAAATCGTGATGATGGGCGATGGCGGGGAACCGCGTCTCGGCCAGGAATTCGGTGATGGCAATGCCCAGCGGTACGTGCATGGGGATGCTGACGGCATTCTGGATCACCATCAGGGAGATATCGAAGGTCTGGACAAATTCGTAGAGCGTTCCTTTGAGGTATTCGGCCATGTCCCGCACGCGGCGGCTGACCAGCGGGGCCCGCGTGTCCGCGCCCCAGAGGCGCCGGTTGATCCAGTCCACTTCCGGATGGCCGAAATAGGCCTCGGGAATGCAGAGACTGGCGGCCGGATCCCGGTCGAGCCGTCCGGCATACCAATAACTGGTATGCTGCAGGTCCCACAGAAACTCCGCCCATTTCGCGCTTTCGAGCGAAACACCGTCGAGTCCGGCGAAACGTGTGGAAACAAATCCGATTCGTTCTGGCATATCCTGGTCCGCTTGACGTATTTTACCCGGGCCCCACACAATCTTAGCGCACAGGTCATTTACGGCAAATGGTATTTGCCCATGATCTCGGGAATCGTTCGTCCCGATCGAAGCCCCTGGGAAAATCTATGAGAGAGAAAAAGTCCACCGAGAGCCCGGCCAAGGCCGCCACGCCGAAGGGCATGGCCAAGATTCTGCAGGATCTCCCCGTCTACCGGGAGAAGTCAGAGGCCCTCCGCGAAATCTTCCTGGCCAATCTCGTCATGCTCGGCGAAATCCCGGCCCCCACCTTCGGGGAGCAGGACCGCCAGGCATTCCTCCAACAGCGCTTCAGCGAGTCGGAACTCAGCGATGTCGGGTGTGATGAAGTCGACAATTGCATGGGCTTGATCCCGGGAACCGAGGGCGACCGGCCCATCGTAGTCGTCGCCCACTCCGATACGGTCTTTTCCGACGAGGTGGACCACACCGTGACGATTCGGCCGGACCGGGTCCTGGGCGCCGGCATCGGAGACAGCGCGCTGGGGCTGGCCACCCTGGCCACGCTGCCCACGTTGGCCGACCACCTGGGCATCCGCTTTCGCCATCCGATCCTGTTGCTCGGCGCCAGCCGGAGCCTGGGCCGGGGAAACCTGGAGGGGCTTCGGTATTTCCTGGAAAACAACACCCTCCCCATACAGGCGGGCGTCTGTCTCAAGGGCATCCCCCTGGGGCGGCTCAGCATCCAGTCCACCGGGATGCTGCGCGGCGATATCACCTGCCGGGTGCCCGAAGACTACGACTGGTGGCGGTTCGGCGCCACCAGCGCGATTGTGACCCTCAACGAAGTCATCGACCGCATCGTCGAAATGCCGCTGCCCCGGCGGCCCCGGACGACCGTCGTCTTTGAATCCATCCGCGGCGGGACCTCCTTCAATACCCTGGCCACCAACGCCGAGCTGCATTTTGAGATTCGCAGCGAGTCGGCCGGTATGGTGCGGGAGATCCGGGAGCGTATCGAAGACATCGTCGCCGAGGTCACCTCGCAATCCGGCGGGGAGGTCGTGCTGGATGTCTATGCCGGCCGCCAGCCGGGGGGCATCCCGTCCGGCCATCCCATGGCCAGGCGGATGCGGGCCATCCTCGACGGCCTGGAAATCAAACCGCTGATCTCACCGAGCACCTCCGAACTCTGCGCCCTGATCGACCACGAAATCCCCGCCGTGACGCTGGGGTTGTCCAAGGGGCAGCAGTTGGAGGAAACGCGGGAATCGGTCCTCATTGAGCCCGTATTTGCCGGCATGGCCCAGCTCATGGGCGCGCTGCTGGCGATCGATGGAGGTTTTTGTGAAGAAAATCGACGAGTGGCTGAAACATAATACCTTCGATTACCAGAACTTCTGGGATATTCGAAAGCTGGTGGAGGAGAAGGAGAAACAGGGAACCTCCATCTCCCTGTGCATCCCCACGCTGAACGAAGAAGAAACCATCGGCAAGGAAGTGGTGATCTTCAAATCCGAGCTCATGGAGCGGTATCCGCTGCTGGACGAGCTGGCCATCATCGATTCCGGCTCCACCGACCGCACCCGCGAAATTGCCGCCTCGTTCGGGGCGGACGTCTACCTGGCCGAGGACATCCTGCCCGAGATGGGCCACAAGCGCGGCAAGGGAGAAAACCTCTGGAAGGCCATCTACCAGCTCAAGGGCGACATCATCGTGTACGTGGATGCGGATATCAAAAACATCCACTCGCGGTTTGTCTACGCCCTGGCGGCCCCCCTGTTTTACCGTCCGGAAATCCAATACGTGAAGGCCTTCTACGACCGCCCGCTCTCGGTGGGGCAGCGGGTCCGGCCCTCCGGCGGCGGGCGGGTCACGGAAATCCTGGTGCGCCCGCTCTTCTCCCTGTTCTTCCCGGAACTCACCGCGATTATTCAACCCCTCTCGGGCGAGTATGCCGTGCGCCGGAATGTGCTCGAGGCGATCCCGTTTCCCATCGGCTACGGGGTCGAGACCTCCCACCTCATCGACGTCTATGTGAAGTGGGGCCTGGAGGCCTTTGGCCAGACCGACCTCGGGCAGCGGGTGCACCGCAACCAGCCCACCCGGGACCTGGGCAAGATGGCGTTCGGGATTCTCCAGACCTTTCTCTCCCGGGCCGAGGCCCTGGACCTGATGCAGGGCCTGCCGGAGCGCCAGAACGTCCTGCGCCAGTTCCAGGCCCAGGAATTGCTCTACGAGCAGATCGAGCACCACATCATGGAAGATGAACGCCCGCCCATGCTCGATGTCCCCGCCTACCGGGAGCTTCGCGGCCTCGATTCATGACCGATCGCCCCACAGTCGCCATGGTGCATTACCACCTGCGGCGCGGGGGGGTGACCCGTGTCCTGGAGCAGGCGCTGGAGGCGTACGACCCGGAGGGCGGCCGCAGTGCGGTCCTCAGCGGGGAGCCCGGGGAAGGCTTCCGGTATCCCGAACGGCTCGGGGTGGTGCCGGCTTTGGGGTACGATCCGTCCATGGCGGTGACCGACGGGAAGGACGTGGCCCGGGACATGCGGCGGGAAGCGGCCCGCCTGCTGGGCCGCCCGCCGGATCTCTGGCATATCCACAACCACGCCCTGGGCAAAAACGCCGCCCTGCCCGCCGCCGCCGCGGCGCTCGCAGAGGCCGGGGAGGCCGTGTACCTGCAGATCCACGACTTTGCCGAAGACGGCCGGCCGGGCAACTACCGCGCTCTCCAACACGCATTCGGAGACCGGCTGCCCTCGGTCCTGTATCCGCTCGGCCCCCGGGTGCGGTACGGGCTGCTGAACGCGCGCGACGCCGGATTCCTGGCCCGGGCCGGGTGTCCGGAGCCTCTCATCCGGCGCATTCCCAATGCGGTCGCCGCGTCGCATGCCTGTTCTGCAAAACCGTGCCCGGACCAGCCGGGGGGACGGTTCTTTCTCTACCCGACGCGCTCCATACGGCGAAAGAACATCGGGGAAGTCCTCTTCTGGGCGGCCCTGCTCCGGGAGGACCGCTTTGGCCTGTCGCTCGCCCCCGACAACCCCGCCGCCCGCCCGGTGTACGAACGATGGGTGGCCCTGAGCCGGGAGTTGGACCTGCCCGTCGAGTTCGAAATGGGCCGCCGGGAACCCTACGGGAGGCTTCTGGAACGGGCGGACGGACTGCTCACCACCAGCGTGGCGGAAGGGTTCGGCCTCGCCTTTCTCGAAACCTGGCTCGCGGGGCGTCAGATCGCCGGGCGCAACCTGCCCGAGATTACCCGGGACTTTACGGGCGCGGGCCTCGATCTCGACGGTCTCTACGACCGGCTCGATGTGCCGGTCGCCTGGGTGGGGCAGGACGCATTTCGGCGCCGGGTGCAGGGCGCGATGACGCGAACATGGCACGCCTACGGGCGGCCGCTGCCGGAGGGCGCCGTCGCTGCGGCCGTGGCCGGGGCCGTCCGCGGGGATACCGTCGATTTTGGCCGCCTGGACGAAGGGCTGCAGGAGACCGCCCTGCGGCGGCTTCTGGAGGAAGGCGGATGGCCGGACGAACCGCCCGGTGCCCGCCTGAAGCCGGCCGGAAGCGGGCCGCGGGCGATCGAGCACAATCGGGATGTCGTCCGGGCCGTCTACGGGTTGGCCTCCTACGGCGAAACCCTGCGCAGACAGTACGGGGACCTGGTGGACGCCGAGGAGAGCGACCGAGGACGTCTGGACCCCGGCCGCGTGCTGGATCAGTTTCTGCAGCCGGAACGCTTTACCCTGATTTGTACATCCTGACCCACCAAGCCTATCGGGACGCTGAAAAATGGACCACATCGCCCCCCGCCTCATCGAACGGATTCGTGAACTCAGCAGCCCGATGGCGCCCCGGGCCACGGCGACGGCCTCGACATCCGAGCCCCTCCGCGGCATTCGAGCCGTCCTCTTCGATGTCTATGGTACCCTGCTCATGTCCGGATCCGGCGATGTCGGGGTGGCGGCGGCACGGGATGACGTGGGGATGCTCACCGCGTCTCTGGAGGCCGTGGGGCTGCACCCGGAGCCCGAGGCGGGGGCGCGGGGACTGGAGCTGTTTCGCGACACCGTTCTCAAATCCCACGCGCAATCGCGCCGCCGCGGCATCGATCACCCGGAAGTCGACATTGTGGAAATCTGGTCCCACGTACTGAAGACACTGCGAAGCCGGGGGCTGATCCGCGGCGAATCCTCGGAAGCCGTGCTGTACGGCGTTGCCATTGAGTACGAGACCCGCACGAATCCGGTATGGCCCATGCCCGGGTGCCTGGCGTTGCTCGCGACCCTGCGGGAGCGTCCCGGGACGGTCCTGGGGATTGTTTCCAATGCCCAGTTCTACACCCCCCTGACCCTGCATGCGCTCCTCGGGGCTTCGACCGGGGAGCTGGGGATTGCCCCGGATCTGTGCGCATGGTCGTACCGGTTGGGGCGGGCCAAGCCCTCGGTCCGGATGTTCGACCCGGTGCTCACCGGCTTGAAAAGCAGGGGCATCTCCCCCGAAGAGGCGGTGTATGTGGGCAACGACATGCTCAACGATGTCTGGACGGCCAATCGGGCCGGATTGCGCACCGTGCTGTTCGCCGGCGACGCCCGCTCGCTGCGGCTGCGCGAAGATGACTGGCGGTGCCGGAGCGTCGCGCCGACGGCGGTCATTCAGCGGCTGGATCAACTCCCCGGACTCCTGGCCGGGTGAAAAGGGTGGGGGGGGCGGAAACCGAACCAAACAGCACCCTTCCCCTGTAGCCACGGCATTGCATGCCGTGCCCGGCAGAAGAGGTCTCTGGCAAAGCCGGACCGTTTCCCGATCCCACTTTGCGAACTCCGCGCCTTTGCGAGAACCCACCATCCACGGTATTGGCCCGAGAACAAATGAGCCGGAATGATCCCGGTCCCTGTAGCCACGGCATTGCATGCCGTGCCCCCCTCACGACCTGCATCCATCCCCCCCGAAACAAAATCCGTGTCCATCCGTGTGCATCCGTGGTTCTCCCACACC